>CANQKY010000011.1 GCA_947624575.1 uncultured Clostridia bacterium
TAAGTATGTACTGCGCTCGGAGAAAACCTGCCGGAAGGGTCTTAGGACAGGGGTTCGATTCCCCTCGCCTCCACCAATGACGAAAAACCGCTTGAAATAAGCGGTTTTTCTTTTTGCGTACACGTTTTTTACACGATTTTTATGATTTTACACGATTTAAAATCTGTATTGCGCGTTCCTCTTCGCGGGGGTAGAGGCGCGCGTAGGTGTTCCACGTTTGCTCGATTTTAGAGTGACCGAGCCGACGGGCAATTTCTTGAATGTTGATTCCTTCGTTGGCTAGGAGCGAAGCGTGGCTATGACGGAAATCATGGATCCGTATGTGCGGCAGATCGGCCTTTCTCGCAAACAGCGTGTTTCGGTTCTCAATGGCCGTATCGCTCAAACACTGCTCCCCACCGCATACGCGAAAGTTGTCGCAGAACCCTTCGATTGTCAGACACCGATTGTACTGCTCGCGTAGAATATCCAGCAGCGGAAGAGGAATTTGTAGCGTTCGGTAGGACGTTTTGTTTTTTGGGGGCGTTTCCACGATGCCTTCCCCTTTGACCTTTTGCGTAACAGACCGACGGACGTTCAATAGGTTTCCCTCGATATCCGACCACTTGAGTGCATTGATTTCGCCCTTTCGCAAACCCGTATAGTACGCAATCGCGAAGAACACATAATACCCCCAATCGGCAAGCGTATCCCTTCTTTCTGCCTCCTGACGAGCAACGGTTATGTACCGGACGAACTGTTCGGACGTATAGTAGTGCAAACGGTCCTTTTGTGACGTGAAATCTTTATCCTTGAAGTTGCCGACGGTGAGCAACGGATTCCGGGCGAAGTATTCCAAGCGCAGACCGTAATTGAGCATAGCGCGCAACTCAGAATAGATGTTTCGCTGCGACCTTGCGGATATGTTTTTGCTCGCAACTTGATTTTTCCATGCCTGGAGCGTCTGCGCGTTGAGCCGATCCAGGCGAACATCGCCAAGGATTGGCAGAACGTTTGCCTCAAGAGAGCGGCGACTTTTTTCATAGGTGGATCGTCGCACTTCGTGGAGTTTAGTTTCCATGTACTGCTCGTACAGGTCGCGCACGGTAAGGCGACCGGGACCCTCGTTCCCGCCGACATATTCCCGCCGCAGCGCCGCCTCCAGTTGTTTCGCCTCGGTGTTCCCGTAGGCGATGCGGGTCAATTGGTGCGGCGCGCCGTTTCGGTCGGTATAGTTTATCCGCACGCGATATTTTTGTTTTCCATCCTTCGCGCCTGGCGTTTTATAGATTGGCATGGCTATCCCCGCCCAGACGCGCCAACAGAGATTCGAACATCGGCAAATAGACGCTCTTGATCGACGCGAAGATCTCGGCGGCGGTCGCCGAATCGTACAAATGCGACGTGCGGTTGCGGTCGTTGAGCAGGTCGATCCACGACGAGCCGTCGTCCACGATCCCGGCGGCAAACGCTTTCCGCATGACCTCTTTCGGGCTGTTCAGGTCCACATATCCCTGGTCGTTCAGGTATTCCCGCGTGGATTTCCAGGCGAGCTCCGCGCAGAATTCAAACCGCTGGATCACACCGTCGCGGACGGAGTCCAGCGGCGTTTTTTCGTAGTCCGCGAGCGCTTCCCGCAGCCGCTGAACGGCAAGCGTGCATTTTTCATACTTCTCCGCAAATTTTTCCATGACCGGTACACCGTCCTTTTCGATATTTTGTAAGAGCGCGCGGTCGGTTCCCGCGTCGACGAACACGACGTCGAATTCCAGCAGCGTCGGGAGGTTTTCGACGGCGTCCAGAAACCGTCCGCGGTTCACCGCGGGCATCCCGTACACCGCCAGATCGACGTCGCTTCGTTCGCGGTTGTCTCCCCGCGCGCGGGACCCGTAAAGAAGGATCTTCGCCGCGCCAAGCCGCTCTCCGACCTCGGCGATCCGGGCGGAGAGGGAGACCGGAATGTTCATGATACCCTTCACCCTTTCCTGATTTTCTTTCCGGCACAGCGTCAAGCCGCGGAGAGGGAATCGAAAGCATACATACTATATACTTCGCCTTATCTGCTTGCCGGTTTCGACCGGTTTTTTTATTTTCAGACGCTTTTGATGATTTTCTTGACGGTTCCGACGACCTGGATACGCTGGACGTCCGGACCGGTGAACCGCATCGGCTTGTACATCGGGTTGATGGAATGCAGTTCGATCCAGTTAAGTCCGTATTCGACCCGCTTTACAAGCCCCTCCTCTTTATCGAGCAGGACAACGGCAAGCGTTCCGCTGTCAACACTGTCCTGTTTGTGTACCTGTATGATATCCCCCTCCTCGATTTTGGGGTACATACTGTCTCCACAGACGCGAATGCACATGGTTTCCTCCGCTTCTGCAGCATTCGCGATATACAGTGGCACATAGTCGATCACATCACTGTCAGCATAGGAACCGAGACCCGCGGAAACGGACTCGAAGAGCGGAATCAGGTAGATGTTTTTGGTGTCGAGAAAAATAACGTTTGATTTGGAGGTGTTTGCTTCTGCCCTGTTTTCTTTCGTCGTGGCAGGTGGTTCACTTTTATCGGAAAGCAGATAGTCCACCGTCACACCAAAATAATCGGCAATTTTTTGAAGAGTGGTATCACTTGGTTTCGCGCCATTTTTCCACTTCGTTACGGATCCCGACGAAAAGCCCAATTCAGCAGCAACCGGATTGGGTTTTTTGTTATTGCTTGCACACAGCTTAACATAATTGATCCAAAACATATTCTCTACTCCTTGAGCAAATCTTACAATTCGCACCGCTATAATTTGTCCAGGTGCACAAAAGTGAAAAAAATCAGTTTTAGATATTGACACGGTGCGAAAAGTAAGATATAATATAACCGTGTTAAATACTACAGCAACATCATAACACAAAAAGGAGCAAAATGCAATGGGAAAGACGAGAAAACGTGAAAAAAGTTGTGGTAAATCAACAGGGAGGACAGGAAATTGAACGTAGGAGAAAACATTCGTCGCCTAAGAGTGGACAAGAAAATCACGCAGTCCGAGCTGGCAGAGATCGTCGGGATATCGCAAGCAATGCTGTGTCAAATCGAGAGAGGGACAAAAAATCCATCGTTGCAGATTGGAAAAGAGATTTCCGACGCGCTCGGCTGCACCATCGACGAGCTGCTGTGCGAGGACACCGACGACGACAAACCAGCGGATCCAAATCAAACAACGAAAGGAGCGTAAAACCATGAGCATGAACATTCCGCAAATCGCGAGCGTCGAAACTGCGGTACGGTTGTACTACACGAAAATCACCCTGTGCAACGATGACATCGTCGAACTGTTTCCGGGCATCGGCAGTGCAACGGTGCAACGTCTGAAAGTACGTGCCAGAGAGCACGCCGCAGAACAGGGCAAGACGCAGCCGAATAACCGCCTAGTGCTTACCGACAGCGCCTACGAGGCGTGGGGGCTTGACATCAAGGACCTCGAAAGACGGTATAACAAAGCCGCGACACTTGGCATCTTTCAAAGGGGGCAGCCGTCGTGAGCATGAACATTCCGCAGATTGCGAGCGTCGAAACTGCGGTACGCATCTACAACGAGCGGTTCTGCCTATACAACAAGGACATCAGGGAGCTTTTTCCAGGGATCGGTCCGACCACTGTTGCGCGGCTAAAAGACGTCGCCCGGGCGGAAGCGTCCCTGCGAGGTATGCTCCAATACGACAATCGGTCTGTCCTGACCCGCTGCGCCTACCGGGCGTGGGGATTGGACATCGACCGACTTGAACACATGCTGCAAAAACTCAAGCGGCTCGGAATAGTCGAAGCCGTTCGTACGAATAAAGAAAGGAAGAGAAAATGAAAACGAACAAACCGACTGAAAAATATCAGAACGTGCTGTTCCTCGTCGAATTGGTGCTGATCGGGTTCCTGCTGGGCCTGCTCGTTGCGTCGCTCGTGTCTCGGGCGGAAGAGGCGCTGGAAGCGTCCAAAGCGCAGACGGACGCGGAGCCGCGCCTCACAGCCGTATACCGCACGCCGAGCGAACTGGCAGAAAGCACCAGCCAAGCGGACGAAGTGGCGTCGAGTGATACGTCCGATATACCCGCAAACGAGTATCGGCGGTATCTGGACGTGCCGCTGTCCGTCGAACTACAGGACTACATATACGACCTGTGCGACAGCTATGATGTGCCGTTCGAACTGGTCGTCGCAGTGATTGACGCCGAAAGCGCCTTCCGTGCGGACGCCGTCAGCGCGACAGACGACTACGGACTGATGCAAATCAACGAAATCGGTCACACCGAACTGTCCGAAAAACTAGGGATACAAAACTTCCTCGACCCCTACCAAAACGTACACGCCGGGATATACGTCCTGTCACAGGCGTTGCAAGCGACTGACGGCGACGTCGTTGCCGCGCTGATGCGGTACAACTGCGGTCCGACCGGGGCGCGTCGGCTGTGGGACAAGGGCGTACATTCCACGGCGTACACCGACAAGGTCATGCGGCTGTATAACGGATACAAAGAAACAAAGTAGAAATACAAAAGGAGAGAAACACCATGCTTGAAATCAAAGTGAATGTCGAAATTCCGGGACTGCCGGAAGCGATCAACAACCTCGCGCGGGCCATCGGGGGCAAAACCGAACAGGACAGCGCCCCCCGTCCGGCGTCGTCCGAGCCTGTCCGAGAGCGTCCGACCGAAAGCAGCGAACCGACCGAAAGCAGCGAACCGACCGAACCCACGCCGAGCAGCCCGGAAATTCCACTGGAGGAGATCGGCAGGGCGGGCGCCGCGCTGTGCGAACAGGGCAGGACGCCGGAATTGCTCGAGCTGCTGAAACGGTACGGCGTTCAGGCTGTCATGCAGTTACGGGACAAGCCCGCCGAAACGCGTATCGCCTTCGCTGCCGATTTGAGAGCGCTCGGGGCGGCGATTTGAAAGGAGGAAATACGTATGCCCACACCCACCGAGCACGCCTTGCTGAGTGCATCATCTGCATATCGTTGGCTTGCATGCACCGCCGCGCCGCGATTTGAAGCGCAGTTCCCGGAAAGGACCAGTGAATACGCGGAGGAAGGGCGGCTCGCGCACAGCGTCTGCGAGCTTTATGCCCGACGTAAGCTTCTTCTACTATCCGACCGTGCATTCGACATGCGGCTGGCGGAGCTACGGGAAGATCCCCGCTGGTCCGACGAAATGCTGCAGACCGCCGAAACCTACGCCTGCTACCTCGCCGAGAAGGCTGCGTCCTATCCGACTACGCCGTACGTGGCGCTGGAGATCCGAGTCGATCTTTCGGACTACATCCCGGAGGGGTTCGGCACCTGCGACTGCGCCATGATTGGCGACGGCGCACTGCACATCACGGACTACAAGCACGGAAAAGGTGTGCCGGTATCGGCGACCGGCAACCCGCAAATGCGTCTGTACGCGCTCGGCGCGCTGAAAGCGTTCGCCCCGGTGTACGGCGGCGTAATCAGCGGCGTATCGATGGGAATCTGCCAGCCCCGGCTGTCCGAAGCCGTCGAGGAGGAGCGCATGACCGTCGAGGAGTTGCGAGAGTGGGGCGAGAGCATCAAGCCTGTCGCACGGGAGGCGTATGACGGTCCGGGGCGCTTCTGCCCCGGCGAACACTGCCGCTTTTGCAGAGGTAAATCACAGTGTCGCGCCAGAGCCGAACAGAACATGGCGTTGGAGGACTTCCGGGGCGTCCCGCTTTCCGACACGGAGATCGGCGAACTGCTGGAACGCGGCAAAGACCTCGTGCAGTGGTATGCAGACCTGCAAACCTACGCCTCGGATACCCTGCTCGCCGGCGGAGAGATCCCCGGCTGGAAGCTCGTCGCTGGGCGGAGCAACCGCGCGTTCGCGGATACGGATGCGGCCTATCAAACACTGCTGACCGCGGGCTACGACGAGGCGCTACTCTACGACCGCAAGCCAAAAACGCTCTCGGAACTGGAAAAGATGCTCGGCAAAAAAAAGTTTGCAGACCTGCTGGGAAAACAGGTCGTCAAACCGCAGGGCAAACCCACGCTTGTGCCGATGTCCGACAAGCGCGAGCCGTACAGTACGGCAGCGTCCGATTTTGCAAACTTAGAAACAATGAAATCACAATAACAAAGGAGAATCGTTATGTACCAGAACATCGCAACCAAAGTCCTGACCGGCGAAGTGCGCCTGTCCTACGTCAACCTCATCACCCCGCACACGAACAACCCCGGGGACACCCCGAAGTACTCCGTGCAGCTGCTCATTCCCAAGACCGACACGGCGACCGTATCGGACATCCGCTCCTCCATCGAAGCCGCGGCGCAGAAGGCCGTCAACGAGAAATGGGGCGGCACGCGTGTCAACTTCGCGCCCATCCTGCACGACGGCGACGGCGTGAAGCCGGACGCCGGCACCCCGTACCCCCCGGAATGCAAAGGCTGTTGGGTGCTGAACGCCTCCTCGACAACGAAACCTGGCGTCGTGGAGCAGAGCAACACGCGGGTCGAACTCGCGCCGCAGGACGTGTACAGCGGCATGTACGCCCGCGTCACGTTGAACTTTTACGGCTACAAAAACCGCAAGGCCGGCGTAGGCTGCGGGCTGGGCAACGTGATGAAGACGCGCGACGGCGAACCGCTCGGCGGACGTGCCACCGCCGCGGACGACTTCGCGGGCGTCGGGCAGAGCGTCGCGCCGATGTCCGTCGACCCAATCACCGGATTGCCGCTGGAAGACGACCAGTTGCCCTTTTAAGCAAGGAAGCCCCCGGAACGTGAGACGACGCACTGCCGGCGTCTCGCGTTCGCGCCGGGGCGAGGAGGTGTGTTAAAAGCAATGCACGTGTATCTCGACTTCGAAACGTTTTCCGACGTCAACATCAAGAAGGGCGGTGCGTTTCGATATGTCTGGAGCCCGGCGTTCGAGATTTTGCTATGCGCCTACAGCGTCGACGGCGCGCCGGTGCGCGTGCTGGACCTGACGGAGACGCGAGATCGCGCGTACTTCGACACGGTGTTTCGCGGTCTCCTGTCCCGCGAGGACAGCGTATTCGTGGCGCACAACGCCGCCTTTGAGGCGAGCTGTCTCGCACGGCATTTTACCATCACGTACACCTCCGCTTATGCGGCGAAATTCCGCGACACCATGTTGCACGGTCTGTACTGTGGCTATCCGGCAAGCCTGGAGGCGACGGGGCTGGCGCTCGGTCTGCCGGAAGACACGCAAAAGCTGCGCGTCGGTAAAGCGCTCATCCGCTATTTCTGCACTCCCTGCAAGCCTACACGGACAAACGGCGGCAGGACCCGCAACCTCTCGCGCCACGACCCGGAAAAATGGGAGCTATTCAAAGCCTATTGCAAGCAGGACGTAGTCGCGGAAATAGAAATTGACCGACGGCTCTCCGCCTGCCCCATCCCCGACGGGGTACAGAAACAGTGGGAAACGGATTTGCTAATTAACGCCCGTGGCGTCGCTGTGGACATGGATTTTGTCCGCGGCGCGCTGGAACTCGGCGAAACAGCCCGTACGACCCTGTTGCACGAGGCGGTGCAAATCTCGGGGCTGGGAAATCCGAACAGCGTCGGACAGCTCACGAGCTGGCTGGAGGCGGAAACCGGCGAGGAAATCGACAACCTCCGCAAGGATACAGTCTGCAAGCTATTGCACCGCGACGAAAACAGTGAGGCGGTCGACCGCATACTGAAAATCCGGCAGGAGCTTGGAAAGACCAGTACCAAAAAATACGATGCAATCGAGGCGTGTGTATGCCCCGACGGCCGTGTGCGCGGGCTGTTGCAGTACTACGGTGCGAACCGCACCGGGCGCTGGGCTGGACGGCTTGTGCAAGTGCAGAACCTACCCCGAACCTACACAGAGCCGTTGCCGCTTGCCCGTGAGCTTGTCAAAAAGCGAAACCTTGACGGACTGCGGGCGGTGTACGGCAGCGTCAACGACACGCTGTCACAACTCATACGGACGGCTTTTGTCGCTCCCGCAGACCATGTGTTGATTGACGCCGATTTCTCCGCGATTGAAGCGCGGGTTATCTCATGGCTTGCCGGGGAGGATTGGCGGCTTGAGGTATTCCGTGGCGGCGGGGACATCTACTGCGCATCCGCATCACAGATGTTTCACTGTAACGTCGTAAAGGGCGGTGAGAACGGGCACCTGCGGCAAAAAGGCAAGGTCGCCGAGCTGGCGCTAGGATATCAGGGCGGCACTGGCGCACTCATCAACATGGGAGCGCTCGACATGGGTATCCCGGAAGCGGAATTGCCGGACATCGTCAGCCGGTGGCGGGACGCGAATGCGAAAATACGGGACTTGTGGTACGCTTTCGACGGGGCGGCGGTGCAGGTGGTCTCGGACGGCGGCACAGTCAACGTGCGCGGCTGCACGTTCGCTCGCGAATACGACACCGCACAGGACCGCACCTGCCTGTCCGTCAGGCTCCCGTCCGGCCGAAAACTATACTACACCGACCCTACGCTCGGAAAAAACCGTTGGGGCGGTCCGGCGCTCTCCTATATGGGCGTAGACCAGACCACGAAGAAGTGGAAACGCATCGAGACCTACGGCGGTAAGCTCGTGGAGAACGTCGTGCAAGCGATTGCAAGGGACTGCCTCGCGGAAGCAATCGAGCGCTTGGAGGCGGCAGGGTTTCCCGTCGTGTTCCATGTGCACGATGAGGTCGTGATTGACACCCTGCCATTCGCAGACGAAAAGACGATGCTGCGTACTGTCGTCTCCCTTATGACGGAACCGCTTTCATGGGCTCCGGACTTGCCGCTCGGCGCCGATGGCTGGGTCGGTACATTTTTCAGAAAAGACTAATCGGGAGGAATCGAAATGCACTTTGAACGCTTTACGTTATCCGGCGCCGGGGAAACGGTGCTGGTAAACTTGGATAACGTATCGGACATCAAACACGTCGCGTCACCGTACAACGGCGTATACGGCACAAAAATCTACCTATGCTCTGGGAAAACGTTGATTGTCGACGAACCGTTCGACGCTGTCGCGTCGTATATCGAACAAAAACAGGAAGAAAGAAAGAAGAATAAAATTTATGAAGAGTGAGAAGACAGCTGCCTTTCGAAGCGCGGTATACACAAATCGCCCTGCATACGCGGATTTCGATGCGCCAGAAAAATTCGTAGCGATAGAAAGCATAATTGCCAGACGTCTCAAAGAACACCCGAAAGCCATATGTTCCTACTCCGGTGGTTCGGATTCCGATATTTTGATTGACTTGATTGAGCGCACCAGATATGTGTTTTCCTTGGCACCCGTTGACTATGTATTCTTTAACACAGGGCTTGAAATGAAAGCAACCAAAGAGCATGTTAAAGAGATCGCAAAAAAATACAAAGTTGAAATTCGCGAATGCCGTCCGAAAACGGGAATTGTGACCGCCGCGCACAAATACGGCATACCATTTGTTAGCAAAATCATGAGTGCGGGACTTTCAGAGTGGCAAAAGAAAGGCGTTCCGCTTTCGATAGCAGAGGAATACGAGAAAGCCGAAGACAAAGCCGCGAAGCGCCGAGAGCTGAAAGAGCGGTACCCAAATTGCGAGAGCGTCATCAATTTCATTTGCTGTTGCAATTCCTCCGGAGAGCCGCGCCCGAATATTCAGCTCGTCATCAATTCGTCAAAGTATATGCGAGACTTTATCGACGAATATCCTCCCGACTTCCGAATAAGCGCGAAGTGCTGCGACTACTGTAAAAAGCAGGTCGCACATCAGGTGCAGAAAGACTACGATATGATTATTACAGGCGAGCGTCGAGATGAGGGCGGTATGCGTTCCGTTCCGAGGAAAGACAACACTACCTTATGCTTCACCGAAACCGGGAGCGGTCAATTCAGATTTCGCCCCTTGTATTATGTAAGCGACACGGACAAGGCGTGGTACAAGGAGTATTACGGGATACATTATTCTGATGCCTATGAGGTTTACGGCTTGACCCGCACAGGCTGTTGCGGATGCCCGATAAGCTATAAGGCAGTTGAGGATCTGGAGAAAATTCGTCCGTATGAGCCAAACGTCGTAAAGGCGGCGTGGAACATCTTCGGCAGGTCGTATGAGTACAGGAAAAAATACAACGCCTACAAAGAGGAACGAAAAAGCCGAAGATAGTGACGGAAGGGGGGCAAATCGAAATGAAGCTTGATAAAATGTTCACGCCCGACGGCACTATCATGGTGACGTCGCAAGAAGGAGACAAAAAATGACGGTCAAAGAATTTATGGAAAAGCTGAAAAAGCTCGATGCCGAAGGTTATAGAGCGCCTGACGGCACATCTGTATCTGACGGAATCGGGATCGCCGCCGAAATCTGGAGCAATAGTGCGTGCATAGGATACTGTATCATTGCGATGGAAAACGCAGGATTCGACCAGAAACAAATTCAAGCGGTAATCGAAAAATTCGGTGAGGCCTTCGACAGAACCACGCTCAACGAAGCCGAATGTAAATATATAGAATATCCAGAGCAAAGGAGTCGTTATGAAGGAACTGTTTGTTGACAACTTTGCCGGCGGTGGCGGGGCGTCAACAGGCAATCGGGCGCAGCGTGGACATCGCAAGGCGTGCTGCAAGGAAAGGCAGAGAAAAGGAGAGCCATCATGCATTATGACAGACAACTCATCATCTCAATCGGCAATGGCCGTCGCGACCTCGTTTGGAAGCAGACAAAGCTGACGGTGGAAGCCCTTTATGAGCGGCTTCGAATTCCGATTCGCGGTACAGAGACCTATCAAGAATATCTCGCGATGAACAAAACACAGCGGGATGCGCTAAAGGACGTCGGCGGTTTTGTCGGCGGAACTCTAAACGGGCCGCGGCGAAAGTCTGGAAACGTAACCGGGCGCGACATAATAACGCTGGATTTCGACAACATCCCCGGCTGGCAAACCGAAGAGGTCATAAAAAAGGTGGACGCGCTTGGCTGTGGATACTGCGTCTACAGTACCCGCAAGCACACGGCAGGAGCGCCGCGCATTCGCGTGATTTTGCCGCTCGACCGAACGGTATCACCGGACGAATACGAACCATGCGCACGCCGTGCGGCGGAAAAAATCGGCATTGGTATGGCAGACCCGACGACCTTCGGGCTCGCGCAACTTATGTATTGGCCGTCCTGCTGTGCGGACAGTGAGTATGTGTATCGGACGAAGGATGCCCCGCTTCTGGAAGCGGACGCGCTACTCGGGACCTACACGGACTGGCACAATTTCCGAGAGTGGCCGCAAGTTCCAAACGCAACGAACCACCAAAAGATGGCGATGAAGCAAGGGGATCCGTTGGAAAAGCCGGGAATTGTCGGCGCATTCTGCCGAACCTACGATGTGTACGCCGCCATAGACGCATTTTTGCCGGGGGTCTATGAGTCGGTGGATACGGAAGAGGACCGATACACCTACCTTGGTGGCTCTACGACCGGCGGCGCGGTCGTTTACGAGGGCGGCAAATTCCTATACTCCCACCACGCGACCGACCCGTGCGGCGGACGGCTGGTCAACGCGTTCGACTTGGTGCGGCTGCATAAGTTCGGCGAAAAAGACGACGATGCGGCGCCGGACACGCCTGTGAACCGTCTGCCCTCGTTCCGAGCGATGTGCGATCTGGCGCTTGCGGATAAGGCAATTGTCGCAACGCTTAACCGTGAGCAGCAGGATGCCGTAGCGAGAGATTTTGCGGGCGCGCAGACCGAGAACAACACGAAAACGGAGAACACTGACTGGGCGAGTCGGCTCAAGCGCAACCAGAACGGCGCGGTGAAGGGCACAATTGACAATATCCTGATTATTCTCGACGGGGACCCGGCACTGAAGGACAAATTCGCGCTCAACCGTTTCGCCGACCGCGGCGAAGTACTCGGCGCTCTACCGTGGGAACGCGACGGACGCCGCCGCCTGTGGGACGACACCGACAGCAACGGTTTGTACTGGTATCTTGAACTGACCTGGGGCATCACGCAGCGCGGCAACATCGATTCAGCGCTGGACGTACACGCGTCGCGACATGCCTTTAACGAGGTACAGAATTACATCAACGGGCTGGAGTGGGACGGAACGCCGCGGCTGGACACGCTGTTCGTGGACTACCTCGGCGCGCAGGACACCACCTACAACCGGGCCGTATGCCGCAAGGCATTTACGGCCGCCGTCGCCCGCGCTATGGTACCCGGCTGCAAGTACGACAATATGCTGATACTCTCGGGACCGCAGGGCATCGGCAAATCCACGCTGCTGGACAAAATGAGCCGCGGATGGTTCAACGATTCCATTCGCACCTTCGAAGGCAAGGACGCGTCGGAACTGCTTCAAGGCGTTTGGCTGGTAGAGGTGTCAGAGCTCGACGCGTTCCGGCGTACCGATGTTGCCCGCATCAAGCAGTTTCTTTCCCTCCGTGCGGACCGTTACCGTGCGGCATACGGTCGGCACGTCAAGGAAATCCCGCGCCGGTGTGTGTTTTTCGGCACGACAAATACGACGGACTTCCTGCAGGACACGACCGGCAACCGCCGTTTCTGGCCGGTCGACGTGAGCGGAGAACATCGGCTGAACGTGTGGGACGACCTGACTCCGAACGTAATCGACCAAATGTGGGCAGAGGCGAAGGTCCGCTGGCAGTGTGGCGAACCGCTGTACCTGACCGGCGAAGTAGAAGCAGAAGCAAGGCGGAAGCAGGAGGAACACCGGGAGATCTCTGTACGCGAAGGCATGATACAGGAGTTTGTGAACCGCCGCGTCCCATCAGATTGGCAAGACTGGTCTCTCGACCGGCGGCGGGATTTCTGGGCGGGGCAAACACGGCACCCGGACGGGACGGAAACGGTGCTGGTAGAGCGCGACCGCGTCTGTGCGCTGGAGATCTGGTGCGAGCTGTTCAACGGGAGTGCGCGAGAGATACGTCAAACGGATACGCGAGAACTAAATGCAATTTTGGGAAACATTTCCGGCTGGATAAAATGTGAATACCCTATAAAAACAGGTCCCTATGCAAAGCAAAGAGCGTTCGTCAAAATCGGTACGAAGTTGGCTACAGATGCCGGCTACACTTATTAAAATCGGAATCAAAGTGTAGCCGGATGAAGGCTACAGATTTTAAAGTGTAGCCGCAAGTGTAGCCGCAAGTGTAGCCGAAAAAATCCATGCGCCGCAATACTTTTTTTGAAAATGGCTACAGAGTACAGATTTTTTCCGTACAGTGTTGAAAATAGAGAATTTAGGGCGGATTCCGCCCTACGCGCCCTATTTTCATAAAATGTTGGAAAATAGGTCGAATCTGTAGCCGGGGGAGGGTTTCACACGATGGAACGAGACATCGAGCAAAACTTGAAACGGCAGGTAGAAGCCGTCGCCATGGAAAGTTTCGGTTCGCAAAAAAAGATTTTATACTTAAAATTCGCAAGTCCCGGGTTCGTCGGCGTGCCGGACCGCATAATTCTGTTACCCGGCGGAAAGGTGCTGTTCGTGGAACTGAAAAGCCCGGGGAAAAAAGAACGCGTTCGGCAGCGGTACGTGCAGCGACTTTTGCGGAGCTTAGGTTTCGAGGTGTTTTCGACGGTGGACGGTCCGGAGGGCATCGTCCGGGTCGTCGAGCGATGCAAGGAGATTTTGGCGGACACCGGAAAGGAGGTGGACGGATGAAAGAACTCGTATTACACGAATACCAACGGTTTTGCGTAAAAGCGATCATCGAGAATCCCGCAATCGCGTTATTTCTTGAGATGGGATTGGGAAAGACCGCTATCGCATTAACGGCAATACGGGAACTCAAATATGAGTATTGGCGCATATGCAAGGCACTTGTGATCGCGCCGAAAAAGGTGGCGGAATCGACATGGAACAATGAGGCGGAAAAGTGGAAGGCGCTGTCGTTTCTCCGCTTCTCCACTGTTTTAGGGAATGCGGAGGAACGGAAACGGGCGCTTGCCGTTCCCGCCGACGTCTATCTGATCAACCGCGAGAACACGCAGTGGTTGGTCGAGTACTGCGGCAAGAACTGGCCGTTCGACATGGTGGTGATTGACGAAAGCAGTAGCTTCAAGAACCATCAGGCAAAGCGCTTTCGGGCTTTGCGTGCGGTGCGACCCAAGATCAACCGCATCGTGGAACTGACCGGCACGCCAAACCCCCGCAGTCTGATGGACCTGTGGGCACAGATGTATCTGCTGGACGGCGGGAAGCGGCTGGGACGCACCATTACGGCGTATCGGGACGCATTCTTCGAGCCGGACAAGCGCAGCCGCACGACAATTTTTTCGTACCGACCGAAACCGGGTGCGAGTGAACAGATCTACCGCCTGGTCGGCGACCTGTGCGTGAGCATGAAAGCGGAGGATTATTTGGAGCTGCCGGAAATCGTTTACGAGGATATCCCCGTGCTTCTTGACGCTTCGGCACAGAAAGCGTATGACCGACTGGAACGGGATATGCTGCTGCAGGTAACCGACGAAACCCTGATAACCGCCGGTACCGCCGCCGTTCTGCGGGGCAAGCTGCTGCAGCTTTGCAACGGCGCCGTCTACGACGAAGAACAGCACGTGATCCCTCTCCACGACTGTAAGATTGAGGCACTGCTGGAAACGGTGGAGCAGCTGAACGGACAGCACGCCATGATCTGCTACCATTTCCGGCACGACCGGGAACGGCTGGTGGCGGCGTTGGCGCCTACGGGTCTGCGGGTCCGGGTTTATGATGGGCAAGCAGACGGAGATGCGTGGAACGCGGGGCAGGTTGACCTGCTGTTGGTGCAGCCGGCAAGCTGCGGCTACGGGCTGAATCTGCAGGCGGGCGGACACCATGTGATCTGGTTCGGACTGAACGACAGCTTGGAGCTGTATCAGCAGACGAATAAACGCCTGCATCGGCAAGGGCAGACGATGCCGGTCATCGTGCATCACCTGATCGTGCGCGGCGGCGTGGACGAGGACGTGGTCAAGGCACTGCAAGGCAAGGCGGATGCACAGAGCTGTCTATTGGAGGCGCTAAAAGCGCGGATTGCGAAAGCGAAGGAGGAAAGACATGTCTGACAAAACGGTTCGGGATTTAAGCAAACTGTATTATCTAAACAAACTCATCGAACGGGACACGCAGCGGTTGGAAGAACTGGAGGCGCAATTGCAGCCGGGCGCGGTTCGCCTGAACGGAATGCCGCGCAACGGTTCGCACTTAAACCGCATAGAAGAGATTATTCCGCGCATAGTCGAATTACAGGACAGGATTCGTGAGCGCCGAATCGCGTATATTGTGGAGCGTGAAGAGATTGAAATCTATTTGCAGTCCGTCGACGATTATCAAGTAAGGCTCATTATGGCCTACCGATTTGTCGATTTGCTGACCTGGCGCCAGATTGCCCAGCGTCTTGGCGGGAATAATACCGAGGACAGCGTAAAGAAGGCGTGCTACCGATACCTCAAGCGAAAAAAAGATTAGAAACGAAAAGTTGTCCCCGACGTCCTGATTGTATACGCCATACCGGTACTGTCAAAAGGACAAAAAAACAGACGGGGGGTAAGCCCGGCTGTTTTCCATGGTCGCGGTCATTCGAGGTTCAATTGTTTTTTCAACCCGGTCTGCAGTACACTTGAGAAGTTGATGTGCGCCGATTCTGCGGCGTCATTGAGCCACGCGGGAATGGTAAGCGTCTTTTTGACGGATTTGGTGTCGTGCTTTCGTTTGTACTCCACCTCGTCGTAGGGAACGAGCATTAAAAAATCGTTACCCGCTGTCCGCACGGATTCCGGCCGGCTGGGGACCGGTACGGTTTCCACATCTTCGAGATACAGCCCGATGGCATCCTGAATCATTTCCACGGCTTCCTCCACGGTTTCCCCTTGTGAGAGACACCCATCCAAATCCGGGACCCGGACGGAATATCCGGATTCCTCCGGGTGAAAGAGAACGGGATAATAAAGTTTTTTCAATGCAAACAACTCCTTTGTTGTTTTTGTGTGATATGCCACACCACGCGAGAAAAAGCGCGGCTTATTTCAGACCTGCCTGCTTGAGAATGCTCTGCTCTGTACCTTTTTTCAGGTCCTTTGCGTGGAAAGGAACGATTGCGATTTTGCCGGTTTCCGGGTTTCGGTATTTGCGGTGCGATCCGTTCGCACTTACAAATTGGAAACCATTTCTTTCGAGGACCTTTACGATTTCTTGCGGGGTCATCGGCATTCGATCACAACCTTCCGTATGGTACCATTATAATACGTATAATACGTATTGTCAAGGGCTTTTGCAAAAAAATTGAAAAAAAGAAAAGTTGTCCCGAATGTCCCGAATGTATGTGTTATAATGGCAGCGTGGAGAGCCCGGCAAAAAGGAGGGGGCAATCGTGGCGAAGTTGACCGATTTACAACGGAAAAGAATCATTGCCGCCCATGTCGCAAACGGCGTGTCACAGCGGAAGTTGGCCGCAAAATACGGCGTATCCGCCACGACAATCCGGCGGGTGCTCAAAGGCGACGCGCAGTTGGCGCAGAAGGTCGCGCAAAAAAAGGAAGAAAACACAGCCAGCATTTTGAGCTTTATGGATACACAGAAAAACGACGTCTGCGACCTCCTAAAAAATCTGCTTGCTGCAATCAACGACCCAAAGAAAATTGAGGCGACCTCTCTCAGTCAACTTGCAACGACGTTTGGCATCATTGTCGATAAATTTACCGCACACGAGGCGCCGCAAACAACAAACGAGGCTGAAAACAATCTCTTTGATGCAATAGCCTCCTGTGGAGGGGAGGGCTTTGATGATTTACCAGAAATTCAGCAAACGCCAGGTGATGGCGGCACTGTGGTGGAAGATGCAGAAGTATCGGAATAAGGATGGTCTTATCTGCGACGGCTCCATTCGGTCCGGAAAAACGGTTTCGATGACGATAGGCTTTATTTTTTGGAGCATGACGTGCTTTCGTAATCAAAGTTTTGCAATATGCGGCCGCACCATCGAGTCACTTCGGCGTAACGTTATCGTTCATGTTCCGGCTTGGCTTGAAGGGCTTTTCATGGTAGTTGAGCGCCGAAGTGAAAACAAAATGGTCGTTTCTGTTGGCGGAAGAGCCAACACATATTATCTGTTCGGCGGTCGTGATGAAAGCAGTTACGCACTAATCCAAGGCCTAACGTTGGCGGGTGTCCTGTTCGACGAGGTTGCGCTCATGCCCCGTTCGTTCGTGGAGCAAGCTATGGCCAGGTGTTCGGTGTCAGGCAGTAAGTTCTGGTTTAACTGTAACCCGGAAAGTCCGGGACACTGGTTTTACAAGGATTGGATAACCCGACGAAACAGCCGTAATATGCTGTATCTCCATTTCACGATGGACGACAACCTCAGTCTCGACGAAAACATCAAAAAGAGATACGAGGGTATGTATTCCGGAGTGTTCTACGACCGATATATACGCGGTCTTTGGACGACCGCTGAAGGTCTTATTTACACGATGTTCAACAAGTCCTATCACATCGTGCCGTCCGTGCCGCGCGAGTATGAAGATTATTATATCTCTTGCGACTATGGTACGCTGAACCCAACGTCAGCGGGGCTTTGGGGATTGTGTGGCGGGAAATGGTACCGAATCCGCGAGTATTATTACGACGGACGCAAGGAACAGCAGCAAAGAACGGACGAGGAGCATTACGAAGCAGTCGAGACTTTGGCCGGCGATTTACCGATTCGGAAATTGATAGTCGACCCCTCTGCAGCATCCTTTATCGAAGTTATCCGCAGGCACACCCGGTTTGTAGTCGAGCAAGCATCTAACCGTGTCCTTGACGGGATTCGTGATGTCGCTACGCACCTAAATGCGGGCGACATTTTCATTTGCGATTGCTGCAAGGATTGCATCAGGGAGTTCGGTTTGTACCGATGGGACGAAAAAGCGGCGGAAGACAGACCGCTTAAGGCAGACGACCACGCAATGGACGACGTGCGCTATTTCGTGCGCGCCGCGTTCGCGCCGGCGCGATTCAGTTTTTAAGGAGGTGACTTGCGCGTGCCCTTATTTCGAAAACCGATTGAACAGCAACGATTCAACGCACGGCTGCGAGCAGGAAAGCCTCTGACGGACTTGCAGTTTTTCGCTTCGGAGCTTAGGGAGTGGATCGCATCCCGCGAACGGAAGGAAATGCTCGACGGCGACCGGTATTATATGGGCGAGCAGGATATCCTGGCGCGCCGGCGCATGGCGATAGGCCCGGACGGGAAGCTCGTCGTTATCGATAATCTTCCGAACAATAAAATCGTAGACAATCAGTACGCGAAGCACGTGGACCAGAAAGCGAACTATCTGCTCGGACAGCAGATTTCATTCGATTGTGAAAACACGGCCTATGCGCAGGAGGTGAAGAAGGTACTCGGTACGAAGTTTATGCGCACGCTCCGAAACGCAGGCATAGAAAGCTTTAACTCCGGTATATCCTGGCTTTACCCCTACTATAACCGAAACAACGAGCTTTGTTTTCAGATGTTTCCGGGGTATGAAATTCTCCCGTTTTGGTCGGACGCGGCGCATACGGAGCTGGATGCGGCGCTGCGGCTTTACCCCGTCGAGGTCTATTACGGACCAAAGAAGCGGGTCGTCGATAAAGTCGACCTGTTCACGCCGGAAGGCATTACGACATATCTTTTCGAGAACGGTATGCTTTTGCCGGATCCCGATTCCGCACCCAATGCACAAAGCTATGTAACCGTCAATACAGCGGACGGAAAACGCCGGTCGTTCAACTGGGAACGTTTCCCACTGATACCGATTAAATACAATGCGAAAGAAATTCCGCTTATCCGTCGCGGGCGGGGTCTGCAGGACGCTATCAACCTGCTACAATCCGATTTTGTGAACAGCATGGAAGAGGACGCGGGAAGCACGATCCTCGTTCTGAAAAACTATGACGGGCAGGACCTCGGCGAATTTCGGCGAAACCTTGCCACGTTCCGGGCGATCAAAACCCGCACGTTCGAGGGCAAGGACGGCGGCGTGGACAGCCTTGAAATTAAGGTCAATTCTGAAAATTACAAGACCGTGATCGCTTTGCTCAAAAAGGCCCTGATTGAAAATCTCAGAAGCTACGACGCGAAAGACGAGCGTATGGGAAACAACCCCAACCAAATGAACATACAAAGCATGTACGCGGATATCGACCTCGACGCGAACGCGATGGAGACCGAACTGCAGGCGGCTTTTGAAGAAATTCTCTGGTTTGTGAATGCCTATCTCGCGAACGCCGGCAAAGGCTCGTTTGAAAACGAGGATATCACCGTTATTTTCAACCGTGATATCCTAATTAACGAGACCGAGGCAATTGAGAACTGCGTCAAGTCCACCGGCGTCATATCCGACAATACCATCATTGCCATGCACCCATGGGTCGACGACCCCGCGGCAGAGCGTGAACGGCTGAAAAAACAGAAAGAAGAAACAGAGGGAGATACATACAGAAACGCCTTTGAACGGCAACGCGTCGGTCTTGCGGGCGGTGATCCGTATGCGGAATGACGCTTACTGGGCCGAGCGCATGAGAATCCTCGAAAACGCGCTGCTCGATACCGGCTACGAGTACGTTCAAAATCTGGAAAAACAATTCGATCAGGCGATACACGACGTCGAATCGCAAATAGCGGCTTGGTATCAGCGATTTGCCCAAAACAACGGGATATCTCTTGCTGAGGCGCGGCGACTGTTGACCACGCGGGAACTGAAGGAGTTTCGCTGGACTGTAGATGATTATATCAAGTACGGTCAGGAAAACGCGGTTTCGCAGGAGTGGATGAAGGAACTCGAAAACGCCTCTGCAAGGGTCCATGTATCGCGTCTTGACAGTCTCAAGCTGCATCTCCGGCAGCAGGCAGAAGCGCTGCACGGGACGCAGTCCGAAGTGACCGAAAAGGCGCTTGCGGAAATATACCAGCGCGGCTATTATCATACCGCCTTTGAAATTCAAAAGGGACTCGGCGTCGGCTGGTCGCTGCACGGACTGACCGATTCGGCGATTCGGAAGGTACTGTCCCGGCCGTGGACCACGGATGGACGTACGTTCAGCGACCGAATATGGCAAAACAAGCAGAGCCTTGTCGACAGCGTCAATACACAGCTCACGCAGATGATCATGCGCGGACAGGCGCCCGACAAAGCAATAAAGGCGATAGCTGACAGGTTCGGCGTGTCGAAGCGGCAGGCCGGACGTTTGGTGATGACAGAGAGCGCGGCATTTTCCTCCGCGGCGCAAAAGGATTGCTATAACGACCTCGACGTCGAGGAATACGTCATTGTCGAGACGCTTGACAATGAGACCTGCCCGCTTTGCGGCGACCTCGACGGCACTGTCCACAAAATGAGCGAGTACGCTGTCGGCGTGACTGCGCCGCCCTTTCACCCGTGGTGCCGCGGCTGTACCGCGCCGTATTTCGCGGATATGGAAGGCGTCGGAACGCGGATTGCGCGAGACGCCAAAACAGGCGAGAGTTTTGATGTCCCCCGCGATATGACGTACAAGGAGTGGAAGGCAAAGCAGGACGAACTTTACGGCGAGGGCACTGTTGACAAACAGCGCAAAATGGGATATAATGAGAGTGCAGACAGGAAGCAGTTTGAACGGTACAAGGAACGGCTCGGCAGTAATGCACCCAAGACCTTTACGGCCTTCCAAAAGCTCAAATACAGCGATGATTGAGGGCACTTTAAGGCTTATACGCGAGCAATTAAAAGCGGTGAACTTACACCGCTTGCTGATTTCAAACTGTATATGGAAACAAGCACAGGCATAAATAACGCGTTGTTGGGCAAAATCACAAGCAATGGTATAACGATAACCGGAAGAACGGATCACTTTATTGCACGCACTATCGGCTCCGTTGAGCAACGCCGTAACGGTGTGAGCATTGCAGATGCGCTTGACACGATAACCCACCCTGAAAGAGTGGATCCCATACGCATAAACGAAAACGGAAAAAGCCAGAGGTTTATCGGTGAAACGGCGGCGGTTACTATTAACCCAGACACCGGCACGCTGATACAATCAAACCCCATACATAAGGGCAAAAAGGCAAGGGAGGCACCACCGTGAACATTACCGATGAACAAAGAAAAATATTAAAAAAACACGGCGTTGATGTACTTGACGCTGTGGACGATACACTCCTCGCCATTGACGATAAAATTACCGAGGTCGGTTTTAACGCTGATTATTCCCTTAACGAAAAGGGCCGAGAGCTCCAAAAGCTATACGATGAGCTTTATGCGGCAAATTAATCAGCGGATTTCGCACTTAAACAGCGGCAAGGCACACAATACGCTTTTTTACCGAAAAAAGCTATGCTGTCTTACGAAACGGCGGATTGCTTACTTCGCTTTTAAGACAGGCTCAGAAGCTCCATGGGATTTCATGGGAGCCCGAAACACAATATGATGATAAAGCGTCAACCGCGAAAGCGGAAGGCGCTTTTTTCATACCATAAAAAATTTTTAGGAGGTCAATCAAATGCCTAACATCTCAAAAGTGACGGCGTTGATCAACGGTCAATCGCAAACCCTGACCTATAACGGAGACACGGGTAAATACGAAGCCGTTATCACTGCGCCGTCCAAATCGAGCTGGACCATCAACGACGAACACTATTATGACGTGTCCGTCACCGCTACGGACAGCGCGAACAACAGCACGACCGTAAGTGCGAGCGACCCGACTCTCGGCGAGTCCCTGAAGCTGGTCGTTAAAGAGAAGGTAGCGCCGGTTATCTCAATCGCCTCTCCCGCGGGCGGCGCAACGCTCACGAACAACACGCCTCAAATCACCGTGGAGGTCACCGACGACGATTCCGGTGTCAATACCGAAAGCTTCTCGCTCGTTATCGATTCCGACGCGGCGGTCAAATGGGTCGCGGGTTCCCCGGTCACGATTTCAAATGGTTATCGTTGGACCTATACGCCTACTACGCCGCTTTCGGACGGATCGCATACGATTAAGGTCAATGTGTCCGATAACGACGGCAATAAAGCGACGCAGAAAACCGCGACTGTCAAGGTCGATACCACGCCGCCCGTTCTGGACGTCACCGCTCCTGCGGACGACAGTTGGACGAACGAGCTCACCGGGACCGTTACCGGTACTACGAACGACGTCACCTCTTCGCCTGTAACGCTGACAATCACCGTTAACGGCGACGACCAGGGCGCGGTCACCGTTCAGGAAAACGGTTCGTTCAGCCACGAGATTACCTACACGCAGGGCGATAACGAAGTTGTTATCAAGGCAACCGACGCCGCGGGCAAGGAATCTACCGTCACGCGCAAGGTCCACTGCAACACCGTCGCGCCGAAGATTGTCTCGGTCACGCTCACGCCGAACCCGGTCGACGCGGGCAAGACCTACACTATCTCCGTCGAGGTCGAATGATATGGCTATCATCGCAATGTGTGGCCATTGCGATAGTTTCGACGTGACGTATACGAAAATCGGCGAGAACCATTGGGAAACCGAGGTTCCCGCCGATTTGTCGGACGGCAAATACGTCGTTGAGATTTACGGCTTGGATGAGACAGGGTATATCGCATACTGGACAGGTATCTTGTACATGTTCGACAGCCGCGTCGTTATGTTGGAGCTTCTCCCGGACTGCAGCGGGCGGTTCTGGTCTTCAACCGACACGGTCGAGACACAGTTCTGGGATTCCGCCGACAATGTCGAGGTGCGCGTGTCTCTCGTTCAAAGTTGTAGGAAAGGAGGGTGCGTACCGTGACATGCGGCTCCACGCCGAACATTCGGTTTGCGCTCGGCGAGCGTAAATTCGTATGGTTTAAGGCGATTTCAAAAATCAATCAGCTAGTCACGATAACGGAAGCACGCTGGGAATTGAAACAGGTCGATAAAATCATAGCTTCCGGTGACTGTGAAATCGATGGAAATGATACGGTGCGTATTCTTCTCGAACCGCTTGAACGCGGAGTGTATACCTTATGCGTCAGTTATACCGTCCCGCCGGAAGTCAAGAAAGCGCAGGTGAGCGTACTTGTCAATTAAAATCGAATCCGTATCGATTACGCCGAACCCCGTAAATACGGGAAATCAGTTTATCATAAGCGCGAAAGTCACGCTCTCCACATGGGAGCGAATTAAGCAATTCACTTGGGGCTTCGTCAAGCGTTTTTCATGGAAAAACGCGCACGATGGCGATATAAGCTGAATAAGCAGCTAACGAAACGTACCGCCCCGCGCGGCGGACTATAAGCAGCGCACCGCGATACCGGGACTTGCCGGATTAAAAAGGACAGCGGAATATAGGAGGAAAGAATATGTTGGAATGGCTGAAAACCATACTGGGAGATGCGTACTCAGACGAAATCGACAAAAAGGTTTCCGAAGAAATCGGCAAAGGCTTCGTAGCACGCACCGACTTTAACACCGCGAAGGCGGAGTTGAAAGCGGCGAAAGACATCATCGCGGACCGCGACAAGCAACTGGAATCGTTGCGAAAATCCACCGGCGACGTGGACGCGCTGAAGCAACAGATTGCGACCCTGCAGGCGGATAACGCTAAAGCGGCGAAAGACCACGAAGCGGAAATCAAGCGCCTGAAGATCGACACTGCCGTGGGACTTGCTCTGTCGGCGGCACGGGCAAAGAACGCGAAAGCCGTCCGAGCGCTCCTCGATTTGGACAAAGCCGAACTCGACGAGGACGGAACCGTGAAAGGGCTTTCCGACCAGCTGAAAAAGCTGGCGGCGGCACCGGACAGCGGGTTCCTGTTTGAGACAGGCGACAAAAAGAATGATTTCGCGGGACTGAAGCCCGGCGAAAGAAGCGACGGCAAGCCGGACGGCATGACGCTGGAGAAGCTGAGAGCGATGTCCGCGTCCGAACGGTACGACTATGCCACCAAACACCCCGAAGAATACAAAACTTTATATGGAGGGACCAGTTAAATGGCGAACGTAATCTACGACAGCTTCTATCTCTCGAACGAGATTGAAGACCAATTCAATTCACACCTCGACCTGCAGCAGTTCTGCACGGTCGACAATTCGCTGACCGATACCGCCGGCATGCTAAAAAAGATTCACGTCTACAAGGCGACCGACGGCACCCAGAAGCTCACGATGGGCGAGGGCAACGACCGCGCTATTTCCGTAGGCTTTTCGGAGAGAGAATACCGCGTTCTGCTCGCGCAAAACTGCTTCCAGTATTTCGACGAGGAAGCGATGACCGACCCCATGATCGTGCCGGTCGGAACGGCGCACGCCGCGACCGATATGTTCAACACCGTCAACGCGGACGTGTTCGCGGAGTTCAGCAAGGCGACCTTGACCGTGAAGGCAACCGCTCTCGATTTCGGCGCGTTCGTCGACGCCGCCGCGAAGCTGAATATGGAGAACCTCGAAGGCGTGTCCATTTTCGCATTCGTCAATCCGGGGGACATGGCCGCTATCCGTAAGAATCTCAAGGACGACCTGAAATACGTTTCCGAATTCGCGAAGAACGGCTACGTCGGTACCGTCGCGGGTGTGAATCTGTACGTGAAGAAGGACGCGACGCGCGGCACGGTTATCGTCGCGACGAAGGATGCGGTCACACTGTTCAATAAGAAGGGTACCGAGGTCGAGCAGACCCGCGACCAGAATCACCGGCAAAACACTGTCTACAGCCGCAAGTATTACCTTGCCGCTATGACTAACGAGACGAAAGCTGTCAAAATCGTAGTCGAGGGTTCCGAGGGTGACGCTGGCTTCGACCCGAAGAAGCTCAAGCTCCCGACCGAGGGCGACAACCTGCTGGGAAAAACGGTGCATGACCTCATTGGCGCGGACGTTACGATTTCCGCCACAGGAGCGGTAACCGGCACTATTAAGTATGTAGAGGGCTTTACCGGTTACAGCAAAGACGCAAAGAATCAGTCCGGCAATTTCTTCCCGGTGTACATTTCGCAGACCGGAAAGAAGCTGAAAGCGACAAAGGACGGCGGTACGCCGAAAGAAACTGACTTCCCCGACGACCATTTGCTGATTATCCGCCTGGATAAGGGCACGAGCACAACAGTGAAGATTGAAGTTGACGGAACGGAAGTCGCGAACCTGACCTTTAGCGACGCAACCATCGCCGCAAAGGCGTAAGGAGGGCTTGCTATGGACATTCGCGCGACCGTAATAACCCGACTGACGGCTTTGGGCTATACCGTAACGGAAGGCGACCTCACCGCGCTCGATTACTATATCGGGAAAGCGGAAAACGACATCCGCGCAAAAACGAATCAGCTTGAGGTCCCCAAAGGACTGCATTACGTCTGGGCGGATATGGTCGCGGGAATGTTCCTGCGAGACAAGAAAGCGGCGGGCGCGCTCGCCTGCTTGTATGATTTTACCGCACCAGCGAAAAGCATCTCCGAGGGCGATACCTCCGTTACGTTCGCGCTTGCCGGCGCGGGCTCTTTTGAGGACCAATTTGACGCGACTCTTGCCCGAATGGTAAATCCCGACGAGGAAGTCTATCTCGCATTTCGGAGGTTGGTGTGGTGAGAGGTTACGAGAACGCCTTAAGACAGCTTTGGGACGGTCTTTGCGACGTTTACGTATATAAAGAAGGCGTAGACGAAGCAACGGGCCGTACCGTACAAAAGCCTGTGCAGACCGTTAAAGGCAAACCCTGCCGCGTATCGTACAGCACGATCTCAGCGACCGCTCCAGAAAGCGAAGCGAACGACGTCAGGCAGGTTGTGAAGCTGTTTATCGCAAAGGACGTCGAAATCCCAGAGGGCTCGAGGCTCGTTATCACGCAGGAGGGACACACGGATACGTTTCGGCGCGCAGGAAAACCTGCCGTTTACAGTACGCATCAGGAAATCGTGCTGGAGCTTGAAAAGGAGTGGGCGTAATGGCAAAATGGGGATCTGCAGACTTCAAGGAGCTTAAAAAGCTGCAAGCGAGGTTAAAACAGTTCTCCGAAATTGAGTTCGATGCCTTTTGCTACGCCTGCAGTAAAGAGCTTGCAGCGCGTCTGCTCTCGCTCGTTATACCAAAGACCCCTGTTGGGAAATACCCTAAAAAATCCGGTAAAAACGGCGGTACGCTCCGCCGAGGCTGGACCGCGGGAAAAGCGGCTAACGCGACCGCTTATGCCGAAGGCCTGCGTGTCGCGAAAAGCGGGAATACCTATTCGATTGAGCTTGTTAACCCGGTCGAGTACGCGTCCTACGTGGAATACGGACACCGAACGCGGGGCGGCACAGGCTGGGTCGAGGGTCGGTACATGCTGACCATTTCTGAAGAGCAACTCCGGCAAATGGCGCCCGCGATTTTAGAGCGCAAGCTGCAAGCGAAGCTAAAGGAGGTTTTTAATGTCTGAAATCACCACAAAGACAATACTTGACGGCATAACTCGCACTTTGCGCTCCGAATTTTCGGACAGACAGGTTTTCGATGACGAAATCGAGCAGGGCCTGCGTCCGGGCGCGTTTAACGTTATCCTGGTAAATGCTTCGCAGCAGCAAATCGTAGGAGAGCGCTATCGAAGGATTCCGTTTTTCGACATACTATATTATCCGCGAAACGGGCGCGAAGATTGCCTCGATGTCGCGGATCGGTTGAGTTTACTGTTAAATCTTATACATCTGCCGGACGGAGATCTCATAAGGGGGACCGGCTTGGATTTCGAGATCATTGACGGTGTTTTGCATTTCCGCGTCCGATACGCGCACAATGTTTTGCGCACGACAGAAGCGGAAACGATGGACAACCTAAAACTAATTCGAGGAGGATGAAGTACTATGACACAAGATAAGGTCGTCGCCGCCCCTGAAAAGGAGGCGAAGTTTTCCAAAGAGCAGCTGCTCACCGCCGCGCGATATGCGAAACGCCGCGATTTGCTGAACGCGCTTTTGGAAAACGGCAAAACATATACAATCGAGGAAGTCGACGCTCGAATCGCAAAATTCATGAAAGGCAAGGTGAATTAAAATGGCACTTGGCGGAGGGACTTGGTCGGCGCAGAATAAGATCTTACCCGGCTACTACGTCAACTTTACAAGCGCCGCACGAGCGGTTTCTATGCTTTCCGAGCGCGGCGTCGCCGCGATTCCGCTCGCGCTGAATTGGGGTCCCGTCGACACGGTCTTTACCGTTACCGGCGAGGACTTTCAGAAAAACAGCATGAAAATTTTTGGCTACTCTTACGACGCGCCGGAGCTGCTTCCGATTCGGGAGATCTTCAGACATGCCAAAACTGTTTTGGTTTATCGGCTGGCGAACGCTCCCGCAGCGGCATCGAACACGTACGCAACGGCAAAGTATCCCGGTACGCGGGGCAACGATATCAAAATCGTGATCGCCGCAAACGTAGACGCCCCGGATACTTACGACGTGTCGACCTACGTCGGAAGTGCGCTCGTCGAAACGCAGAACGTGAGCAAGGCGTCCGAGCTCGTCGCGAACGATTACGTTACGTTTAAGACTGAAGCGGAACTGCAGGCGGAGGCCGGCGTGCCGCTTGCGGGCGGCACGAACGGCTCCGACGTGACCGGCGAGCAGTATCAGGCGTTCCTCGATAAAATCGAGGCATACAGCTTTCACGCGCTCGGCTGTCCGACGACGGAAGCGTCAATCATCGGCCTGTTCGTCGCGTTTACCAAGCGCATGAGGGACGAGGTCGGCGCGAAGTTTAAGACTGTCGTTTTTCAGACCGAGGCGGACTACGAGGGCATTATCAACGTCGAGAACGAGGTTGCCGGCGGGGGTTCATCGAAATACGAACTTGTGTATTGGGTGACCGGCGCCGAGGCCGGCTGCGCCGTTAACGCATCCAATACAAACAGGACGTACGACGGAGAATATCCGATCAACGTAGACTATACGCAGTCTGAGCTCGAAGACGGTATCAAGGCTGGAAAGTTTATGCTGCACAACGTCAACGGGACTGTTCGCGTGCTTGAGGATATCAATTCACTGACGACACTGACCGACAAAAAAGGCGTGGATTTCCAGTCGAACCAGACGCTCCGCGTCTGCGACCAGATCGCCAATGACGTCGCAGCGCTGTTCGCAACGCGCTATCTCGGCATCGTGCCGAACGACGCGCCCGGGCGGATTAGTCTCTGGAACGATATTTGCAAATTGCACGAAGAGTTGGAGACGCTTCGCGCGATTGAAAACTTCGATTCTGAGACAGTTCATGTCGAGCAGGGTGAAACGCGAAAGTCGGTCGTGTGTAACGTTTCCGGCTTAAACGTAATAAACGCGATGAGTCAGCTCTATATGAGCGTCGTTATTGCGTAAGGGAGGTACGAAAATGAATCAGGCAATTATGAACGCTATGGACGCGATTGCAGGCTCGCAGGCATCCGCGTTCGTTACGATGGCCGACGGCAACCGATACTGTTTTATGCAGCTCTATAACTTCGAGTCGAATTTCGAGGTTAACGTTACCGAGGTTCCCATCCTTGGCAAGACCGGCAAAGGCAATAAGCCGAGCGGCTGGACTGGCTCGTGGTCCGGTACGGCTCATTACAATCAATCCGTTTTCAGGGCAATGTGGCTCGAGTACAAGAAAACCGGCGTCATGCCGCTTTTCGACATCCAGGTTACGAATGAAGACCCGACCGCTTCTGTCGGTCGCCAGACAATCATCCTGAAAAACTGCCTTTCCAAAGGCGGCATACTCGCGAAGTTTGACGCCGACTCCGAAACCCTCGACGAGGACCTCGAGGGCACGTTCGACGATTGGGAAATGCCCGAACAGTTTACGCTGCTGAACGGAATGCAATAAGAGAAAACAGGAGGAGCAGTCATGGCTAATTCTTTGAGCGCGTTCTTCGCGCAAAATGCCAAAAAGGTTGACAACCAATTCGTTATCGCTTCGCCCCGTTTTGTGGACCAGAACAACGAGCCCGTACGGTGGGAAATCTGCTGTATCACGGCGGACGAAAACGTGCGTCTCCGCAAAGAGTGTATGCGCAGCGTTCCTGTCCCTGGCAGGCGTGGACAGTATACGCAGGAATTCGACGCGATGGCATATCAGTCGAAAATTGCAGCCCGATGCACGGTGTATCCGAACCTGAACGACGCAGAGCTTCAGGCCAGCTACGGCGTCAACGGCGCGGAAAAGCTCATCACGACAATGCTCAGCGCGGGAGAATTTGAGGACTATTCCGCGAAGGTCCTCGGACTTAACGGCTTCTCTGCAACCGAAGAATTGGTGGATGAAGCAAAAAACTAATCATCGGAGGCGACCCAGAAGCAAATTATGCTTATTATTGCCTCCATAAATTTCGCTGGAAACCGCATGAGTTTCTCAATCTCGACCCATACGAACAGGCATACGTTATAGCCGCTATCGATTTGAAGGTCGCTAATGATAAAAAAGAAGCGCAGAAGGCGAAAGGCAAAGCAAGAAGAAGACGGTAACGCCGGCGGGACATCTCTCGCCGGCGTGCGCCGAGCGTGGAAAGGACGGTGCGTATGGCTTCTATCAAATCGCAGTTGGTAATGAACGACGGCATGACAGGCCCTCTTCGCCACATCAGCAACGCGCTCAACATGGTTATCAGCGGCTTTGAATCGGTGCAACGCGTGTCCGGCAAAGCAATCGACGTTTCGGCTTTTACAGCAGCCCGAACCGAGCTTGGGTTGGCCAACGCCGGACTCGATGAGATGGAACGCAATTTACGGGATTGCGGAATGCAGCAAGAGGACCTGAACAAACGTATTTCTAACGGGGCATCTAAAACGGATGGCTTTCTAAGCAAATTAAAAGGGGTCGCCGCGACCTACCTCGGCATGAAAGGTATCGGCTGGGTGAAAGAGAGTTTGGGCCTTTTCGACACACAGAATAACGCCGAAAAGCAACTAAAAACGGTGCTCAACAATACGGGTGCCGTTGGTGACGCTTACAATACGCTGAAAGACAGGGCAAGTGATTTGCAACAAGTTACTGCCTATGGGGATGAGGCTTTGATTGGCGGCGCGGCGGAGTTCGCCACCTATATGTCCGACCCCCAAGCCATCGCTAAAATGATGGAAACCCTTACCAATTACGCCGCGGGTATGTCCGGAGGCGGCGAGGTTGGATATACGGAAATGGTAGATTATGCTACCGGGCTTGGCAAAATCGTAAACGGCAGCTATGATGCTATGACAAAAAAAGGGTTTACCTTTACGGATCAGCAAAAAGAAATCATCGAAAATGGTACTGATATGGAAAAAGCCCTCGTCATTAGCGATGTAGTTAATGAAAGCTGGGCCAACCTAGCCACGCAAATGGCAAATACACCAGAGGGGAAAATCATCCAGCTTAAAAATGCTTTCGGTGATATGCGAGAGGAATTTGCATCGCAAATATACCCCGTTGTCATGCAGTTCTTCGAAACGATAAGTCGCAATGGCAGCAGCCTTAAAGAAATGCTCGTAGGATTGTCAAAACCAATCAACCTTATTCTGGGGCTGACAACAAAACTCGTAAACGGGCTATCTAACGTATATAAATTCGTGAGCAGGCACTGGAATAAAATAGGCCCCATCGTTTATGGTATTGCCGCTGCCTTTGCGGCATACAATGCCGTATTGCTCGCTCACAAAGCGTACCTGCTGGGCGCGTCGATTGCACAGGGCGTAAAAACGGTCGCCGAGTATGCCGCGGCAAAAGCGACGCTCCGGGCCGCGGAGGCCGCTGGAGTAGATGCTGCCGCGCTCGGCACCGAAGGAGCAGCGGCAGCTTTGGCGGCAGCCGGATTAACCGCCGAACAGGTGGCTGCTGCAGGCGCAACCACAGCACAAACAGGCTTTAACACCGCCCTGTTGGCGTGCCCCATCACTTGGATTATCGCCGCTATCATTGTGCTAATCGTGCTTTTTGTGATGTTTACGGAACAAATTGTGGGCGCAATTTACTGGCTTGTCGCGCTGTTCAAAAACGTCGGTTTGTGGATTGCGAACGTAGGTATTGCTATCCGAAACAGTATAGAAAACATCGATTTGTGGCTTACGAACCTCGGTTTAAGTATATGGGCTGTCATTAAAAATATAGGTCTGTGGTTCGCCAACCTCGGCATGAGCATATGGGCAATCATCAAAAACACGGGCTTATGGTTCGCGAATCTCGGACTCGGCATCTGGGAGGTAATGAAGACCTGCGCGAGCAATGTCGGCACTGCATTTCACAACGCCTGGCTTACAATCCAAATCGGGTTTTGGTCGACAGTCGACGTCATTATGCAGGGTCTAAAGTCCCTCGCGGAAACGGCGAACAATGTACTCGGCTGGATGGGCGTTGACATCGACACCTCCGGTCTTGATTTCGCGGCAAAGAAAATCGACGAACTGAACGACAAGAAGGCGAGCTACAAGAGCGTTTCCGAGGCCTGGGACGAGGGTTTTCATACCTTCGCGTACGACAGCGTCGGTGATGCATATAACACGTTTGAATATGAGAGCGTATCAGATGCATGGAACACAAATTCCATCGATTGGGCCGGCGGCTGGAAGGATGGGTATAACACATTCGATGTGTTCCAAAAAGGCTGGGGGTCGGAGGCGTATAACGCCGGCGCGGAGGTCGGTGCCGGAATCCACGACTGGATTAGCGACAACCTTAGCATTGACGGCATCATGAAAAATATGGGGCTTAGCTCGGAGGGCGGCGTCGACGACCTGTTGGGTTACGGCGATACCCTTGACGGCATAGCAGACGACGCCGGCAGTATTGCCAGCTCTTTAGAAAGCACAGACGAAGATCTCGCCTACCTGCGCGATATAGCGGAAACGGAAGCGATAAATCGATTCACAACAGCCGAGGTCAAAATCGACATGACCGGAATGACGAATCGAATCGACTCGAATATGGACCTCGACGGAGTGCTGACCGTCCTTACGGACGGCTTTGCGGAGGCACTTGAAATCGCTGCGGAGGGGGTGCATAAATAAATGTATTCCGTTTTTTTAGATGGCTGGCGTTTTCCCGTTACCCCGTCTAAGCTGGAAGTTAAAATCAAGGGGAAAAACAAGACGTTGACGCTCGTTAACGATGGCGAGGTGAATTTCTTAAAAAATCCAGGACTTACGGAGATAGGCAATCTTGACGTAGTTTTTCCGACTCTTTCCTCCTATCCTTTCGCCGTCTATACGAACGGCTTTCAAACGCCCGACTATTATCTTGCGAAACTTGAAAACCTTATGACCTCAAAAAAACCGACACAGTTCATCGTCAGCCGCGTTTCCCCGGCGGGTAAGCTCCTTTTCGGAACGAACATGAAGGTCAGCGTCGAAGAGTACACAGTCAAGGAGAGCGCATCTGATGGTTTTGACGTAACGGTTTCAATCAAACTAAAGCAGTATCGGGACTTCGCTACAAAAACGGTCAATATTGAGGTGAAACCCGCCGCGACTGCTTCACGAAACGAAAACGCGGCGGGCGGCGGCACTGCTTCGCGAAACGAAAACGCGGCGGGCGGCGGCAGTGCCGCCGAGCAAAAAGCACCAGAATCCGGAGACATCGTTGACTTTATCGGTAACTGGCATTATGTCAGCTCTACGAGCGATAAAGGGTACTCCGCTAAACCAGGCAAAGCAAAAATTACGCTCGTCAGCCGCGGCGCGAAACATCCCTACCACCTGATACACACGGACCATTCGAGCACTGTATACGGCTGGGTAAACGCCGCAGATATTGCGGGCGCACCCACGGGAACGACGACGACCGCGATCACGACGAACACCAGGAACGCCGACTCTGCGCCGAAAGCAAAGACCTACACGGTCCAGCTCGGAGACTGCCTTTGGTCTATCGCGCGGCGGTTCTGCGGGAGCGGTAATCGGTGGACGGAGCTCTACGAGGCAAACAAGGACCACATCAGTCCGAACGTCATCTACAGCGGGCAGGTGTTGACGCTGCCATGGTAGCGCAGATTATTATACAGCACGGGGACAAGCTGTATTACCCGGCTGTCGAAGAAGGTATTACACTCGAATGGAACCGCAAGGGCTCGCCGGGAAAATTGAAGTTCAGCGTCGTAAATGACGACGTGATCGACTTTCAGGAGGGCGATGCCGTCCGCTTCTCGGTCGACGGTACGGATATGTTTTACGGATTTGTTTTTGAAAAATCGCGGTCAAGCAGCGCTCCGTATCTGATCGAAGTAACGGCGTACGACCAATTGCGATATTTCAAAAACAAAGATACGTATAATTTCATCAACAAAACCGCGTCCGAAATCGTCAGCATGATAGCGAAGGATTTTCAGCTTCGCGTCGGGGTGCTGGAGGACACGGGCTATAAAATCAAGACGCTCGCCGAGGATGATGTCTCTCTGTTTGATATGGTGCAGGACGCGCTCGACGAGACCCTGCAAGCACAGACGAGGCTCTACGTTCTCTACGATAAAGTCGGCGCTTTAACGCTGCAAAACATCGAAAGCATGAAGCTGAATTTGCTGATAGACGCAGAAACGACCGGAAGCTATACGTATACGAGCTCTATCGATTCGCAAACGTACGATCAGGTGAAAATAACATGCGAGGACAGCGACACCGGCAAGCGCAGTATCTATATCGCGAAGGACAGCGCACATATCAACGAATGGGGACTCTTGCAGTATACGGACTCCGTGGAGCTCTCCGGCAACGGGGCGGTCAAAGCAGATGCCCTGCTCAGGCTCTACAACAGCAAAACGCGGAAGCTGAGCGTTTCAGACGTGCTCGGCGATATTCGCGTCCGCGCGGGGTGCTCAGTCGTGTGTAAGCTGAGCCTCGGGGACATCGACCTGCAAAGTTTCCTGATGGTGGAAAAGGTGACGCACACGTTCAAAAACAACGAACACACAATGAGTTTGAATTTGCGAGGTGGAACTTTTGTCGCTTAACTTAGAGGGCTTTTTAGCGGACGTGAAGCGCGCCGCGCTTGAAGCGGTGCGTGCGTCCAAACCTTTTGCCATGACCTACGGGACCGTGACGAGCGTTTCGCCGCTGGAAATTGCGGTCGACCAGAAACTCACCCTGCGCGCCGAACAGTTGGTTCTTACATATGCGGTTCGAGATTTTACCGTCGAAATAACGGTCGAATCTGCTGCCGATACATACCGGCAGACCGTGACCGTACATTCGGCGCTCAAAAACGGCGAAAGGGTTCTGCTTTTCCGCGCGGACGGCGGTCAGAAATACGTCGTTTTAGACAGAGCGGAGGCGCCGACATGATACCGAAAAATGCTGAGATTGCGCTTGACGAGATCAAATTTGAAAGCTATCCGAGCCTTACCTACGCGCTCGACCCGGACACGAACCAAATACACGGCAAAGTGAACGGTTTAGAGGCCGTCAGGCAAGCCGTGTATTTGATTTTGTGTACGGAACGCTATCAATACCTTATTTATTCGTGGAATTACGGCGTGGAGCTTGCGCAGCTTATCGGGCGACCTATCGAACTCGTACTTCCCGAAATCGAGAGGTGCATAAAGGAAGCGCTCTTGCAGGACGACCGTATAACGGGCATCGACGGCTTTGATTTTGAAGTAAACCGTAACAAAGTGCGTTGCACATTTACCGTGCATTCGATTTTCGGAGAAACACAAGCTGAAACGGAGGTGCCGATTTAATGTACGAAGATAAGACGTACGAAACTCTTCTGCGGGAAAAACTGGCGCAGGTCGCGTTGACGCTCGACAAGCGCGAAGGGTCGATTATTTTTGACGCAATCGCGCCGAACTCCTTGGAAAGCGCGATGATCTACGTTGCGCTCGATACGATACTGAACGAAACTTTTGCCGATACGGCTAGCCGGGACTACCTGATCTTACGGTGCGCCGAGCGCGGCATTGCGCCCTACGCCGCGACGCCAGCCGTCGGGATCGGCGAATTCAACATCGACGTGCCCATCGGCTCACGATTCTCCTGCGACAAGTACGACTGGGTCGTGACGGAAAAGATCCAAGCCGGGAAATTTTATATGACCTGCGAGACGCCGGGTGCCGACCCGAACGGTTATACTGGAACTCTCATTCCCGTGGATTACATCGAGGGGTTAACGACTGCGACCCTTAACGAGATTTACATACCCGGCGAAGATGAGGAGGATACCGAAGTGCTGCGACTGCGGTACCTCAACAGCTTCAGCAATCAATCGTACGGTTTCAACCGCGCACAATACATCGAGACCACCGAGGCTATTCCCGGCGTCGGCGGCTGTAAACCTTACCGCGCATGGAACGGTCCGGGAACCGTAAAGCTCGTTATTACCGACAGCAATCATGGCGTACCGTCGCCCGAACTGATCGAAACCGTGCAGACGACAATCGACCCGACGCAGAACCACGGCGACGGGATCGGGCTCGCGCCTATCGACCACGAAGTCACCGTTGAGGCGGTCACCGGCACGACGATAGACGTAACGACGAAACTGACTTACGCGCCAGACTGGTCGTTGGAGGAATGCCAACCGTATATAGAGGACGCGCTCAACGCCTACTACGAAGAGCTCAACGCGACGTGGAGCAAAGAGAACAATCTGATCGTTCGGATCTCACAGATCGAACAGCGTCTTTTGGCTCTGCCCGGTATCGTGGACATCGCCGGAACGGCGCTGAACGGAAGCGAGCGCAACGTCACGCTGGACGAAAACGCCATCGTGGTGAAGGGGGCGTTCAACGATGCGTAATTTTAACAACATCCGTGAAATAGAACTTTCGGAATATCTGCCGGGGATCTTGAAAAATATCCGCGAACTGTCCGCGATCATGCGCGTGGAAACCCCCGTCGTGCGGGAGTTATGGCAGGCCTGTGAGGACTGTATGAATGACCAGTTCATCCCCGAAGCTACGGAGAACGGGATTTCCCGCCGCGAGAAGATGCTCGGAATAACGCCGTACGCGACAGATACTATAGAAGACCGCCGCTTCCGTTTGCTCACCCGGTATAATGAGAATACGCCGTACACGCGGCGCAGTCTCGAAAGGATGCTCACCTCACTCTGTGGAGAAAGCGGTTATGAATTAACGATTATAACGTCGAAATTCACGGTGATCGTCAAGGTTGCGCTTATCGCCAAAAAGCAGGTGGACAGCATAATAGATCTGCTTGAACGCATCCTTCCGTACAACATGGTCTTTACCGTCACTCTGCTCTACAACACTTGGGAAATGGTGCGGCCATATACATGGGGCGCTGCATCCGCCAAAACATGGAAAGAACTGAAAGAGGAGGTCTTACCTTAATGGCTACGCTTACAACGAATTACAAACTGAAAAAGCCTGCCGAAACCGATTTCGTCAACGTCCAAGACTTGAACGACAACGCCGATATAATCGACACAACGCTGAAAGCAAAAGCGGATTTGACGGGTGGAAAGGTTCCGGCTGCGCAACTGCCTGATGGACTTGGAATTCTCCCCCGGCTCGACGTTGTTTGCGCGTCCGGCGCAACGGTCAAGGTCGTCAATGGCTCCACGACTCTCTCAAAAACGGGTACTGGTACGGTAAGTTTCGACATTCCGAATTACGGAACATGGACTGTTACCGTTACGCAGGGAAGCATGAATAAATCCATTACGGTCGAAGTCGACGCCGTTAAAATTTACACCTTATGGGCCTCCTTGTCAGAAATTTCTTGGGATCAGATAGCGGCCGCTTCGAAGGCTGGCCTTGCGGAAGCAATGATGTCGGTCGGTGATGAAAAAGACATCGTCGTGGACTCTGAAACATTGACACTCGTAATCCTGGGTTTTAATCATGACGAACTGACGAGCGGCGGTAAAGCCGGTATAACGTTCGGTTTGAAAAATCTAATGACCAACACACAACCTATGAACTTGTCGGAAACAAGCGTTGGAGGCTTTACTGGTTCGTGGTTGTATGGATGGTTGCAAAATACCTTGTTCCCAAAGCTTCCCCCAGATTTGCAAGCCGTAATAAAAACTGTTAACAAACGCACTTCGGCTGGAAATGGGGTTTCGACGATAGAAACCAACGCAATGAAGCTGTTTCTGTTCGCCGAAAACGAAGTTTTCGGTACGACTTACTACTCGGCCCCCGGTGAGGGGGAGCAATATCCCTATTTCGCAACACAGGAAAAAAGAATCAAATACCTGTCGAACGGTTCCGGTTCTGCGAGTGATTGGTGGGAGCGTTCTCCTAATGCGCTCGGCGGCCATGATGCGTACGGCTTCGGCTATGTGTACAGGGATGGCACACTTACTGTCAACAACTACGGAATCAGCGATCCGGCGGGCGTTTGCTTTGGCTTCTGTGTTTAATATGACGGAGGACAGAACTATGTACTTAATTATTGACTCTACCAACCGCGTCGTTGAGATCTGCGAACGCCCGTGCTATGTTCGGCGACAGGCGAATGGCGTAGTTATATTAAGCGACAAGGTGCACGCCGACGCGATTTATTCCAACGACTCGAACACATTTTGGACGACCGAAATCACAGGATACCTTTCGGACAAGCATACGCTTGTCGAGGTTGACACTGTTCCAAGCGAGGTCGTTGCGGGCTATTACTTCTACCACGCGGGCGAATTCTACACGACCGAAGAAAATTTGACTGCTCTCGCAAAGGCGCAGGCGCCTGACGTTGCAAGTCTTGTATTTGTCAGCATGGCGCAAAAGGGCGAATTCGACGACACGACTCTGACGGAACACGCGGCGCAATTTCCACAATGGGCAAGCAATATTTCCTACGCCACAGACGCTATCGTGCAATACAAAGGGAAACTCTACCGCTGCTTGCAGGCGCATACGTCGCAAGCGGACTGGACGCCCGATGTCTCTGCAGCGCTCTGGAAAGAAATCGGAGACCCGACCGAGGAATGGCCCACGTGGTCCCAGCCCATCGGCGCCGTGGATGCGTACCCGCTCGGTGCAAAGGTTTCACATAAGGAAGAGCACTGGACAAGCGCCGTCGCAAATAACGTTTGGGAACCGGGCGTCTACGGTTGGGAGGAAGTCTAATGACAGTAACAGCAGACACGCTCATAACGGCGGCAGCCCTTCTCGGGGCACTCGCGGCTATTTTCGGTGCGCTCTTCACCGTGCATAGCTGGTACCTTAAGCAGGGGAAGCAGGACGCCGATATCGTCAGAATCAAGGAAGAGAACGCGCTGATCGTCTACGCGCTGTCCGCCTGCCTGGATGGATTGCAACAGCTTGGTGCGAATCACACAGTTTCAGACGCGAAGAACAAACTGGACAAGTATATCAACCAACAGGCACACAAATAGCTGAAAGGAGAACCGGCAAAATGAAACTGAAACAATGCTATCTCATCGAAAACGACTGCTACAAGCAGTCCGTCAAAATGGACGGCGGCAGGCCGAAGGGCATC
>CANQKY010000012.1 GCA_947624575.1 uncultured Clostridia bacterium
TTCGGATACCGCCGAGTTCGGCGATTACGAGACCGGCAAGCGGATCATCACCGATGAGACCAAGGCGGAGATGCGTCAGGTGCTCAAGGAGATTCAGGACGGCACCTTTGCACTCAAGTGGATCACCGAGAATAAGATGAACCGCCCGCACTTCCGCGCACAGCGGCATATCGAGGCTTCTCATCAGCTCGAAAAGGTCGGCAAGGAGCTTCGGAAGATGTACTCCTGGAATAAGGAAGACTAATCATAGCTCATGCAAAACGGCTCGCCTAATAAAGGCGAGCCGTTTTCAATAGTGATTGTTTTCCTCTCTTGGTTGTGGTAGAATGTTAGTAAGGAAGTGATAAAATGGAACTCTATCTTTCAGTTGCCGCACTGATCGCGGCGATCGCGACGCTGTTGGTCGTGCTGTTTAAAAAGCCTGCCGGCGACCCGAAAATAGATTTGCTGTCCCAGAAGCTGGAGCTGACCGCCGGAGCAACCGAACGGAAGCTGGAACAGCTTTCGGGTAAAATGGGCGAGCTGACCGAGAAAAACCATACCCAGCTTGCCGAGATGCTCCGACAGCAGCAGGAATCCGGCGACCGCCAGACCCGTCGGGTGGGCGAGTTTATGGAGCAGATGCAGCAAAGCAACGAAAAGAAGCTGGAGGAAATGCGGAAAACGGTAGACGAAAAGCTGACCGAAACGCTCAATACCCGTTTGTCCGCCTCCTTTCAAACGGTGTCCAAACAGCTGGAAGATGTGTATAAAAGCCTTGGCGAGATGAAGCGACTGTCGACCGATGTGACCGGCAGCGTAAAGGGACTCAACCGCATTCTCACCAATGTGAAATCCCGCGGCACATGGGCGGAGGTACAGCTGGGGAATATTCTGGACGAAACCATTCCCGGTATGTATGAGACCAATGTGAAAACCAATCCCAAATACAACGGACAGGTGGAGTTTGCGGTCAGAATCCCCTCGATGCAGGACGATACCGTTACATGGCTTCCGATCGACTCCAAGTTCCCGATGGAGGATTACGCCCGTCTGGCAGCTGCCGCGGAGGAGGGTGACGCGGCGGGACTGGAAGCGGCGCGAAAGGCGCTGGAGCGGCGTGTGCAGGACGAGGCAAAGCTGGTGCGCCAGTACATAGCGCCGCCCGAAACCACCCCCTTTGCGATTTTGTATCTCGCCACCGAGGGACTGTATGCCGAGATCATGTCCTCCCGAAGCGGGCTGGCGGAAAAATTACAGGCACAGGGGATCATGGTCGCGGGTCCCTCTACCGTTACCGCTCTGCTCAATTCGCTTGCCATGGGCTTTCGCACCATGGCGATCAACAAAAAGGCGGAGGAGGTCTGGCAGGTGCTGGGGATCGCCAAGGCACAGTATGAGAAGTTTGGCGATCTGCTGCAAAAGGCACGGAAAAAGGTGGAGGAAGCCGGAAAGGTGCTGGAGGACGCCGACCGTCGCAACAACATCATTCAAAAGCGGCTGAAAAATGTGGAAACGCTCGATTCTCCCGAAGCCGCCGAGCTGCTTTTGCCGGAGGAATAAGATGCTCACAAACGACCGGATCATGCAGATCGCTTTGGAGCAGTCGGCAATCGACAGCGGCTGTGCGCCGTCCGATTTTCTGGCGCCGGAGCATAAGATCGTCCTTTCCCGACCGCATCAGGCGGCACGGCGGTATTTGCAGCTTCCGTTTGACTGCGACCTCACTTCCTATGGAGATCATGTGGTGGCGTCGGTCTCGCCCGAGGTAAAGGACGCGGTTGCCGATTATCTCTCCGGCTGTGACGCCGCGCTTTGCTTTGAAACGCCACGGCTCCATCTGCTGGAGGAAGCACTGTCGCCCTTTGGGCTGTCGGTCTGCTTTATGGCGGAGTATTTCCTGCCGGATACCCGACAGCTTCGGCAGCTCACCTGCGGGTATGAAACCTGCCTGCTGGAGACAGAGGAACTGGCAAACCTTGATCACGCGCTTTGGCATAACGCTTTGTCGACCGAGCGCCCGCAGCTGGACCGGCTGGCGGTCGGCGCCTATGATCGGGGAGAATTGGTGGGACTGGCGGGCGCTTCCGCCGACTGTGATACCATGTGGCAGATCGGGATCGATGTACTGCCCGCCTACCGGCGGCAGGGGATCGCCTCGGCGCTGGTCGCACAGCTTGCCCTTGCGGTATTAAGCCGCGACTTGGTGCCGTTTTACTGTTGCGCCTGGTCGAATATCCGCTCGGCGCGTACCGCCATTCGCGCCGGCTTTCGCCCCGCATGGGTCACCATCACCGCCAAGAAAAAAGAATTTGTAACACAAATGTATGATAGAACAAGGCTGTAAACGAACTACCGCCCCGCGTTTATGCGGGGCGGTGGTTTATCCGATGTTCTTTGAGAGAAAGTCCGATACCGTTTGCCAGTAGGTGTCGGAATCGGTCAGCGCGGCGGCGTTGTGACCGGCGCCCTCGATCAGACAAAGCTCATTCTGCTCGGACGGGTGACTGTCGTAAAGGGACTGCACCGTGTTTGGCGGGAGGGTGTCGTCCGCACTGCCGCCGAGGAACAGGATCGGCAGATGCGCCTGCTCGACGGATTTGACCACCGAACCGTCGGTCATCACGCTGTACGCGGCTTTTGCGCTCACCATATTGCTGAGGAAGGTAAGTAACGGCTGAGCGGGCAGGCGCAGGGTCTTTTTGATCTGGTGGCGAAACAGTGTCTGCAATTCGGCATAGCTGCTGTCCGCAATGATGGCGGATACCTGCTTCGGCAGACCCGACTGCACCGATAAAAGCGCCGCCGCGCCGCCGGTAGAAAGCCCGAACAGTACGACTTTAGCGTCCTCCCGCTGCTTTACCAGATAGTTGCACCAGGCGGCAATATCCTTCCGCTCAACCCAGCCCAGTCCCAGCGTGTCGCCCTCGCTTTTGCCGCAGCCGCGCAGATCGGGCAGCAGCACATTGTAGCCAAGCTCGTAAAACCGTGCGCCGTAGGCAGCCATCGACTCGGCGTCCCCACGGTAGCCGTGCGCGACCAGCGCGTACCGGTCGGAATCGGGGCGGTTGACAAGATACCCGTGCAGGAGCAGCCCGTCCTGTGAAATGCGTACCTCATTGTATGCCGCTTTTGTCAGCCAGTCGGCGTCCGGCATCTGGGTACCGATCCGCTCGGCAGCGGCGGCTTCGGGATACCGCTCGGTCCAAACGGTATTTTCACGCGAAAACCCGATCTGATAATACCGGTTCCCCGCCAAAAAGCCCAGCACGATCAAAAGGATCAGAAGGATTATCACCAAAACGATCCCAAGTCTTTTTTTGAATCGGCTCATCGGGAACACCTCCCTTGTTTTAAGATTACCATATCCCGCAGAAAAAAACAAGATTTTCCTTGACAACCTTTTGCTCATCGGGTATAATACTTCCATAAGGGAGTAATCGGCTCTCGCTTGAGAGTGACGAAGTTCAACATACCCGGGCGCACGCCCTGGCTTCGGATCAAACGATCAGACTTATACATGGCTGCGGCTGTGTATGGGTCTTTTTTATTTTTTAAAAGAAAGGACGAGGAAAATGCTCTATGTAGGATACCTGATTCTGGCGGTTTTGGTGGTTCTTTTCGCGGTCAAGTGCGGAGATTATGTCGATCTCATCGACAAGAAATCGAACCTGAGCGGCGCGTTTATCGGAGGGGTGATCTTAGCGGCGGTCACCTCGCTGCCCGAGCTGTTCACAAGCCTTTCCGCCACCCTCTGGCTCCATCAGCCGGAGCTTGTGATGGGAAACATTTTCGGCAGCAATCTGTTTAACCTTGCGGTACTGGGATTTTTGATTCTGATTTCCGCCCGTAAATTTCTCACCGCCTATGTTGCCGCCAGTCATCGGCGGGTCTTGGGGTTGTGCCTTGCCATTTATCTGTTGGTGGCGGTTTATGTCTGGTTCTGCGGCGGAGCAAGATGGCTTTCCTGGATCCCCACGGCGGCGATTTTGTTCATCTATGCCTACGCGATCCGCGATATGTCGGGGGACAGCGGCGAGGAGGACGAGAAGGAGGACAATTCGCCCCTCACGCTGCGGCAGGTCGTGATCCGGTTTGTGATCGTGGCGGTCTGCCTGGTGGTTGCCAGTATCATCATCACACAGGTGAGCGATAAGATTTCGGACGCGCTCTCGCTCGGTAAGACCTTTGCGGGCGCATTGCTCCTTGGTGTGGTGACCTCTCTGCCGGAGCTTGCCTCCTGCATCGTACTGCTTCGGCGGAACAACTACAACGCCATGGCGGGGAACCTGATCGGAAGCTGTATCTTCAACTGTACCATTATGTCACTGTGCGACATCGTCACCTTCTCCGATCCAATCTACAGCAATTCCGGCTCCAGTATGCTTTTGATCGGCTGTCTGGTGGTCAGCACATTAGCGGCATTCTGCCTGCTGCATGAGAAAAAGCGGGACGCCGCACGGCTGCCGGTTACGGCTGTCACCACCGGCGTCTGCGTGGCGGCATATCTCGTGTTTCTGATTTGGGGAAGATAAATTTTGAAATAGTGCTGGACATTTTTGAACCGCTGTGATAAAATGGAAAGCAGGAAAGCACCGTTCCTTTAAGTCAGTCCTGTGAGACGGCAAGGAAATCCGGTTGATTCATACGGGAGTGGTACGCCTGTATCATCAGATCGATCCGCGCTGTCTTTGGACGGCGCGGATTTTTTGTATGGAGGGATCATATGGTCGGAAAGGTGATTTTGGACGGCGCCGCCATGCAGCGGGCGATCTCCCGAATTTCCTATGAAATATTGGAGCGGAATGCGGGCAGTGCGGACCTTTGCATCGTCGGGATCTGCTCTCGCGGGGTACAGCTTGCCGAGCGGATCGCCGCCCGCCTGTCCGAGATCGAGCAGACGGAGATACCGGTCGGCGCGATCGACATCACCCGCTTTCGAGACGATAAAAAATCCGAGACAGCGGAGGATCGCACCAACCTGCCCTTTTCGGTGGAGAATCAAAATGTTGTTTTGGTGGACGATGTGATGTACACCGGCCGCAGCGCACGCGCCGCGATCGACGCGGTGATGGCGCACGGTCGCCCGCGCACGATCCGGCTGGCTGTATTGGTGGATCGCGGGCATCGGGAGCTTCCGATCCGCGCCGACTTTGTGGGGAAAAACCTGCCCACCTCCCGTGAGGAGGAAGTGCGGGTGATGGTCACCGAGCGGGACGGCGTTGATAAAACGATCTTACTGTGACGGAGGGCGGATCATGGCAGCGATTTTATTGAAACACGGCAGGCTGATCGACCCGATGGGGGAGACGGACGAGGTGGGGGATATCCTGCTGAAAAACGGCGTGATCGCCGCGGTCGGCGGTGAGATCACCGAGCCTGCGGCGGAGCTATTCGACTGCACGGGGCTTACCGTGCTGCCCGGGCTTATCGATATGCACACTCACCTGCGCGACCCCGGGCAAACCGAAAAGGAGGACCTTTTTACCGGTTGCGCGGCGGCAGCGGCAGGGGGCGTGACCGGCGTGGTCTGTATGCCGAACACCCGCCCGCCGCTCGATTCGCCGGAGCTGATCGGCGCACTGCTCAGCCGTGCCAAAACGGCAAAGGCGCATGTCTATCCGGTCGCCTGTATGACAAAGGGAATGGCGGGGCAGGAGCTTTCTGATTATGCCGCGCTGAAAAAAGCGGGTGCGGTTGCCGTCTCGGACGACGGGAAGCCGGTGGCAAGCGCCGGACAAATGCTTTCGGTGATCGGCGCGGCAAAGCAGGCGGGACTGCTGCCGATCTCCCACTGTGAGGATATGACCATCATCAAAAACGGCATCGTCCATGCGGGCGAAACGGCACGCCGTCTGGGTCTGGCGGGTATGCACCGCGCTTCGGAGGACAGCATCACCGCGCGGGAGATCTCCCTTGCCGAGAGCATCGGCGCGCCGATCCATATCGCCCATGTCAGCACACGGGGCGCCGCGGCGGTGATACGGGACGCAAAAAGGCGGGGTGTAAGGGTCACCGCCGAAACCTGTCCGCACTATTTTATGCTGACCGATGACCTCATCTCGTCTCTCGACGCGGACTATCGCATGAACCCGCCTTTGCGGGAAGAGGCGGATCGGCAGGCGATTTTGGAGGCGGTCTGTGACGGCACGATCGACTGTATCGTTACCGATCACGCGCCGCACACACCGGCGGAAAAGGCGGATTTCTACAAAGCGCCGAACGGCGTGATCGGCATGGAGACCTCGTTTGCCGCGTCCTATACCGCGCTGGTGAAAACAGGAAGGCTGACCCTGCTCGACCTCGCGAAGAAGATGTCCCTTGCTCCGGCACGGCTTTTGTCCCTGTCCGGCGGCGGACTCGGCGTGGGAATGCCCGCCGATCTGGCGGTGGTGGACGAAAAAGAAGTGTGGACGGTCGATCCCGAACGGCTGCACGGGAAATCCAAAAACTGTGTCTTTAAGGGACAAACGCTCACCGGCAGGGTGAAGGCAACATTTCTGGCAGGTACTCTTGTCTATCGGGACGAAAATATAGAAAGGAAGTAAAGCATATGTCACTGGATCGTTTGATAAAGGGAATTATCGAGAAAAACAACCCCACGGTGGTGGGACTGGACCCAAAGCTCAGCTATTTGCCGGAGTATCTGCTGCGGGAGGCGATGGAGAACGCACCCGATCCGCTGACCGGCGCGGCGGACGCGCTGCTGCGCTTCAACCGTGCGCTGATCGATGCCCTTTGCGACATTGTACCGGCGGTCAAGCCGCAGTGCGCTTACTATGAGATGTACGGCTGGCAGGGTATGCGTACCCTGTGTGAAACGGTCTCCTATGCACGGGAAAAGGGCATGTATGTCATCATCGACGGCAAACGGAATGACATCGGCTCCACGATGGAGGCATATGCCGCAGCTCACCTCGGGCATACGGCGGTCGGCGAAACACAGCTTCGTGCGTTTGCGGGCGATGCACTGACGGTCAACGGCTATCTTGGCAGTGACGGGATCGATCCATTGCTGACGGTCTGCAAAAAGGAGGATCGCGGCATCTTTGTGCTGGTCAAGACCTCCAATCCCTCGTCGGGCGAATTGCAGGATCGGCTGATCGGGGATCAGCCTGTCTATGAGATCATGGGCGAAATGTGCGAGCAATGGGGCGCCGACCAAATAGGCGAATACGGTTACAGCGCGGTCGGCGCGGTGGTAGGTGCCACCTATCCGGAGCAGCTTTCCCTGCTGCGGCAAAAACTGCCGCACACCTTTTTCCTGGTGCCTGGCTACGGCGCGCAGGGCGGCGGCGGAAAGGGCGTTGCCGGCGCGTTCGATCAAAACGGGATCGGCGCGGTGGTCAACTCCTCCCGCGGGATCATCTGTGCGTATCAAAAGGAGGGCTGTGATCCCCACGATTTTGCGGGAGCCGCCCGCAGAGAAGCACTGAGAATGCAGAAGGACATCACCGAAAATCTTTAACCCTTTTGGAGGCGGGAATATGCAGGAACAACACAAACGCTGGCTTCTTTTGGCGGACGGCACTCTGTTTGAGGGGTACGGCTTCGGTGCGGACAAGACTGTGGTGGGCGAGACCGTGTTTGCCACCGGCATGACAGGTTATCAGGAGACGCTGACCGATCCGAGCTATTACGGGCAGATCGTCACCCAAACCTTCCCATTGGTCGGGAATTACGGGATCAATTCGTTCGATTTTGAATCCGACCGCTGCTATCTCAGCGGCTATATCGTGCGGGAATGGTGTGAGATTCCCTCCAACTTCCGCTCGGAAAAGACACTGGACGCCTTTTTGAAGGAGCAGGGGATCGTGGGACTTTGCGGGATTGACACCCGCCGTCTCACTCGGATCATTCGGGAGAGCGGCGTGATGAACGGCGTGCTGACCGATCAAAAGCCGGAACCGGATTACTGGCTGCCGAAGCTGGGACGCTTTACGATTCAAAATGCCGTCCGGTCTGTGACCTGCGATATGCCGCATATTACCAAAGCAGAACCGGAGCACTTTCGGGTGACCCTGATGGACTACGGCTATAAGCATAATATCGAGCGGGAGCTTGTGAAGCGTGGCTGCACCGTAACGGTGCTGCCCGCCACCGCGACCGAGGCGGAGATTCTCGCCACTATGCCGGACGGGATCATGCTCTCCAACGGACCGGGCAATCCGGCGGAAAATACCGAGGCGATCGAAACACTTCGCGCTTTGCGCGCGCATCGGATCCCCACTTTCGGCATCTGTCTGGGACATCAGCTTTTGGCGCTTGCCAACGGGGCTGTGACCGAAAAGCTCAAATACGGGCATCGGGGCGGTAATCAGCCGGTCATTGATCTTCGGCTGGATCGCACCTTTGTCACCAGTCAGAACCACGGCTACGCAGTGGTGAACAATTCGATCCCGCCGGAGGTGGGCGAGGTGAGCCACAAAAATGCCAACGACGGCACCTGTGAAGGGGTGCGGTATCACGGGGTACCTGCGTTTACGGTGCAGTTTCACCCCGAAGCCTGCGGCGGACCGCAGGACACCGCCTATCTGTTTGACGAATTTCTCGCATTGATGACGAAAGAAGGTGACTGCTGATGCCGCTGCGCTCGGATATCAAAAAGGTGCTGATGATCGGCTCCGGTCCCATTGTCATCGGACAGGCTGCCGAGTTTGACTATGCCGGCACACAGGCTTGCCGCGCCCTGAAGGAGGAAGGGCTTCAGGTCGTGCTTGTTAACTCCAATCCCGCTACTATTATGACCGATCAGGCGATGGCGGACAAAATCTATATCGAGCCACTGACGCTGGAGGTGGTCAAGCGGATCATCGAGATCGAAAAGCCGGACAGCGTGCTCTCCACATTGGGCGGTCAAACCGGACTGACCCTTTGTATGCAGCTTGCCGAGGAGGGTTTTTTAGAAGAACATCATGTGAAACTGCTGGGCGCCGATCCGCTGACGATACACAAGGCGGAGGACAGGCAGGCGTTCAAGGATACCATGGAGAAAATAGGGGAGCCGTGCATTCCCTCCAAGGTGGTGCAGACGGTGGAGGACGCCGTCGCCTTCTGTCGGGAGGAGATCGGCTATCCCGCCATTGTCCGTCCGGCGTTCACACTGGGTGGCACCGGCGGCGGTATCGCCCAAAACGAGGAAGAACTGCGGGATATTGCGACAAACGGGCTTCGCCTGTCCCCGATCACACAGGTGCTGATCGAAAAGTGCATCAGCGGCTGGAAGGAGATCGAATTTGAGGTGATCCGTGACCGGAAAGGGAACGTCATCACCGTCTGCAGTATGGAGAATGTCGACCCGGTGGGCGTGCATACCGGGGACAGCATCGTGGTGGCGCCTGCCGTCACCCTCAGTGATAAGGAGTATCAGATGCTCCGCACCGCTTCGCTTCATATCATCTCGGAATTGAAGGTGGAGGGCGGCTGCAACTGTCAGTTTGCGCTTCACCCCACCAGCTTCGAGTATGCGGTTATCGAGGTGAATCCCCGTGTGTCCCGTTCCTCCGCGCTGGCGTCCAAGGCGACCGGCTACCCGATCGCCAAGGTGGCGGCAAAGATCGCCATCGGCTATACGCTGGACGAGATCGTCAACGCGGTCACCGGCAAGACCTATGCCTGCTTTGAACCGGCGCTCGATTATCTGGTGGTCAAATTCCCGAAATGGCCCTTTGATAAATTTGTTTACGCCAACCGAACGCTCGGCACCCAGATGAAGGCGACCGGCGAGGTGATGAGCATCGGCACCAGCTTTGAACACGCCATGATGAAAGCGGTGCGCGGGATCGAGCTGGGCATGGACACCCTGCGGCTGCCGAAATTTGAAGCCCTCACCGATGAGGAAGTGACGGCAAAGCTGCACGATACCGATGACGAGCGTATTTTTGCGGTCTATGAAGCGATCTGCCGCGGTATCCCGTTTGATACGATCCACAGCATCACCATGATCGACCACTGGTTTTTGGGGAAGCTTTCCAATCTGGCAAGGCTGGAAAAGCGGCTGAAAACCGAGCCGCTGACCGATACGCTTTATCTTGCCGCCAAAAAGTTCGGCTATCTCGACAGCACCATCGAACGGCTGAGCGGGCAGAAGATCGCCTACCCGCGTTTTGCCGCCTTCAAAATGGTGGACACCTGCGCTGCCGAGTTCGCGGCGGAAACGCCCTATTTCTACTCCACCTATGACGAGGAAAATGAGGCGGCAGAGTTTATCGCACACCGAAATTCCGACAAGCGGAAGGTGATCGTCTTCGGCGCCGGTCCGATTCGGATCGGGCAGGGGATCGAGTTTGACTATTGCTCGGTACACTGTGTCTGGTCGCTCAAAAAAGCGGGCTGTGAGGCGGTCATCTGCAACAACAATCCCGAAACCGTATCGACCGATTTTGACACCGGTGACCGGCTGTATTTCGACCCGCTCACCAAGGAGGACGTCAAGTCGATCATCGACACCGAAAAGCCCTACGGCGTGGTGGTGCAGTTCGGCGGTCAGACCGCGATCAAGCTCACACAGTACCTTGATGAGCTGGGGGTGCGTATTCTCGGCACCAGTGCCGACAGCGTGGACGAGGCGGAGGACAGGGAACGGTTCGACGCGCTGCTTGAACGGTGCGGGATCCCCCGTCCGCAGGGACATACGGTGTTCACTACAAAGGAGGCGCTTGCCGCCGCGAATGAGCTTACCTATCCGGTGCTGCTTCGCCCCTCCTATGTGCTGGGCGGGCAGAATATGATCATCGCGCATAACGATCAAGATGTGATCGAGTATATGGCGATCATCACCTCCCATGAGCTTAAAAATCCGGTGCTGATCGACAAATACATGATGGGGATCGAGGTCGAGGTGGACGCGATCTGTGACGGGGAGGACTTTCTCATTCCCGGCATCATGCAGCATATCGAACGGGCGGGCGTCCATTCGGGCGATTCGATCTCGGTTTATCCGGCGCAGACCCTCTCGCCCCGCATTCGGGACACCATTGTGGATTATACCGGACGCCTGGCACGGGAGCTTCATGTGGTCGGCTTGATGAATATTCAGTATGTGGTCTATCGGGACGAGGTGTATATCATCGAGGTCAATCCCCGTTCCTCCCGTACCGTACCCTATATCAGCAAGGTGACCGGCGTGCCGATGATCGACATTGCCACTAAGATCATGCTGGGCGATACCTTAAAGGGGCTCGGCTATCCCACCGGACTTTATCCGGAGCATGACTTTGTGACGGTGAAGGTGCCGGTATTCAGCTTCTCGAAGCTCCACAATGTGGACACCCAGCTTGGTCCCGAGATGAAATCGACCGGCGAGGTGCTGGGGATCGCGCCGAACTTGCAGCAGGCGCTCATCAAGGGGCTGGTGGCGGCAGGCTATCAGATGGAGCGAACGGGCGGCGTGCTCTTTACCGTGCGGGACGGCGATAAGAACGAGCTGATCCCCATTGCGGATAAGTTTGCTCAGCTCGGCTTTGAGCTTTACGCCACCTCCGGCACGGCAAGTAAGCTAAACCATAACATGATCGCCACCAACAGCGTGCGGAAGATCAGCGAGGACCCGCAAAACAACGTGCTGACCCTGCTGGACAGCGGGAAAATAAACTATGTGATCTCCACCTCGGAAAAGGGCAGGGAGCCTGCTAAGGACAGCGTGCGAATCCGCCGGAAGGCAGTGGAGCGTTCGATCGTCTGCCTGACTTCGCTCGATACGGCAAACGCGCTGGCGGACTGCCTGAAAACCGGCGTGACGATGGCGGATATTCCGCTGGTGGACATCACCACGATATAAGGAGGCGCTATGGAAACACTTTCTTCGGGCTATCGCCGCGGACGAATGACAGGACTTGTCTTTTCCGCGCTGGTGATTGTCGGCATGGCGGCGTTCTTCCTCTATGCGCCGCGTGAGATACCGGTCAATATCATCATACATGAGGATCATACGGTCGAGGTGGTGCAAACCGTTTCCAAATGGAGCCATCTCTATGAGCTGGCGCTGTCGCTGGCGGGACTTGCCTGCCTGCTGCTTTCCACCGAAAAGGGGCGGCGGCTTCGCGCACAGATGAGCGCGCCGCGGTATTATGCGATTCGGGAAAGCAAGCAGAAGCGGCAGTCGGACGCGGCGGATCGGTTTTGTATTCTGCTGGGTTGGCTGTTTCAGATCGCGGCACTGCTCTATCTTTTGCAGGACGCTTTGTTGCTTTTTGCCATACCCTTTTCGATGCTGCCGATTATTCTGATCGCATTTCCAACTCTTTTGGTGGTCGGGATCGTCGGCGCGGTCAAAATTTTGAAGAAATAGGAGGAAACGGGTATGCTTCAGGGGAACTGTGAAATTCTCAAACGAGAACAGCTGACTGAAACTATATTTGACGTCACCGTTTCGGCGCCCGAAATGGCGGCAAAAGCAAAGGCGGGGCAGTTTGCCCAGATCAGAGCGGAGGGCTTTTTTCTCCGCCGCCCGATCTCGATCTGCGAGATCGACAAAGCGGCAGGCACCCTCCGGTTCGTCTTTGAGGTGCGGGGCGGCGGCACCGAGGCGCTTTCCCGCCTTGCAGTGGGAGAAAAAATGGATCTGATTGCACCGCTCGGCAACGGCTTTACCCTGCTGCCGCAGGGGGAAGTGATTGTGATCGGCGGCGGCATCGGCGTACCGCCGATGCTGGGGGTCGCCCTTTCCTATCACGGACGCGCCAAAGCGATCTTGGGCTTTCGCAGCCGCTCGGCGGTGATACTGGAATCCGATTTTATCCGCACCGGTCAAATGCCGGTGGTCTGCACCGATGACGGCAGCTACGGCAAAGCCGGAGTGGTGACAAACGCGCTTGTAGAGCAGATAGCCCTCCGTCGACCCGATCTGATTGCCGCCTGCGGTCCCGAACCGATGCTGCGTGCGGTGATCGAGGTTGCACGGAAGGAGGGGATTCCCTGCGAGGTATCGCTGGAACAACGTATGGCGTGCGGCGTGGGCGCCTGCCTTGTCTGCGCTTGCCGCACGGTGAAAAACGGGGAAGAGCATCTCCGTCATGTCTGTAAGGACGGACCTGTTTTTCCGGCAGAGGAGGTATTGCTATGAACCGTCTTGCAGTCACGGTCGCCGGCGTCACATTCCGCAATCCGGTGATTACCGCTTCGGGAGCCTGCGGCTTCGGGCGGGAATACAATCACTTTTATCCGCTTTCCCGCTTGGGCGGTATCTCTGTCAAGGGAATGACCCTGCGCCCGCAGGAGGGAAACCTGCCGCCCAGAGTGGCGGAAACGCCTGCCGGTATGCTCAACTCGGTCGGACTGCAAAATCCGGGGGTGGACGCCTTTTTGCAAGACGAACTGCCCTGGCTCGAAAAGCAGGACACCCGCATCATCGCCAATGTGGCGGGTCATACCGTGGAGGACTGTGAGGAGATCGCCCGCAGGATAGAGGGCAGCGCGGTGGATATGATCGAGCTGAATATCTCCTGTCCCAATGTCAAGCAGGGCGGCGCGGCGTTCGGCACCTCCTGCATGGCGGCTGCCGAGGTGACCGCCGCGGTGCGGCGGTATACCACAAAGCCGCTGATGGTGAAGCTGTCGCCCAATGTCACCAGCATTACCGAGATCGCCAGGGCGGTGGAAGCCGCCGGTGCGGACGCGGTGTCGCTGATTAACACATTGCTTGGTATGCGGATCGACCTGCGTACCCGCCGTCCAATTCTCCGCAACAATGTGGGCGGTCTGTCCGGTCCCGCGGTGTTCCCAATCGCGGTGCGCATGGTCTGGCAGGTGGCAAATGCGGTGAAGATACCGGTGGTTGGAATGGGCGGTATCGCCACATGGCAGGACGCGGTCGAGATGATGATGGCGGGCGCTTCGGCGGTGCAGGTCGGCGCGGCGGCGTTTTCCGATCCGATGGCGCCGGTGAAGATCGTGGACGGGCTCGCAGAATACTGTGCCGATCAGGGCATCGAAAGCATCTCCGAGATCGTCGGCAGCGTTCACCCGTGGGAATAGGAGCCGCTATGAAGATACTGGCAGTGGACTACGGTGATGCCCGCACCGGACTGGCGGTCTGCGATCCCCATGAGCTTCTGGCGTCTCCCGTCGGGGTGATCCACTCCCACAAAATGGAGGAAACCCTGCGGCAGACGGTTGAAGCAGCGGAAAAAGAAGGGGTCGGTGAAATCGTCGTCGGCTATCCCAAAAACATGAACGGCACGGTGGGGGAGCGTGCGGAGCTTTGCGCCGCCTTTGCCGACCGATTGCGGGAGCAGGTAACTGTTCCGGTGACCCTCTGGGACGAGCGGGTTACCACCGTACAGGCGCATAAGATCATGAATGAAACCAACACCCGCGGCAAAAAGCGGAAGGAAAAGGTGGACGCGGTGGCGGCAACACTGATCTTAGAAAGCTACCTTGCCTATCGGAAAAACCAAATCTGACCATTTGCATTTCGACTTTTTCTGTGCTATACTGTTATTGTATACCGATTTTTCTTTTCGTTCTGCTCAGTATGCAGTCAAATCCAAAGGAGGAACTGTTATGAAGAAAAGATGCTGCAGTATTCTGCTGGCGACAGCACTTTTGCTGACCACCCTTTTGTCCGTCACCTCATGGGCGGCGGGAACTGCTCCGACTGACGGGGCGGACCTCTATGAAGCGGAGACCGAGTGGACGGCGGCCGAAGCGGGCGCCGCGCTCCAGCTTGATTTGGGCGAGGATACGCTCATCAACCGCGTCCGTCTCAATGAGACTTCCCGTGCGGTGCAGACCTTCCATATCGAGGTCTGGAACGGCGAGAGCTGGGAGAATGTCTATGATAACGACTATATTCTCACCGATCGCGACTGTATTCTGCCCGAAGATGTGACCACCTCCGCCGTCCGGCTGGTGGTGGACTCCCTCAAAGGGGAAGCGACCATCGACCGGTTTTCCGCCGATTATCAGGCGAGCAGTGAGAATGCCGGATTTATGAATGTCGGCTATGCCAGCGACCAGTGGTATGAAAAGGGCTGGTCGGGCTTTGCCAGCACCGAGGAACAGCTCAACAGCATGACCGACCTGATTATGATCAACAACTTTAACTTTGATACGACCGGTCATTTTGTCATCACCCAGAACGGTACTTCGTATCCGTATGATTCCCAGCAGGCGGATCAGCTGATGAAAAAGTGGACCGATCGGCTCAAAGGCGCCAGCAGTCATCTGGCGGAGGGAAAGACCAGACTTTGGTTCTCGATCACAAAGCTCAACAATAACGCAGGTCATTCCACCATATTTTTAGACGAGGAGACCCGCCGTACCTTTGCGAAAGAAGTGGTCGCCTTTGCGCTGCGGCATAACTTCTACGGCGTCGATGTGGACTGGGAGTATCCCGATGGCGGCGACGCCAATTTGGTGGCGTTCCACCGGTTCTTGGCAACGCTGTCCGAGGAGCTGCATAGGGTAGGACTGAAGCTTTCCAGCACGGTATGCCCCAACTATAAAAACTTTCTTGACACGGCGGAATACAAGGTGCTGGATTATGTCAGCTGGATGACCTACACCAATGTCACCAACGACGGCAATGTACTGGCACAGGTTCCGTTTGAGCACATGAAAAACCTGATTCAGGACAGCATCAATCGTGGCTGCCGTCCGGAGCAGATCTGGATCGGGCTGCCCTACTTTGGCAGACCGTCAGGAGAGTCGGCCGCAACCTTTAGTGACCTCTATAACACCTATATGCGTGCAAATCCCGGCAAGCCGTTCCCGAAGGGGCTGAATGTCATCGATATGTCGGACAACAAAGGCAAAATCTACCGCTATTGCTACAACGGCGCTTATCTGATTGAAGATAAGGTGGCGTTTGCCGCCGAAACAGGCTGCGCCGGTATGATGAGCTGGTGGTCGGGACAGGATATCAAATCGTTCGGGGAGGATTCCCTCTGTCATGCCACTTATGCGGCGATCAAACGGTTCACCGGTGTGGACACGCTCGATCCTGAAAAGACCGATTGGCCCGCCGATTACCAAAAGGTGCGTGCGGCGCTGGGTCAGGTGCCGGACGATCTGGACAATTATACTGCGGATTCCGCGGCGGCGGTAACGGCTGCTGTCGAAGCGGTGGAATGGGGTCTGCCCGTCTCCCGTCAGGCTGATGTGGACGCGATGGCAGATGCGATCGAAAAAGCGGTCTCCGCCCTGGTGGCGGTAAGCCGTATGCCCGGCGATGTCGACGGCGATAAAGAGGTAAAGGTCAGCGATGCGCTGGAAGCGCTTCGCGCCGCCGTGGGACTGAATACCCTGACCGGCGATGACCTTTGGGCTGCCGATATGGATCATTCGGGCAATGTAGATGTCACCGATGCCCTGCAAATCCTCCGTATCGCAGTGGGACTTGCATAAGACGCTGAAAGAGACAGGTATTTTACCTGTCTCTTTATCTTTTGCTTGCTTCCGTTGTCAACGCATGATATACTGGAGGTAATTGGAAGCCGCATGACAGTCTGACCGTTTTGCGGAGAGATCGGAGGAAAAGATGATGAAGAAAAAATGGTGCTGCCTGATCCTGGCGATTGCCATGGTGTTCACCTCCCTGACCCCGTTTGGGGTGGTGGCGGCGGATCAAACGGTCACGCTGCATGATGAAACGACCGCAAGGGTAACTCTCCAAGGCGCCACGGGGCAGAATCAGCACAATGCGCCGGTGTACAAGATCACCTCCGATTTGTCGGCGGGGACTGCCAAATACACCTTCGCGCAGGATTTTTCATCTTGGAGCGGGCAGTGGTGGCAGGATAAGATGTGGCTGCAGATGTCCGGCAGTGACCTGATCGCCGGCGATACCCTGTCCTTTCAGGTGAAAGCCTCGTCCGATACGGTTGCGAAGCAGGTGGTCGAGAAGCTGAATATCGAATTTCGCACCTCTACCGGCGATGCAAGCGGAAAGACGGCGGGGGATTGCGGCAGTTATGCCGTAAAGACCGAGGAGCCGAATACCTACCGGTTTGAGATTCCCTACACGGCGTTTGCGTTCGAAGGAACGCCCTTTACACCCGCAAAGGGGAGTACCTATTATCTCACCGTCACCTTCAAGGCACAGGACCCTGTGTCCTCCGCCGGACTTGCGATTCAAAACGAGTGGATCGAGTATGCCGATTTTTCCGCCTGCCGGAATACAGAAACTTCGCTCGAAATGAGCGAAGCAGATCGTGTTTCCGTTTCGGTCGAAAGTCCAAGCGGTCTGTTTGATGTCGCTGTCAGCAACCGGCTTCCGGCGGACAACAGGACGTACGCCGGTATTTCCGGCGCAAAGCTGGAGCTGCACCGCGATGCCGCGCTGACCCTCACCGCACGGTCGGTGGCGGGCAAGCTGTTTTTGCATTGGGAAAAGGACGGCAGTGCATATCAAAGCGAGAAAACCGTGACAGTATCCGGTGACGATCTGACCGACGGTGTCTCTTTCACGGCGGTCTACCGCGATCTGCCGACCGAAGCGGAGGACGGCACACCGATTTTCCACGGCACCCCTTGGACGAGCGGGACGGCGGGCAGCAAGCTCCAGCTGATGCTGGACGGCGAGACGCGGATCAACCGCGTCAGTCTCAACGAGAGCACGACCGGCTCGGTGCAGACCTTCCATCTGGAGGTACTGCAAAACGGGGCGTGGGTCACGGTGTATGATAATGACTATATCGCTCACGACCGCAACTGCATTTTGCCCGAAGATGTGACCACCTCGGCGATTCGGCTGGTGGCGGACACTCTCAACGGAAGCACGACCATCACCGATTTCACCGCGGATTATCAGGCGAGCATTGAGAATGCCGATTTTATGAATCTCAGCTATGTGTCCTGCCAGTGGTATGAGAAAAAGCAGTTTGGCTACCACTCCGAGCAGTACAATACCGCAACCGACATCATCATGCTCGGCAACTTCCGGTTTGATTCGGCGGGCAATTTCAAGCTGGTGCCGGAGTCCCGCTACAATACTGTGCCGGCGGCGGATCAGAATAGGAAAGACGATATTGTTGGGCTGGACCCTACCTCCGAAGATGCGGTCGGTCTGATGAGCGGTTGGGTGGAGACGGTCAAGGACGGTATTCCGCGTCTCAAAAGCGGGGACAGTCGGCTTTGGATTTCGCTGACCGGCAACGATAACGCCAAGCAGTCCACCGCCTTCAATACCGAGGAAACCCGCCGGAAATTCGCGCAAGATGTGGCGGCGTTCGCTAAACAGTACGGACTTTATGGCGTCGATGTGGACTGGGAGTACCCCAATCCGAACCAGCAGGCGGTTAACGCATTTCGTGTGATGCTTTCCGCATTGTCGGAGGAGCTTCACAAGGTTGGCGTCAAGCTGTCCTGCACGCTCTGCCCCGCCTATAAGGAAAACCTGCGTTCGCAGGAATTTGAGGTGCTCGACTATGTCTATTGGATGACCTATACCAATGTGAAGAATGAAGAAAAGGTCAAGGGTCAGGTTCCATATTACCATATGCGCGAGCTGGTGGAAAACAGCATCAGTCGTGGCTGCGATCCGAGCAAGATCATCGTCGGTCTGCCTTACTTCGGGAAACCGGCAGGAAAGCCTGCCGCTACCTTCAGCAGTCTTTATGCCACCTATCAGCAGGAGCATGAAGGTCAGCCCTTCCCGAAAGGGCTCAACCGGATCGACATGAACGGCGACACCTACTATTATAACGGCGCCTATCTGCTTCAGGATAAGGTGGCATACGCCGCCGATCTCGGCTGCGCCGGCGTCTTTACCTGGTGGCCCTCGCAGGATATTCAGGTCTTTGCCGACGGCGAAACCAAGGAGATGGGGAGCGTCACCGCCGAGGGTGAGGATTCACTGGTGCGTGCCGTTTACGAGGCGGTTCGTCGGTTTACCGGCTTGAACCCGATCCGCACCGATTATACCGAAATGGAAGCGGAATTGGAAAAAGTACCGGAGGATCTGACCGACTACACGCCGGAGTCTGCGGCAAGGCTGCGCGACGCGGTCGATGCGATCGACTGGAACCTCAACTATCTTGCCACAGAGCAGGCGCGGTATGATGAACAGCTGCAAGCGCTTAAGGACGCGATTGCCGGACTGGAATATCAAACTGCCGACTATGCGGCGGTGGACGCGGCGCTCCAAAAGGTGCCGGAGGACCTCTCCGGTTATACCGCCGAAACGGCGAAAGCAGTAGAGGACGCGGTACAAGCGGTAGAACGCGGTCTGCCGTTCACCGAACAGGCGAGGGTAGACGCCATGGCGAAAGCCATCGAGGACGCGGTCGCGGCATTGGAGAAAGCCGAAAACCCCGCCCTGCTCGGTGACATCGACGGGGACGGCAAGGTGAGCGTCACCGACGCGCTGGAGATCCTCCGCATGGCGGTGGGACTGAGTACCCCGACTGCCAATGCCGACATGGACGGTATGAACGGCGTGACGGTGGCCGACGCACTGGCAGCCCTCCGCATCGCGGTCGGCTTAGCGTAACATAAACAGAAAAAAGGCAGGTATTTTACCTGCCTTTTTTCTATTCCAAAACTCGTTGCTCCTGCATATCTCCTTGGCGCGGATAAACGGTCAGCGTGTCCTCGCCGCCGTATGTGGCAAGCAAAATTTCTTTGACGGGCGGCGCGTGCTGCTCCTGCAGCCGCTGCCGGAGCCACACTTCGTCCCGTCCGACTGCCTGCAAATGATGCCGCATGATATGCCCGTCCACGATCAGATTGGCAGTCAGTGTCGGCTCGGTCAACGGGATCGGGAAATCGCCTGCCACCGTCGGGCGCTTTGCCGCCTTAGGCAGAAAGGTGATCTGCCCGTTCGATTCCATCACGGCAAACGCAATATCGCTCAGATCAAAATACCCCTGCGTCCGCGCCTGTAACAGCAGATCGTTTAAGTCATACCGCAGCCGCCGCAGATTCCGCTCCACAATCTTTCCGTTTTGTATGATGACCACCGGAATACCGGTAAAAAACCGCCGGAGCTTGACGCTTTTCATGGTGCAAAAGGCGATCAGCACCGAAATAAGCCCGTAGATCACCATGGCAAGGACGGCTTCCAGATAGGGCAGCTCGTGCGAGAACGCCATTTCACCGGCGATCGACCCGATCGAAATCCCAATCGCATAATCAAACACGGTCAGCTGGGAGATTTGCTTTCGCCCCATCATGCGGGTGAGCAGAAACAGCACCGCGACCGATATGACAGAGCGCAGAACAATGTCCAATATTTGCATGCTACCCCTCCATTCCCATTTATTCTGTGGGCGGATAGAAGAAATATACAAAAAGTACGCAAAAAGTTCACAGCCTTTTTCTCTGACAATGCTTGACAGTAGAAGAAAAGGGTGGTATTCTTATGTTAGCACCCTGATAGGTAGAGTGCTAAAACGGACGAACAACAGGCTGCAAGTGCAAGGGCAGGTGAGAAGGGTGCAGCTGGACGAAAGAAAAAGGCAGATACTGGCGGCAGTGGTGGACACCTTTATCCGCACGGGGGAGCCGGTCGGCTCGAAGGCGGTTCTGCCGATGCTGGACGTTTCGGTGTCAAGCGCCACGGTGCGAAATGATATGGCGGCGCTGGAGCGGCTGGGGCTTCTGGAGCAGCCGCACACCTCTGCGGGACGGGTGCCGTCTTATAGCGGCTACCGGTATTATATCCATCACCTGATGAAGCCGCAGCCTTTGACTGCCAGAGAAAAGCAGCAGATCGACCGTCTTTTGTCCGGCGTGGATCTAAACGGCGATATGGTGGTGGAGCAGGCGGTGGATTTGTTGGCGGAGCTCACCGGCTATGCCATTGTGGGTACGCGGTCGCTTCCGCACTTTTCGGTCATCACGCGGGTGGAGGTCATTCCGGCGGGGCGGCGGGTCTATGCGCTTTTGATGATTACCTCGGACGGCTCGGTGAAAAATAAGCTCTGTCGGCTGGAATTTGATCTCACCGAGGAACAGCTGCGGTTTTTTGAACGCTTCGTGCGGGAGAATGTGACCGGACTTCAGGTGGCGAGCATGAATCCCGCCATGATCCAGAATATGGCGGTGGCGCTGGGCAGCTATATGATGTCACTGTCGCCCTTGCTGTTCGGGATTTATGAGCTTTCCGCCAATATGCAAAAACGCCATGTCTCGATGAAGGGGGAGGAAAAGCTGCTGGCGCAGGAGGGCGTCGATCCCGGTGAGGTGATCGCCCTGATCCGCCGGAAGGAGGACCTTTCCCGCCTGCTGGTCGATGCCTTTGACGGGATTCATGTCCTGTTTGGAGAGGAAAACAGCGGGTTTGCAATTGGCAATTCCAGTCTGATCTTGTCAAGCTATGGCAAAAAGGGCGAGGTTGAGGGCAGTCTCGGTCTGATCGGTCCGATTCGGATCAACTACCGGCATATCATACCCTATATGGAATACTTTTCCGATCGCATGACCCGCATGCTGTCGGATATAAACGAGGACAGAAAGGAGCAGAAAACGAATGGAGAATGAGGAAAAGGAGCTTTCGACTCCGGCGGAGGAAGCCGAAGCGGAGCAGGCAGTACCGGAGGAACCGGACGAGATGGCAAAGCTCACCGAGGAGATTGCACAGCTAAACGACAGGTTATTGCGCTCTGCCGCCGAGTTTGATAACTTTCGCAAACGCACCGCGCGGGAAAAGGCGGAGCTGTATCAGGACGCGACGGTGAAATGCGTGGCGGAGCTTCTTCCGGTGCTGGATAATTTCGAACGGGCGTTGGAAGCGCAAACCGAGGAAAGCGAGCTGCGCCGCGGTGTGGAGATGATCCTCACCCAGCTAAAGGAGGCGTTTGCAAAGCTCGGCGTGACCGAGATCGAGGCACAGGGCAAGCCCTTTGACCCGATGCTCCACAACGCCGTGAATCAGACCGAGGATCCGGCGTATGATAAGAACACCGTCTGCCAGGTTTTGCAGAAAGGGTATCGGCTGAATGACAAGGTGATCCGCCACGCCATGGTTGTCGTGGCTAATCCATAAACCCATAACCAAAAGATTAGGAGGAAATAAAAATGGGAAAAATTATCGGTATTGACTTGGGAACCACAAACTCCTGCGTTGCGGTGATGGAGGGCGGCGAGCCGGTCGTCATCACCAATCCAGAGGGCTCGAGAACCACACCGTCGGTCGTGGCGTTCACAAAGGACGGTGAGCGTCTGGTCGGTCAGGTGGCAAAGCGTCAGGCGGTCACCAATCCGGATAACACCGTGATCTCGATCAAGCGGCACATGGGCACCAACCACACCGAAACGATCAACGGCAAAACCTATACACCGCAGGAGATTTCCGCCATGATTCTGCAAAAGCTCAAGGCGGACGCCGAAGCGCATCTGGGCGAAACGGTGACCGAGGCGGTCATCACCGTACCGGCGTATTTCACCGATGCACAGCGTCAGGCGACCAAGGACGCGGGCAAGATCGCGGGTCTTGACGTCAAGCGTATCATCAACGAGCCGACTGCGGCGGCACTTGCCTATGGCGTGGATAAGGAGCAGGATCAGAAGATCATGGTCTACGACCTCGGCGGCGGCACCTTTGACGTCTCGATCATCGAGATGGGGGACGGCGTGCAGGAGGTTCTGGCAACCGCCGGCAACAACCGGCTGGGCGGCGATGATTTTGACGAGCGGATCATTCGCTGGCTGCTCGATGAATTTAAGCGCTCCGAGGGGATCGACTTAAGCGGCGACAAGATGGCAATGCAGCGGCTGAAGGAAGCGGCGGAAAAGGCAAAGATCGAGCTGTCGGGCATGGCGCAGACGGCAATCAATCTGCCCTTTATCACCGCCGATCAGAACGGTCCGAAGCATATGGACCTCACCCTGACACAGGCAAAGTTCAATGAGTTGACTTCCGATCTGGTCGAGGCGACCATGGGACCGGTACGGCAGGCGCTGTCCGATTCGGGCTTGCAGGCTTCTCAGCTGAATAAGATTCTGCTGGTAGGCGGTTCGACCCGCATTCCCGCCGTGCAGGAAGCGGTTAAGAAATTCACCGGTCAGGAGCCGTTTAAGGGGATCAATCCGGACGAATGCGTGGCGGTCGGCGCTGCCATTCAGGGCGGCGTGCTGGGTGGCGATGTCAAGGGGCTGCTGCTGCTTGATGTCACACCGCTGTCGCTGGGACTGGAAACCCTCGGCGGCGTATGCACCAAGATCATCGACCGGAACACCACCATTCCGACCAAGAAATCGCAGATTTTCTCCACCGCGGCTGACGGACAGACTACGGTTGAAATTCATGTCCTGCAGGGCGAGCGGGAGTTTGCACAGGACAATAAGACCCTCGGCAGATTCCATCTGGACGGGATTCCTGCCGCACCTCGCGGTGTGCCGCAGATCGAGGTGACCTTCGATATCGACGCCAACGGCATCGTGCACGTGTCGGCGAAGGACCTCGGCACCGGCAAGGAGCAGAATATCACCATCACCGCATCGAGCAATATGTCCAAAGAGGATATCGACAAGGCGGTCAAGGACGCCGAGGCATTTGCGGCTGAGGACGCCAAGCGGAGAGAAGCGGTGGATCAGCGGAACGCAGCGGACAATCTGGTATTCCAGACCGAAAAGACCCTCAATGAGCTGGGCGACAAGATCAGTGCCGATGAGAAGAAGCCGGTGGAGGATAAGATCGCGGCTTTGAAGGAAGCACTCAAAGGGGACGACTCCGAGAAGATCAAGACCGCGCAGGAGGAGCTGGAGAAGGCGTTTTACGCCATCAGTGAAAAGCTCTATCAGCAGGCGGCAGCGGCACAGCAGGCGGCAGCGGCACAGCAGGCGGCGGGTGCGGACCCGAACGCGGGTGCTGCTCCGAACGGCGATCCCGATGTGGTGGACGCCGACTTCACCGAGGTAGACGATAACGACAAGTAAGTTAAGGGTGGCAGATTTTGGCGGACAAACGAGATTACTATGAAGTGCTGGGTGTTTCGCGCGACGCTTCGGAGGACGAGATCAAAAAGGCGTACCGGAAGCTGGCGATGAAATATCACCCCGATGTCAATCCCGGCGATCGGGCGGCGGAGGAAAAGTTCAAGGAGGCAAACGAAGCCTACGAGGTACTTTCCGACAGCGATAAAAAAGCCCGCTATGACCAGTTCGGTCACGCGGGGGTGGACCCGTCCTTTCAGGGCGGTGGTGCCGGAGCGGGCTTTGGCGGCATGGATTTCGGCGATCTGGGGGATATTTTCGAGGGCTTTTTCGGCGGCGGCTTTGGCGGACGCGGACGGACGGCGAATCCGAATGCGCCAAGGCGGGGCGGCGATGTCCGCGCGGCGGTGGCAATCAACTTTTTGGAGGCTTGCCACGGCGTAAAGCGGACGGTGGAGACCACGGTACAGCATACCTGTGACGCCTGCCACGGCACCGGCGCGAAAGCCGGTACGTCACCCAAAACCTGTCCGACCTGCAACGGTCAGGGACAGGTGCGGGTCGCCCAGCGTACACCGTTTGGGAATATCGCCACCGCCCGCACCTGCGACCGGTGCGGCGGCAGAGGCAAGATCATCGAAACACCCTGTAATGACTGCGGCGGAAGCGGCAGAAAGCGGGCAACGCAGAAGATCGAGGTCACGATCCCAGCCGGTATCGACGATGGGCAGACCCTGTCGGTACGGGGGAAAGGGGACGCCGGCTTAAACGGCGGACCTGCCGGCGATCTGCATGTTATGGTCACGGTGCGTCCCGATGTGCTGTTTCGGCGTGAAGGCTACGACATTTTCTGCGAGATCCCGATCACCTATACACAGGCGGCACTCGGCGCAGAGGTGGTCGTGCCGACCATCGACGGCAAGGTGAAATACAATGTGCCGGAGGGTACGCAGCCCGGCACCACGGTGCGGCTGCGCGGCAAGGGTGTGCCCTATGTGAATAACGCTCGCCGCCGCGGCGACCAGTATGTGGAAATGACGGTGGAGGTGCCGAGGGATTTAAGCCGTCAGCAGCGGGAGGCGCTCCGCCGGTTTGAGGACTCGCTGGACGAGAAAAACTACAAAAAGCGAAAGAGCTTCTTCGATAAGGTAAAAGAGAAATTTTCCGACTAAAAAAGCAGGCTGTTCACAAACGAACAGCCTGCTTTTGTCAGTCTATCGTCAAAAACAGATTCATGATTTCAGGCCCTTTTGTGACGACCACACCGGTTTTAGCGGCGTGTGCTTCGTCCAGACAATCGACCGGCGCCTTTTTCGTTCCGTTTTTGTGGTAGATCAAAAACGGAACCGGATCGGAGGTGTGGGTACGCAGCGAAAGCGGAGTGGCATGATCGGGCAGGATCATCACCTTGTAATCGTCGTATTCCTCCAATGCCGTAAGCAGTGGCGAGAGGATTTTGTGGTCGATCAGTGAGATCGACTTCGGCTTGTTTTCGATCTCGTGCCGGTGTCCGCACTCGTCAGGCGCTTCCACATGAATGTATACAAAATCGCTGCCCTGTTTTAAAGCACGGATCGCGGCGTCCGCCTTTCCCGAAAAATTCGTGTCGATATAGCCGGTCGCGCCCTCAATATCCGGCACCGTCATGCCTGCCAGCTTGCCGATTCCTTTGACCAGGTCCACGGCGGAGATCACCGTCCCGCGCAGACCGGTTTTTTCCTCAAAGCTCTGCAGGGCGGTCGCCTTTCCCTCACCCCACAGCCAGATGCTGTTGGCAGGGCGAAGCCCGCGTGCAATCCGCGCTCGGTTGATCGGGTGATCTTTGAGCAGATCATAGCTTTCTTTCATCATCTCAATAAGCAGCGGCGCGGCGTTCGGGTGGCTGGAGAGATGTTCTGTGATCTTCTGTCCGGTAATATCATGGGGCGGGGTCAGTGTGCCGACCTCCATCGTGCCGTGATCCCAAATCAGACAGTGGCGGTAGCTCACACCGGCATAAAAGGAAAAGCTGTCGCTGTTAAACCGCTTAGCCAATGCCTTTACAAGCTCTGCCGCCTCCTCGGAGGAGATATCGTCCGCGCAGTAATCCACCATGGTTTTCTCGGTGTACGGTTCCTCCTCCGAGAGAGTGACCAGATTGCAGCGCAGCGCAATATCGGTCGGCTTCATTTTGATCCCGATCGACGCCGCCTCCAGCGGCGAACGCCCCGAATAGCAGACAAACGGATCGTACCCCATCACCGAAAGATTTGCCACATCGCTGCCGGGTTTGAGACCGTCCGCGACCGTCTGCACCAAGCCCACATAACCGTCTGCGGCAAGGCGGTTCATCGCCGGTTTGTCGGCGACCGCCATCGGCGTTTTTCCGCTCAGTTCGGGGACGGGATAATCCGCCATACCGTCACAAAGCAATACCACATATTTCATCGGACATCTTCCTTTCGTTCTCCGTACAGCCTGCCGGCGGAAAAATCGTCGGCAAACGGAATAGAATGCAATCTAAAACTCTGCCCCGCCAGATAGGACAGAATGCCCGCCTCACGGAATGTAAACCGCACGCGGTAGGCGCAAAGCGCCTGATAGGGGTATCCCTGCGCCTTTGCCGATCGGTTGACGCCGTACTTCCCGTCCCCGAACAGCGGGTGACCGATATGAGCCATCTGCGCTCTGATCTGATGAGTGCGACCGGTCAGAAGCTTAATTTCAACGAGGGACAGTCCGTTTTTGCTCTCCACCACCCGATAGGCGGTTTTCACCGTTTTGCCGTTTGGCACCGGCTTGTCAAAAATGTCCACCCGATTTTGCGTACAGTCCTTTTTCAGATAGTGGGTCAGCACAGCTTCGGGCAGATCGGGCGTCCCGTTTATCAGGCAGAGATACCGTTTTTCGATCTCTCTTGTCCTCAGCTTTTCGCTGATGATCCGCAGTGTTTCGGCGTCCTTTGCTGCCAGTACAATGCCGGAGGTGTTCCGGTCGATCCGGTTGCAGAGGGCAGGCGCAAAGGATTGCTCCTCATCGGGGCGGTACTCGCCCTTTTGATAGAGATAGTGCTGTACCCGCAGCAAAAGGGTATCGGTGCTGCCTCGGTCATCGTCATGAACTACCAGACCGGCGGGCTTGTTGATGAGCAACAGATGCCGATCCTCATAAACGGTGTCCAGCTCGGGCGGCACCCGCAAGAAGGGCAGGGCAGAAGGCTCATTCTCCTCCAGCCGCAGGTAAAGCTGTATGCTGTCGCCCTCGCAGAGCTTTTGCTCGGGGGTGCAGCGTTTGCCGTTGCACTTGATCTTCTTCTGCCTGATGCTGCGGTAGACAAGACCCGCGGAGAGTTGGGGCATCGCCTTTCGGAGGAATTTGTCCAGCCGTTGTCCGGCGTCGTTTTTGCCGATAGTAAGCTCCCGCATCTGTCCACCCCCATTGTATTATTATACCACGGCTCATGCTGTTGTGCAAGATTGAAAGGTATTTCCTGCATAAAAAAGAGCCTTCTTCGGAAAGAAGAAGGCTCTCACATGAAGATCAAAGATTGTCGTTTTTCTGGTTGAACATATTCATGATGTCGTTAAAGCCGAAGTCCTGCTCGTCATAGGTGCTGTCCGAAGCGGCAGGCTTTTTCTCGTCCGGCAGATCAAAGCCGGTGGCGATCACCGTGATCTTGATGGTGTCCTGAAGCTTGTCGTCGAGCACCACACCGAAGTTGATCTTCGCATCGGGGTGTACCGCGTCGCTGATTTTGTGCGCGGCGTTGTTGATGTCTTCCATGGTGATGTCGGGGGAGGCGGTGATGTTGAGGATCACGCCGTGTGCGCCGTTGATCGAGGTTTCGAGCAGCGGGCTGGAGATTGCCATTGCCGCCGCTACTTCTGCCTTGTCCTTGCCCTGCGCTTCGCCGATTCCCATGTGGGCATAGCCCGCGTCCTTCATCACCGAGGTGATGTCCGCAAAGTCCAGGTTGATAAGTCCCGGCACATTGACAAGGTCGGAAATGCTCTGCACGCCCTGACGAAGCACATCGTCGGCAGCCGCAAAAGCATTGACCAGAGTGATCTTGGTGTCGGGCATCTGGGTCAGCCGCTCGTTCGGGATCACGATCAGCGCGTCCACACGCTCTTTGAGCGCGGCAACGCCAAGCTCTGCCTGCTGCATACGCTTTTGACCCTCAAAGGTAAAGGGCTTGGTCACGATACCGACTGTGAGGATTCCCATATCCCGCGCGATCTCGGCAACGATCGGTGCGGCGCCTGTACCGGAGCCGCCGCCCATGCCGGCGGTGATGAACACCATCTGCACGCCGTCGAGCGCGGCAACGATGTCCTCGCGGCTTTCCTCCGCCGCCTGCTGACCGATCTCGGGATCGCCGCCTGCACCGCGACCGCGGGTCAGCTTTTCGCCGATCTGGATTTTTTCCGGCGCACGGGAACGCCGAAGCGTTTGAATATCGGTGTTGATCGAAACAAAATCAACACCCTGAATATCACAGTTGATCATGCGGTCTACCGCATTTCCGCCGCCGCCGCCGATACCGGCTACCTTGATGTTTACGGCGCGCTCCGCATCTTTGTCCAGCATAAAATCCATTCTTTTATCCTCCTGTACTTTTTATGTCCGCGTAAAAACAGCGATAATGATTGAGTTTAACTATATCATATCACGCCATTCGTCAAATTTCAATATAATATTTTTGATTTTGCTTAAATTTTTACCGTCTTATTCTTCGGTTTCGGCAGGCTGTGGCGCCGCTTCTGCCGCAGCCGCAGCCGCCGCGGCGGCTTCCGCTTCGATCTGCGCTTTTCTGGCGGTGTCCTCGGTGGCAAGGAGGGTGGCGATCACATTGGCAAGCTCGGGATCGTCCCCAAGCGTGCGGTAATAGATTTTGCCCGTTTCACCGGCGTCCGCACAGCCGATCGCAACGGTGTCCACCCGACCCTTGTCCATGCAGTCCTTGATAAAGCCCAGCTTGTAGTCTAGTTCATCTGCGGTGCCAAGGTCGATCACCAGATTTTGCCGATATAATAGCCGAATATTGCTCCGGTCGCTTATATCCATGGCGGTGATGCCGGTCATGCCGCAGGCGTCCAACGCCTGCCGGAGCGAGGTGAGTATGTCATTTTCCTGAAAGGCGGCAAAGCTCCCGACCGTGACCGCTTCATCGGTCAGGGTAAAGCCGTGGAGCACGGTTGTCCCTTCGGCGGGTGCAAGCGCGCCGGTCTCCAGAACGCGGCAGCCTGCCGAGAGTATGTAATAGGTTCCGCCGCTTCCTTTGATGCTGGCGGTCGGAACGGCAGGCGTAAAGGCAACCTCCAGAGAGGAGGGCAGACGGCGCTTGACCTCGATCCGGTCTGCGTCAAGGGTATTGGCTAAAAGCTGCTTTTGCAGCGTATCCATTCGCATACGCAGAAGATTGTCGCCCGTCTCAATGCCGGTGATCCGGCAGACATAGTCGCTGTCGTAGTGGTCGGTGCCGGTAACCGTCACCTGATCCATGCGGAATAATACGGTAAAGGAAAGAATGCACAGCAGGGCGCAGAACAGGATAAAGAGCAAAATTGCCATTCTCCGCCGCTTTTTGGTGGTTCTTCGCTTCGCCCGCCATGCGGCGGCATCTGCGGTTTGCAGGTCTGCCATACACTTCCCTCCTTTTTTCACATAATCAGCCGGATATCGCCCCCAAGGGAACGGATCACCTGATCCGGCGCCTCATATCCGCGCAGGATATGGGAGATCTCGGTTAAAACGGTGTCGCCCTGCGCCGCCAGTCCTGCCAGCATCAGCGCGGCGCCGCCCCGTAAGTCCATTGCTTCCACATGCGTACCGGAAAGACAGGGGACACCCTGCACAACGGCGGCGCGTCCCACCACCTTCATGTTAGCGCCCATTCTGCAAAGCTCTGATACATGACGGAAGCGGTTTTCAAAAATATTCTCCACAAAAATAGTCGTCCCGTTACAAAGCGACGCCAAAGCCATAAAAATCGCCTGCGCGTCGGTCGGAAATCCCGGGTAGGGCATGGTGCGAACGGTGCCGAAGCTCTTGAGCCGCCGCGGCGCGCGGAGCAGAATGCTGTTCCGCTTGACCTTCAGCGTGCAGCCTGCTTCCTCCAACAGCGGAAGAACGGCGGACAGATTCTGCGGTACCACGCAGCGCAGCTGAATATCTCCGCCGGTCATCGCACCGGCGCAGAGATAGGTAGCCGCCGCGATCCGATCGGGTATGATGGTGTAAAGCGCACCCTGCAAGCGTGGTACGCCGACGATCCGAATGGTGTTTTCGCCCGCCCCGTAGATTTTCCCGCCGCAGGCGGAAAGAAAGGACGCCAAGTCCACGATCTCCGGCTCCTGCGCCGCGCCGACCAATTCGGTTTCGCCGTCGGCACAGACCGCCGCCAGCAGTACATTCTCGGTGGCGCCCACACTGGGGAATTGCAGCACAATCTTCGCACCGTGGAGACGGTCGGGCAGATCACAGCAAAGCCTGCCGTGAGTTTCCCGCACCCGCATACCCATCTGCCGGAGCGCCGACAGATGCAGGTCGATCGGGCGTGCGCCGAGATCGCACCCGCCGGGCAGGCAGATCGTACAACTGCCCGCACGCGCCAATAAAGCGCCGAGAAAGATGATGGAGGAGCGCATAGCCCGCATCATGGCTTCGGGAATCTGACAGTTTACCGTGTCATGGGGATCGACCGTGACAATGTCGTCCTCCTGTGTCACCTTGCAGCCAAGCGACCGTAGAATATCGCAGGACACCTTTACATCGGAAAGGCGGGGACAGTTATGTAATTCGACTGTGGATCGGCAAAGCAACGTGGCGGCTAAAATCGGCAGCGCGCTGTTTTTCGCACCCTGTACGACCACATTGCCGCACAGACGGTTGCCGCCGTGAATGAGATAATGCTCCATGGTCGGTCTGCACCCTTTCCGCAAGGGGCTCCCCTTGCCATTTATCCTATGCCGCCGAAAGGGGATTGGTGAAAAGGGGTCACAGAACCGCGCGTACCATTATAGCACAGTTTTTCTCCGCTGACAAGTAAATAATATTCGGTTTTTGTCTTGCATTTTTTCTCGGTCTGTGGTAGACTGCACAAAAGCGTTTAGAAGGGTGAGAGTAAGATGAATATGCCAAAAAGCGAAGTGGTGTTCCGCTTCCCGCCGAAAGAGAATAATCCGCGCAACAGTGAGGGGGCGTTTTTGTCCCTCTCCGCAGATGAGATTATTTTTGTTTACAGCCGGTTTATCGGAGATGTTCCGGCAGATCACGCAAGCTGCGACATCTGCTTGATCCGCTCGACCGATGACGGCAGGACTTGGAGCGAGCCGGAGCCGATCCTCTTAGGCTGTGATGAGGACGCGATGAATATCATGTCTGTTTCGCTTCTCAGTATGAAGGACGGCAGTATCGGGCTTTTCTATCTGGTGCGAAAATCGCTCACCCTGATCAGAATGTATCTGCGCCGCTCCTATGACGGGGGCAGAAGCTGGACTGATCGAAAGCCCTGCTTCACCCGTCAAGGGGTGTTTGTGGTGAATAATGATCGGGTCACCCGCCTGTCGGACGGCAGAATCGTGATTCCGGCGGCATATCATCACTCCGGCTTCCTCACCGAGCCGGACGAGGACCCGAACAAAGGATACATGGAAGCGCACGCCGATACGGTATTCTTCTTGTCGGACGATGACGGCGAGACCTTCCGTATGACCCATAAATGCCTGCTTCCCTACCACGGGACTGAGAACGCGGGTTTGCAAGAGCCCGGGGTGGTGGAGCTTACAAACGGCGCGCTCTGGGCATGGGCGCGTACCGATTTGGGACGGCAGTATGAGATGTACTCGGTCTATCGCGGGGAGCGTTGGACCTCGCCGCAGCCGTCTCGGTTTACCTCGCCTCTCTCGCCCCTTTCGATGAAGCGCACCCCGAACGGCGATCTGCTGGCAGTCTGGAATCCGCTTCCGCTGGCAAACGGGCAGACCCATCACCCTTACGGGCGTTTTACCGGACATCGTACGCCGCTGGCAGCGGCAATCAGCCATGACGACGGGTTGACCTTTTCTAACCCCTGCCCGCTGGAGACTGACCCGAAAAGCGGTTACTGCTACACGGCGATCCACTTTCACGGGGACGCGGTGCTGCTGGCATACTGTGCCGAGGGGCTGGTGGAATTGCGCTGTCGGCGGTATTCCCTCAGCGAGCTGACAGCGGCGTGTGACAACGCAAAGGAGGATCAGTATTGATGAAGGGCGAGACGGTTTTTGAGCTTCCGAAAACCGCAGGCAATCCGCGCAACAGTGAGGGAGCATTTTTGTCCCTCTCCGCAGATGAGATCATCTTTGTCTACAGCCGGTTTGTCGGCAAGACGGGATTGGATCATGATGACAGCGAGCTTTATTTGATTCGTTCCGCCGATGGCGGGCATACTTGGGATAAGGGGAGAACTATCCTCACCAAAGGGGAGGAGCAAGCGATGAACATCATGTCTGTTTCGCTTCTCAGTATGAAGGACGGCAGTATCGGGCTTTTCTATCTGGTGCGAAAGTCACTTACTCTAATCAGAATGTATCTTCGCCGCTCCTATGACGGGGGCAGAAGCTGGACTGATCGAAAGCCCTGCTTCACCCGTCAGGGGGTGTTTGTGGTGAATAACGATCGGGTCACCCGTCTGTCGGACGGCAGAATCGTGATTCCGGCGGCATATCATCATTCCGGCTTTCTCACCGAGCCGGACGAGGACCCAAACAAAGGGTATGTGGAAACACACGCCGATACGGTCTTTTTCTTGTCGGACGACGACGGCGAGACCTTCCGCATGACTCATAAGTGCCTGCTTCCTTATCACGGGACCGAAAACGCCGGTTTGCAGGAGCCTGGGATAGTGGAGCTTTCAAACGGCGCGCTCTGGGCATGGGCGCGTACCGATTTGGGACGGCAGTATGAGATGTATTCGGTCTATTGCGGGGAGCGTTGGACCACGCCGCAGCCGTCTCGATTTACCTCGCCTTGCTCGCCCCTTTCGATGAAACGCACACCGAACGGCGACCTGTTGGCAGTCTGGAATCCGCTTCCCAAATGGAACGGGCAGGGCAGACTGCCGCACGGCTATCCGACGGCGGGCAGAGTACCGCTGGTGGCGGCGATCAGCCATGATGACGGGCTTACCTTTTCCAATCCGCTGCCGATTGAAACGGATATCAAAAGCGGGTTTTGCTATACGGCGATCCACTTTCATGGGGACGCGGTTTATCTTGCTTATAGCTTTGATGATTTGACGGGGCTGCGTTGCCGTCGGTATTCTCTCAGTGAGCTGACAGCGGCGTGCGATCAGGCAAAGGAGGATCAATATTGATGGAAGAACAAATCAGGTTAGCTGTCACCGAGCTGCTTGACTTGGCGGGGCTTTCCTCCGGTGATCTGCTGGTGGTGGGCTGCTCCACCAGTGAGATCGCGGGCGCTTCGATCGGGAAGCAAGGGAGTACGGAGCTTGCCAAGGAGCTTCTGCGCGGGCTTTTACCGGTGCTGCAGGAGCGTGAAATCAGCCTTGCGGCACAGTGTTGTGAGCATCTCAACCGCGCGCTGGTGTTGGAGCGGGCGGTCGCAAAAGCACGTGGGTATGAGGTGGTGTCGGCACGCCCTCGTCCGCACGCGGGCGGCAGCTTTGCCGCTGCGGTCTGGGAGGCGTGCTCCGATCCTGTGCTGGTGGAAACGGTTTCGGCGGAAGCGGGGCTGGATATCGGCGACACCTTAATTGGAATGCACCTAAAGCGGGTCGCCGTTCCGGTGCGGCTGTCTGTCGGGCAGATCGGAAAAGCGCATCTAACCGCCGCCCGTACCCGTCCGAAGTATATCGGCGGCAGTCGGGCAGAATATCTGACTGATGAGCGGTAAAGCCGCGTGCTTTCGATTTTGCAAAAATTACACTTGCTTTTTTGTGCGGAATGTGTTATACTGTTCTTCGCCGTGAAAACGGCGCTTGTCTGGGTGTAGCGCAGTTTGGTAGCGCGCCACCTTGGGGTGGTGGAGGCCGTGGGTTCGAGTCCCGTCACTCAGACCACGTCGGAGCAAAGTCCGCTTTGCTCCGACGCTTTTTATGCCTACGGCAGAAAAAAGCATCGTCCGCCCGCTCCCTTGCTCCTCCTTTTCCCCACTCTGCCAAGGGGTTCATTTTGGTCTGTCCTTCCAACTCATGATAATCCCAACACATGATCCAAGTGGGTAATGTATTCGGATTTATCATTTTTTCAGTAGCAGTTCAGCAAGTTTGGATTTATCGGGAGAAATTATGAGCTTCAATTGGATAAACTGGATCAATATGGCGGCTGTGGAATGGCTTATATTAATCAATGCAGTCGTTGCCCGAAAAGGGCTGTCTGATCGTTTTAACAGTAAACATTTGATGGTCAATATCTTTGAGCAAATCGGAAGATACGGGTGTATGGCACTTATGATTCTTCCTATCTTCACAAGAGGTTGGAATTTGGCTTTGGCTCTGTAACGGGAATGCTCGTTTGGATATGCTCCACGATACTGTTGCTGGTGGTTTACAGCTTGCTCTGGGTTAAAAAAGCGAATGGCGGAGTGGTCATTCTCTACGGGTTAGCATTTGTTCCCGCCGTCTTGTTCTTGTTGAACGGTATTTTACTTCGCCATTTTGCTTTGGTCGTTGCGGCATTGGTTTTTGGCGTATTTCATTTTCTCATTGTCAAAGAAAATATATGACCAAGCACCGAATTTCCGTAAGCCGAAACAATCTTTTCATAGCCTTCGGACAAAAAACGGCAAGGGTCAAAAGACCCTTGCCGTTTTTTGGTTAAGCTTTTTCGTACTCCGGCTGCCATGCGGCGAATCCCGCAAGCTGCTCATCGGTGCGGTGATAATAGCGAACACCTTTGTTCAACTTGGCAATCTGATTCATTTCCTCATCGGTCAGCTTAAAATCGAGAATATCCAGATTGTCCCTGATGTGATCCAAATTTTTGCTGCCGGGGATCACCACAAATCCCATTTGCGTGTGCCAGCGCAAGATGACCTGCGCGGGAGATTTGCCATACTTTTCTCCAAGCTGCCGAAAAACCGGTTCTTCAAGGAGCGACCGGTCGCCATGTCCAAGCGGATACCACGACATCAGCTTGATGTCATACCGATCAAGCGTTTTGCGAAGCTCGTCCTGCGTAAAATAGGGGTGTGCTTCCGCCTGCATAAATTGCGGCACGATCTCCCATTTGGTTTTCAGCTCATCGATATATTTCCCCTCAAAATTGGAGATCCCGATGGCTTTCGCTTTTCCCTCTTTGTATGCCTTCTCCAGAAGCCTGTATCCGGTAAGCCAGTTTCCCGCAGGCTGGTGGATATAAAGAAGGTCCACATATGTAACGCCAAGACGCTCCAGTGTTTCGTCAACAGCGTTTTCGTTTTCATATTCACTTGGCCAGAGCTTTGTGGAGAGAAACACCTTTTCTCTCGGCACACCGCTGGCTTTGATCCCACGACCGCAGGCTCTTTCGTTGACATAGGCAGCCGCAGTATCCACACACTCGTATCCCATCTTGAGCGCTTCTCTTACGCTGACCTCTGCGTCATTCGGTGCGATCATATAGGTTCCGATCCCGATAACCGGACACTCTTTGCCGTTGTTCATTTTTACATATTCCATTCTATGCTCCTCCTTGCCTGTCGGGCGGCAGATAGGGTGCTAACGCCGGCGAGATCACGGTTTTGCAGAATTGCTCTGTTTTTTCCGAACCGATCACCTTCGCGTCCGACATACACCATGCCACCATCAATCCGTAAAGCTCTGCGTTGATATAGAGTGCAAGCTCATCTACGGGAGCGTTCTCGGTAAGCTCACCCCGTTTTACAGCCGCGTTCAAAACCTCCTGCATGGCACGGTAGTCATAAGCATACTTTGTGATTTTCTCACCGCGAATATCCATCTCGGCAGGGGACAGGTTGTTTCTGATCCACTGCCTGCATATTTCTATGCCGATTTCCTCTATTGCGGAAAGAAAGCTCTTGCAATAAAAGGAAAGCCGTTTTGTGATATCCGTATCCGGCAGTTCGTTTGCCAATTCGGCAAGGCGGTAAAAGTCGGTCTGATTGATCGCTTCTATGATGTCCTCCTTGCACTTAAAATAAGTGTAAAAGGAACCGGTTGCCACCTTTGCCTCACGGGCTATCTCCTCAATCGAGACATGATGAAACCCCTTCTCTGCGATGACCTTCTTTGCCGCCGCCACGATTTTTGCTCTGGTTTCCATTGCCCTCTTTTGGCGGTTTGTCCTCGGCTGATCCAATTCTTCACCTCCGTTCTCCCGTTTATAGGATAGCATATTTCTGAATGAAATTCAATGAATTATATTCATTTTCTGTAAATTTTTTATGAACAAGGGTAGTGTTTTTTTACTGCGGCGTGTCCTGCTCCGCCTTTTCTTTATGCAGTGCCTCCAGCAGATTGCGGCGGCGGTTGCGGACTTCCTCCGGCATCGGGGTGATCTCGCCTGCTTTGGTCAGCGCCCATTTGGTCAGCAGCGGACCGATCAGTTCATAGACCAGAATGGCAAACAGCGTGATATTGCGAATCAGATTCCCTTGGCTGCCAAGCTGCATCGCCATGGCGCTCATGCCGAGCGCCACGCCTGCCTGCGGTAGCAGGGTGATACCGAGATAGCGGCAGATCTGCGGCTCACAGTGTACCGCCTTGGCACTGAGGTAGGCGCCGATATATTTTCCCGCCGAACGGAACAGAATGTAAATCACGCCGATCAGGACAATGATCCAGTCGGAGAAAACGCTCAGTTCCAGTCCTGCGCCGCTGATGACAAAGAAAAGGGCGAAAAGCGGGGAGGTCCACTTGTCGGCGGCGCCCATCAGGTTGTTTGACAGCGGGCAGAGGTTGCAGAACACCGTTCCCAGCATCATGCAGACCAGCAAAGAAGAAAAGCCGACCGTCACCGGTCCGATATGAAATTCCAGCATTGCCAGCGAGGCGGTGAGAAAGACAAAGGCGATGGTCATGTTGAGGCGGTTGGTATTGGAATTGAAAAGGCGTTCCAGCTGGGTCAG
>CANQKY010000013.1 GCA_947624575.1 uncultured Clostridia bacterium
TCGCGGCGTATTTCGAGCAGAGCATCGAGGGGGTCAAAAACCCCAAAACCGTCGCCAACTTCATGCTGGGGCAGGTATTCCGCCGTCTTGATACCGAGGCGGAGAAGGAAGCGTGCCATATTCCCATTCCGCCCGCCTATCTGCGGGATCTGGTGCTGCTGTTGGAGAGCGGGAAGATCAAAAACCAGCTTGCCAAGGAAACGCTTGATAAAATGCTGGATACCAAAAAGCCTGCCGGTGAGCTGATCGACGAAAGCGCGATGGGTGAATTGTCCGACGAGCAGCTGGAAGCCGCCTGCAAGAAGGCGGTGGAGGGCAATCCCAAGGCGGTGGCGGACTTTTTGGGCGGAAAGGAAAAGGCGATCAAGGCGCTGATCGGACCGGTCATGCGGGAGACCCGCGGCAAGGCGGACGCGCAGAAGGCGGAGGCGCTGATGATCGAGATGATCCGTTCCGGCAAATAGTTGCAATTCGTTTTTTACCGTGCTATAATAACCAAAATCAACCCCACAATGAATGCGGAAAAGTACCGTGCCGACAGGCAAAGGAAGCAGAGACCGTTCGCCGCTGGCTGAAAGCGGACGGCGTTTGCCGCGCGGGAAGTGCGCCGCGGGAGTGGGGCGGCAGGCATGCCGTTACCGTGCCATATCGAGTGACAAATCGAAGTGGAACCGCGGATATCCGCCTTCGGTCGGGATTTTTTCCTGCCGAGGGCGGTTTTTATAGATAGGAGGAAATTATGATATTTCGTAATCTGTGGACAGACCTGACTGCGATCAAGGAACGGGACCCTGCAGCCCGCAGCCGGTTGGAGATTTTTCTGCTTTATTCCGGCTTTCATGCCGTGCTGTGGTATCGGTTTTCCCATTTTCTGTTCCGGCACCGGCTGTTTTTCTTAGCGAGATTTGTTTCCCAGCTTGCCCGCTTTCTGACCGGCGTGGAGATTCACCCGGGTGCCAAGATCGGCAGAGGGCTTTTGATCGACCACGGCAGCGGCGTGGTGATCGGCGAAACCGCCGTGATCGGGGATAACTGCACCATCTATCAGGGGGTCACGCTGGGCGGCACCGGCAAGGAAAAGGGAAAGCGCCACCCAACCCTGGGGAACAATGTCATGGTGGGGAGCGGCGCGAAGATTTTAGGTCCGTTTACGGTGGGGGATAACGCCCGCATCGCCGCCGGTGCGGTGGTGCTCGATACCGTGCCGCCCGATTCCACGGCGGTCGGCGTACCGGCGCGGATCGCCCGCAGAGACGGGCAGAGGGTGGATATACTGGATCAGGTCCATGTGTCCGATCCGCTCGCGCAGGAGCTGATTCGTCTCAAACGGCGGGTCGCGGAATTGGAGCGGTTGCTCGATACGCAGGAAAAGGAGAGCCAAGATGAAGATTTATAACACACTGACCAGAGAAAAAGAGGAATTTGTGCCGCTTTTTGAGAATAAGGCGCTGATCTACGCCTGCGGACCGACGGTCTATAACTATATCCATATCGGGAACGCCCGTCCCGCCTGCGTGTTCGATGTACTGCGGCGGTTTTTGGAGTATCGGGGGTTTGAGGTGCGGTTCGTCCAGAACTTCACCGATGTGGACGATAAGATCATCAAAAAGGCAAATGAGGAGGGCGTTTCCTCCGCCGAGATCGGGGAGCGGTATATCGCCGAGTATCAAATCGACGCCGAGGGGCTGAATATCCGTCCCGCCACCGTACACCCCCGCGCGACCGAGAATATCGGCAGGATCATCGGGCTGATCCAGTCGCTGATCGACGGCGGCTTTGCCTATGAGAAAAACGGAGACGTCTATTTCCGCGTGGCAGCCGACCCGCAATACGGCAAGCTCTCCCATATGCCGCTGGAGGAACTGCGGGCGGGCGCTCGGATCGAGGTGGGCGAAACCAAGGAGGACCCGATGGACTTTGCACTCTGGAAAGCCGCCAAGCCGAACGAACCGCATTGGAAGTCCCCTTGGGGCGAAGGTCGCCCCGGCTGGCATATCGAATGCTCGGCAATGGCAAAGGGGTATCTTGGCGACACCATCGACATTCACTGCGGCGGGCAGGACCTTGTCTTTCCCCATCATGAAAACGAGATCGCCCAAAGCGAGTCTGCAAACGGCGTGCCCTTTGCACGGTACTGGCTGCACAACGGTTATATCAATGTGGATCATCGGAAGATGTCCAAATCGCTGGGGAACTTTTTCACCGTGCGGGAGGTGGCACGCGAGTACGGCTATGAGCCGATCCGCTTTTTGATGCTGCAGGCGCATTACCGCAGCCCGATCAATTACAGCAGGGAGATCATGGAGCAGTGCGTTTCCTCCCTCACCCGACTGTATACCTGTCGGGACACGCTGCGCCGCGCGATCGGCGTGGCAAAGGAGATTCCCGCACCTCCCGAGGTGCTTGCCGAGATAAACGCCTATCGGGAGGAATTTATCACCGCCATGGAGGACGACCTCAACACCGCCGACGGGATCGCCGCCGTGTTTGAGCTGGTGCGCGCCGCCAATGCAGCCGCCGCGTCGGGCGCGGGGAAGGCGGAGCTTTCGGCATATCTTACTATGCTGACCGAGCTTTGCGGCGTGCTGGGGCTTTTGTATCAAAAACCGGCGGAGGAGGAAATTCCCGCCGAGGTGGCAAAGCTGGTAGCAGACCGTGCCGCCGCCCGAAAGGCAAAGGATTTCGCCCTTGCCGACCGGCTGCGGGAGGAGATCGCGGCGTTGGGCTATCTGGTGGAGGAGACAAGACAGGGCACACGGGTCAAAAAGGCGGGCAGCGTATGATGGAATGCTATAATATCGCCAGCTCCAGCAAGGGGAACAGCACCTATTTCGGCACCGAGGCGGGCGGTATTCTGATCGACGCGGGAATAGGTCCTCGGATACTGGACACCTCGCTCAGGGCAGCCGGACATCGTTTGTCCGACATCAAAGCCATCTTCGTCACCCATGAGCATAACGACCATATCAGCGGGCTGAGAAAGCTCACCGAGCGGCTCGATGTACCGGTCTACGGCTCGGTCGGCACGCTGGAGGCGCTGATTGAAAAGGGCGCGGTCAGCGGGGAATGTGAGCTTTTGGAGATCTGCCGCCGCACCGTCACGGTCGGGGAGCTGACGGTGGCGTGCTTCCCCACCTCCCACGACTGCGCGCAGGGGCTGGGCTTTCGGCTCACCTCCGCCGAGGGGAAAACCGCCGCTTATTGCACCGATCTCGGCTTTATCAGTACCGATGTGGCGTCGGCTTTGACCGGCTGTGACTTTGTGCTGCTGGAATCGAATTACGAGCAGGAGATGCTCCAAAACGGCATCTATCCTTTTTACTTAAAGCGGCGGATCGCGGGGGACCGCGGACACCTTTCCAATGCCGAGGCGGCGCGGGAGGTCGTGCGGCTTGCCAAAAGCGGGACCAGGCAGTTTCTGCTGGGGCATTTGAGCGAGCAGAATAACCTCCCCCAATTGGCCCTTGCCGAATCGGCGGACGCGCTCAACAAAGCCGGCTTTCGGATTGGACAAGATGTATCGCTCTGGGTCGCGCCGCCCCGCGGCTTCGGAAAGTCGATCACGATCGGGGAGGCGGAAGTTCTTGCTTAGGGTCGATCTGATCTGCATCGGGCGGCTCAAAGAGCGTTGCTGGCAGGAGGCTGCCGACGAATACAAAAAGCGGCTGCAGGGCTACTGCCGCCTGACCGTGACCGAGCTGCCCGAATATCGCCTGCCCGCCCGCCCCGATCCGGCGCAGATCGCCGCGGCTCTGGAGCGGGAGGGGGAAAGCATTTTGGCAAAGCTCCCGTCTCAGAGCTATCTGATCGCGCTTTGCATAGAGGGGCAGGAGATGGATTCTCCGGCGTTTTCGAAGCTGTTGTCCGACCGCACTGTCGCGGGGGACAGCCGCGTGACGCTGGTGATCGGCGGACCGTTCGGACTGTCCGAGACGGTCAAGCGCCGTGCCGATTTTCGGCTTTCCTTTTCACCGATGACCTTTCCGCACCGTCTGGCGCGGGTGATGGCGTTGGAACAGCTCTACCGCGCGTTTCGAATCGCGTCGGGCGGGCAGTACCATAAATAAACCAAAAAATGCTTGACAGATGCATGACGATACAGTATACTGTTATTTTACGGGGGCCTCGCCGCACTCGGCGGAGTGAGCGCCTCGGGACTTGATACGACAAGGAGGGAAAACGGATATGAAACGCACCTATCAGCCCAAAAAGATCCATAGAAAAAAGGAGCATGGCTTCCGAAAGAGAATGGCAACCAAGAATGGCCGCAAGGTATTGGCACGCCGCCGCGCAAAGGGCAGAAAGTCGCTGTCCCACTAAAAGGCTCTTTTGGGGAGTCGGCGGTGGCAGGATATGTCCTGTGAATCGTAAAGATGCACAGTAAAGGCCACAGCGTTTTGTTTGTGGCCTTTCTTTCGTACCGGTGCAAAGGAGGCGCATTCGGCAATGGCAGAGGTCAAAAAGCTCCGCCTGAATAAGGAATTTAAGCGCCTTTATTATCGCGGCTCGTTCCTCTCTCACCCGCTTTTGGTCAGCTACCTTAAAGCAAATCGCCGCCCCTATAATCGGATCGGGATCACCACCTCGAAAAAGGTGGGGAACGCCGTTTGCCGCAACCGCGCCCGCCGGATCATTCTGGCGGCATACCGCGCGCTCCAGCCGGAGCTTCCCACAGGCTACGATATGGTATTTGTCGCAAGGGAGCGCACGCCGCAGGCAAAAAGCACCGCGCTTTTGCCGGTGATGCGGGGTCAGCTGAAAAAGCTGATCCAAAAGGAAAAGGGTGCCCGCGCATGAAACGGCTGCTGCTTTGGCTGATTCGGGGCTACCGCCGGTTTCTGTCCCCCTTAAAGAAAAAGGGGAGCTGCCGGTTCTATCCCACCTGCTCGGCATACGCGCTCGAGGCAATCGAGCGGTACGGCGCGCTGCGCGGCGGGTATCTGGCGCTGCGCCGGATCTGCCGCTGCCACCCGTGGAATCCCGGCGGTGTGGACAAAGTGCCGGAGGAATTTCACTGGCTTCAGAAAAATGTTGATTAGGAGATCGCTATGAATTTTATCTACACCGTGATCGGTACCCCGCTTGGCTATGTCATGTGGGCGTGTTATAGCCTGATCCCGAATTACTGTGTTGCGCTGACCCTCTTTGTGTTGATTGCAAGGGCATTGCAGCTTCCGCTGTCGGTCAAGCAGCAGAAGAATATGGCAAAGCAGCGGGTGCTTCAACCTCGTTTGCAGCAGCTTCAGCAGAAGTACGGGAAGAATCGGGAAAAATATCAGGAAGAGATGATGAAGTTCTATCAGGAGGAGGGCTTCAATCCCGCGGGCGGGTGTCTCCCCATGATCGTCACCTTTCTGGTTCTGTTCGGTATCATCGATGTGGTCTATAAGCCGCTCAAGCATATTGTCCATTTAAGCGGCGGGGTCATCACTCAGCTCTTTGAGCGGGCGGGTATCCCTGAAACCATGTCCAATCAGATTCAGCTGCTGACCAATATTCAGGGGAATCCCACCGGTTTTGCCGATCTGATCCCGCCCGAAAAGATGGAGATCATTCAGAAGTTCTCCTTCAAGCTCGGTTCGCTCGATCTCGGCATTGCGCCGAGCGCGGCGGAACACAAATGGCCGATCATTCTGATCCCGATTCTGGCGGGCGTGATCGGACTGGTGTCGGGTATCATCTCGATGCGCTCTACCTCCGCTCAGACCGAGGGTCAGGCGGGCATGGGCGCCATGAAGGGCATGATGTATGTCATGCCGATCATCTCGATCATGATCGCGTGGGGACTGCCCGCTGCAATCGGTCTGTACTGGATCATCTCCAGCCTGTTCGGCTTGGGACAGCAGCTGGTACTGGGACGCATTTATAATCCTGAAAAGCTGGCGGAGCAGTACGAGGCGGAACGCGCCGCGAAGAAGGCGGAGCAAAAAGGAAAACGAACCGTTGTGCGAACGGTGGAGGAACAAAAGGACGGCGAAAAGCCGAAGGTCGTGGAGGAAACAGTCTCCGAAAAGGAATATCGCCGCCGGAAGATCGCCGAAGCAAGGCGCCGCATGGCGGAGAAATACGGCGATGTGTATGACGAGGAGGACGGCGACTAAAGCGTCGGGAAGGAAGTAGTAAGGAATGGAAAAAAGAGTGATCGTATCTGCCAAAACGGTCGAGGAAGCACAAAAGCTTGCCGCCGAGCAGCTTGGCGTGGCGGAGAGTGTGGTGCGTTTTACCGTGCTGGAGGAACCGAAAAAGGGTCTGTTCGGCGCGAAGAAGGACGCCAAGGTGGAGGCTGTGGTCGATATGCTGGAGGACGCACCGGCGTCCGAAGAACCGGCTTCGTCTCCGGCGGAGCTTAGCGAGGAGCATCAGAATAAGCTGCGGCTGGCACAGGAGTATCTGACCTCCGTGCTGTCCGCCATGAGCCTGCCGGACATCACCCAAACCGTGACGGTCGAGGAGGACAGCGCGGTGATCAATCTGGAGGGTGACGGCGTGGGGGTCATCATCGGTCGTCGGGGCGAAACACTGGATTCGCTTCAGTATCTGACCTCGCTGGTCGCCAATCGGGGCGGCGGAAGCTATTTTCGGATTACGCTGGACAGCGGCAATTATCGGGAAAAGCGGAAGGAAGCACTCCGCGGATTGGCACGGCGGATCTCCCGCGGCGTGCTCAAGACCGGCAGAAGCTCCACGCTCGAGCCGATGAACCCCTATGAGCGCCGGATCATTCACTCCGCGATCTCCGAGATCGAGGGAGTGGAGTCGAAATCCATCGGGGAGGAGCCGAACCGCAGGGTGGTGATCAGCTCGCTGAACCCGCAGCCGTCGGGTGGCGGAGAACGCCGTCCCCGCCGTCGCCGCGACCGCGATAAAGGCTTTACCCCGACGCGGTATGACAAAAAGACCGGCGAGATGCAAAAGGGCGATTTTGTCAGCATCAAAAAGTCCTCGTTTGAGGAGGAGTATAGAAACCGGCAGATCGACCGGAGCTCGATCTATCTCGACGCAGACGAGGCGGACGCCGCGTTTGAGGAGATGGACAAAAAGGCGGAGGAAGCCTTGAAGGAGAAGGCGGCCGAGGTCAAGCTCTACGGTAAGATCGAACTGTAAAAAACGCCCGCCTGATATACGGCGGGCGTTTTCCGTAGAAAGGAGCAGCTATGTGGACGACCGATACGATCGCGGCGCTTGCGACGCCTGCGGCGGCGGGCGGCATTGCCGTCATTCGGATCAGCGGGGCTGACGCTCTGCCGATCGCGGAGCGGGTCTTTTCAAAACCGCTGTCCAATCAGCAGGGGTATACCGCCGTTTACGGCAGAATGGCAGCACAGGGCAAAACGCTGGACGACGGCGTTGCGCTGGTTTTCCGCGCACCCCACAGCTATACCGGTGAGGACACGGTGGAGCTGTCCTGCCACGGCGGCGTGTATCTGGCGAACCGGATTCTGCGCGCGCTCTATGCGGCGGGCGCACGGCCTGCCGCGGCGGGGGAGTTCACCCGCCGCGCCTACCAGAACGGGAAGCTCACCTTGACCCAGGCGGAGGCGGTGGCACAGCTGATCGCCGCCGACGGGGAGCAGGCGGTGCTGGCAGCCCGCGCCGGTCTGGACGGCGCGCTTGCCAGACGGCTGGACAACGAAAAGGAGACGCTGCTTCAGATACTGGCGCGGCTTTCCGCATGGGCGGATTATCCCGACGAGGATCTGGAACCGGTCGAGTGGGAAACACTTTGCGCCGAGCTTTCCGCGCTGGCGGAAAGCCTTGGGGCGCTGCTGCGGGGATATGACAGCGGCAGACTGGTTCGGGAGGGGATCGCCGCCGCCATTGTCGGGAAACCGAATGTCGGGAAATCCACCCTGATGAACCTGTTGGCGGGCTGTGATAAAAGTATCGTCACCGCACAGCCCGGCACCACCCGCGATGTGGTGGAGGAAACGGTGCGCCTGGGGAAGGCGGTGCTGCATCTGAGCGATACCGCCGGTCTGCGGGAAACCGCCGATCCGGTCGAGCGGGAGGGGGTTTCCCGCGCCCGCCGCCGTATGGAGGAAGCGACCCTCCTGATCGCGGTGTTTGACCGCAGTGAACCGCTCACGGCGGAGGATATTTCTTTGTTGGAGTCTTTGCGGGGGCGTGCGGCGATCGCGGTGCTGAATAAGGGCGATCTGCCTGCGGCGGTGGAGGAAGGGCAACTGCGTCCCTATACCGGCTATACCGTCACCCTCTCCGCCAAGGAGGGGGAGGGGCTTTCCGCCCTGATCGAGGCGGTGGAGGAGCTTTCTAAATTAAACCGGTTTGATCCGTCCGCCGCGCTGCTTTCAAATGCGCGGCAGTATCATGCCGCCTGCCGTGCGGCGGAGGCGGTCGGGGAGGGGCTTTCCGCCCTCCGGTCGGGCTTTACGCTGGACGCGGTCACCGTATCGCTGACCGATGCGCTGGCGGCACTGCTGGAGCTCAGTGGGGAATCTGTTACCGAAGCTGTGGTGGACGAGGTGTTTTCCCGCTTTTGCGTGGGGAAATAGGGGGTGAATGGCTTTGTATCCGATGGAGGAATATGATGTTGCGGTCATCGGGGCGGGGCACGCCGGTATCGAGGCTGCCATGGCGGCGGCTCGGCTGGGGTGCAAAACGGTGCTGTTCACTCTTACGCTGGACGGCATTGCCAATATGCCCTGCAATCCGTCGATCGGCGGGACTGCCAAGGGGCATCTGGTGCGGGAGATCGACGCGCTGGGCGGACAGATGGGTGTGGCGGCGGACGCCACCTTTCTCCAAAGCCGTATGCTCAACCGCGGCAAGGGACCTGCCGTACATAGCCTGCGGGTGCAGTCCGACCGTGCGCAGTATCATTTGTATATGAAAAAGCTGTTGGAGCATCAGGCGGGTCTGGACTTGAAACAGGCGGAGATCGTGGATATCCTCCGCACCGACGGTCGGGTGTCGGCGGTGGTGACAAGGCTCGGCGGGGTGTATCCGGTCAAGGCGGCGATCCTCTGCTGCGGCACCTATCTGGAGGGGAAGATTCATGTCGGGGAGGTCTCCTATTCGGGCGGTCCCGATGCAGTCCGTCCGGCGATCGGGCTGTCGGAATCATTGCGGCAGATGGGTCTGCCGCTTCGCCGGTTCAAGACCGGCACCCCCGCCAGAGTACATCGGGACAGCATCGACTTTGACAAGCTGGAACGGCAGCAGGGGGATACGATCATCTGTCCGTTTTCCTTTTCCACCACAAAGCCGCTTGTCAATCGGGTGGACTGCTATATCGCCTATACCAATGAGGAAACCCATCGGGTGATTCGGGAAAATCTCCACCGTTCCCCGCTTTACAGCGGCAGGATCGAGGGGGTAGGTCCCCGCTACTGCCCCAGTATCGAGGATAAGGTAGTGCGGTTCGCGGATAAAAAAAGGCACCAGCTTTTCATCGAGCCGATGGGGCTGGACACCGAGGAATACTATTTGCAGGGTATGTCCTCCTCCCTGCCGGAAGATGTGCAGATTCGGTTTCTCCGTACCATCAAGGGCTTGGAGCGGGTGCGGCTGATGCGGACGGCATACGCAATCGAGTATGACTGTATCGACCCGCTGGCGCTCACCCCCGCACTGGAGTGCAAGGCGGTAGCGGGGCTGTTCGGTGCGGGGCAGTTTAACGGCACCTCCGGCTATGAGGAAGCGGCGGCACAGGGACTGATGGCGGGGATCAACGCCGCCCGTAAGGTGCAGGGGAAGAAGCCGGTGGTGCTTTCCCGCTCGGACGGGTATATCGGCACCCTGATCGACGATTTGGTGACCAAGGGCTGTCGGGACCCCTACCGTATGATGACCTCCCGCAGCGAGTACCGGCTTCTGCTGCGGCAGGATAACGCCGATGAGCGGCTGATGCCGATCGGGCACGAGATCGGGCTGGTGTCCGATGAAACACTCCACCGCATGGAGGAAAAATACCGATTGGTAGCAGCTGAGGAAAAGCGGCTTCAAAAGCTGACCATCTCTCCCGATCCGGCGCTCAACCGGCTGCTGGAGGAACGGGGAAGCGCGCCGCTGACCCAGGCGGTGCGGGCGGCAGAGCTGATCCGCCGCCCGCAGATCGGGTATCGGGATCTTCTGCCCTATGACGAAAACCGTCCCGACCTGCCCGCCGAGGTGGCGGAGCAGGTGGAGATTCGGATTCGGTACGCGGGATATATCGCCCGCCAGCTTCGGCAGGTGGAGCAGATGAAGCGGCTGGAGGGGAAGAAAATCCCGCCGAATTTTGACTATCACGCCGTAACCGGACTGCGGCTGGAGGCAATCGAGAAGCTGTCTGCCGTCCGTCCGGAGCATATCGGACAGGCGGCGGGTATTTCGGGGGTCAGCCCTGCCGATATTTCGGTGCTGCTGGTCGCCTTGCAGGAGGGGAATCAGTGATGGAGACTCTGCGGCAGTATGCCGCGGCATACGGAATAAGCCTAACGCCGGATATGCTCACCCAGTTTTCGGCATACGCCGCGCTGCTGGCGGAGAAAAATCGGGTGATGAACCTCACCGCCATCACCGAGCCGGACGAGGTGATCGTAAAACATTTTCTCGACAGCCTTTTGCTTTTAAAGGCAGTTGAGCTGCCCGAAAACGGGAGCCTGATCGACGTCGGCACCGGCGCGGGCTTTCCGGGCGTGCCGGTGAAGATCGCCCGTCCAGACTGTCGGTTGACCCTGCTCGACAGTTTAAAAAAGCGGGTCGGCTTTCTAGAGGAGCTGCTCGATACCCTTTCCTGTGACGGGGTGTGTATCCATGCCCGCGCCGAGGACGGCGGGCGCCGTCCCGATTTGCGGGAGCAGTTTGATCTCGCTTCCGCCCGTGCGGTCGCAAGGCTTTCTCTGCTGTGCGAATACTGCCTGCCCTTTGTGAGGGTGGGCGGGTGCTTTTGCGCCCTCAAGGGGTATGAGATCGAAGCCGAGCTTTTAGAGGCAAAGCACGCAATCGGCGTGCTGGGCGGCGCGGTCCGCTCGGTGGAGAAGTTTATCCTGCCGGATCAAAGCCGCCGCGCAATCGTGGTGATCGAAAAGGTGCGACCCACCGGCAAAGCCTATCCCCGCAATCCCGCAAAAATAGCAAAGGAGCCGTTATGAAAAAACGAGAAACCGGTTGGAAGGCGCTGCGCGCCTTTCTTCCTTATTATAAAGCCTATCTGCCAATAGTCTGCCTCGATCTGCTTTGCGCGCTGCTCTCTACCGTGTGCGAGCTTGTCTTTCCGATGATCGTCCGGCAGATCACCAATACCGCCCTGACCGGTCAGATGGAGGTGCTGCTTGCCGCGGTGATCCGGCTGAGCGCCGTCTACCTGTTCCTGCGGCTGATGGACACGGCGGCGAATTATTATATGGCATATATCGGTCATGTGATGGGTGCGTCCCTCGAAGCGGATATGCGGCACGACCTGTTTGCCCGCCTGCTGAAGCTCCCCTTTTCGTTTTACGACACCGCCAAGGTAGGGGAGATCATGTCGCGGGTCACAAACGACCTGTTTGACATCACCGAGTTCTCTCATCACTGTCCCGAGGAGTTTTTTATCGCCGGAGTCAAGATCATCGGCTCGTTTGTGATCCTGTCGGGGATCAACCTGCCCTTGACGGTCATTTTGTTTTTGCTGCTGCCGCTGATGCTCTTTTCGGTGATCTTTTTCCGCCGGAAAATGAAGCTGGGCTTTACCCGCTCCCGTGAGCGGACGGCGGAGCTCAATGCGGGACTGGAGGACAGCCTGCAGGGGATTCGGGTGGTGCAGTCCTTCGCCAGAGAGGGTGTGGAGCAGGAGAAGTTCGACCGGAACAATCGGGATTTTCTGTCGGTCAAGCGGTATGCCTACCGGTATATGGCGCTGTTTCAGGCGGGCACCCGCTTTTTTGACGGGGTGCTGTATATTGCGGTCATTCTGATCGGCTCGCTTTTTGTGATCGGCGGACATATCACCCCTGCCGACCTGATTGCCTTTTTGCTTTATATCCAAACGCTGATCGCCTCGGTGCGAAAGATCGTGGAGTTCACCGAGCAGTTCCAGCGCGGCACCACCGGAATTGAGCGGTTTTATGCTCTGATGCAGCAGCCGATTGCGATCGCGGACGCGCCGCAGGCAAAACCACTGTCTGTGGTGGAGGGACAGGTGACCTTTCGGAATGTCAGCTTTTCCTACGGCAATGAGGAGGAGGTACTGTCCCATCTGGAGCTGACGGTGAAGTCGGGCGAGAATGTGGCGATCGTCGGTCCGTCGGGGAGCGGCAAGACCACCCTTTGCCACCTGATCCCCCGCTTTTACGATACCACCAACGGCGATGTGCTGATCGACGGAACACCGGTGCGGGAGATCACCCTCCACTCCCTGCGGGAGAATATCGGGCTGGTGCAGCAGGACGTCTATCTGTTCGGCGGCACGGTGGCGGAGAATATCGCCTACGGCAATCCGTCCGCCACGCCGGAGGAGCTGCGCGCCGCGGCACGTGCGGCGGGCGCGGACGAGTTTATCGAAAAGCTGCCGCAGGGGTATGATACCGAGGTCGGGGAGCGCGGGGTCAGGCTTTCGGGCGGACAGAAGCAGCGCATTTCGATCGCCCGTCTGTTTTTGAAAAATCCGCCGATCCTGATTTTGGACGAGGCGACCTCCGCGCTGGACAATGAAAGTGAGTTTCTGGTGCAGCAGTCTCTCCGCCGTCTGGCAAAGGGGCGCACCACCTTTACGATTGCCCATCGGCTCTCCACCATTCGCCATGCCGACCGGATTTTGGTGCTGACCGAACGGGGCATCGAGGAAGCGGGTACTCATCAGGAGCTGTTGGAGCAAAACGGCATCTATGCCGGACTCTATCGCCGCACCGAGGAAATGGCATAGCCCCGCTCGGCGCGTGTCACTGTGAATGACAAAAAGAAAAGTGCGCATTTAAGGTTTTGAATCCCACCACCATGCTGCCGCATGGTCCCCCTCCCTTTGACAAGGGAGGTCTTGACAAAGACAGTGGCTTTGGGGTGGGAATTAGCCTTTAAGGTATCTAAAATAGGAAAAGGAAGGCTTTTGTCAGCCTTCCTTTTTTCGTGTTTCGGTAAAACTTATTTGGTCGCCAGTGCCTCCCTTGTCAAAGGGAGGGGGACCGCGCTTCGCGCGGTGGAGGGATTCCAAAGCATAGCACGGCACGGAAAGCCTGCCAATTACACCTCAAAGCCTGCCGAGCGCAGAAGCGGGCGGTAAGTCCGTCCGACGACCAGCTTGCCGTCCTCGACCATTCCTTCTTCCCGTCCGGTGAGTGCCTCGATCAGATACCCGCGCAGTTTCGCGCATTCTGCGGCGTAAGCGGGATCGTCCGACAGGTCGTGCAGCTCCTTCGGATCGTTTTTTAAGTCGAACAGCTGCTCCTTCCCCGTCTGGGAGTACCAGGCGTATTTCATCTCCTTGGTGACGATGAAATGGTTGGTACGCGCTCCGATCGCGTGCTCGCCGTGGAGATAGGGGCGAAGCGGCGTTTCCTCCCGCATGGTGGGGAGCAGCGACTGACCGTCCACCGTATCGGGGATCGGCGCGCCTGCCAGCTCGAGCAGGGTCGGCATGATGTCCCGCAGCTCCACCACCTCGTCCGACACGCCCGATTTGATCTCCGGCGCCTTGATGATACAGGGGATATGGGCGGCGCCCTCATAGGGCATCGACTTCCGAAACAGGTTGTGGTCAAACAGCAATTCGCCATGATCGGCGAGGAAAAGAATCACCGTGTTTGTGAGCGCGTCCGCATCGTTCATCGCCATCATCAGCCGCCCGATCTCATGATCCAGATGGCTGATGCAGGCGTAATAGCCTGCCATGGCGATCCGGCGCAGCTCGGGATCGGCGGGGGCGTTCGTGCTGTCATACCGCTGCCCGTTCGGCAAAAAGCCGAGTGCTTCCTCCCAATCGCCCACCGCAGGGGGCGTCAAATCCCGACCCAGATAGTAGTTCAGATACTTCTCGGGCGGATCAAAGGGCGGGTGAGGCCGCAGATAGGACGCCATCAGGAAAAAGGGCTGCTCCCGATCGCGGCGGCGGAGAAAGTCGATACAGCCGTCGGTGACCCAGTGGGTCGGGTGAAGCGAAATGTCAAACTGCCACGGGTTCACCACCCATGAGTTGCACTCCACCCCCTGCTCGGTCAGATCGCGGTGGATACCGAGCCGACTTTTCATCTCATAATTGTAATCGTCGGCGACCTGCTGCTGCTCATAGCTGGGGGTCGAGCCGCTTCTGTAATAATGCAGATACCCGTCGTGGAGCTTCACATGATGGAAGCCGAGACTGTTCCGCAGCGGGTGGGTGTGCATCTTGCCGACGCATTCGGTGTGGTAGCCCGCCTTGGAAAGCTCCCCCGCCAGCGTGTGCGGATACCGCCAGGGCACCCCGTCCTTGTAGCCGACCCGTCCGTGCTTTTCCTGGCTCATGCCGGTCATCAAAGCCGCCCGCGCCGGAATACAGCTCGGGCAGGAGGAATAGGCATGGGAAAAACGCACGCCCTCGCTTGCCAGCGTGTCCAGATAGGGCGTTTTCACATCGGGGTGACCGGCGCAGGACATACAGTCGCCCCGCATCTGATCGGTCATGATCAGCAGAATATTCGGTCGCATCATGATCCCCTCCTTCTTTCTACTATTATATATCCGTTTCCCGCCGATTGCAAGCCGTCCGAAAATAGGAGAATTTATACCATTTTGTTACCAATTTGTTCATAATTCTGTCTGACTTCCCAAATCGTCTAAATCTTGTATCGCTTTACAAAATATTCACAATATATGGTGTTTTGTGTTCAAAGTCGCAAAAATTGCGCCGGTACTTTTGAACAAATAGCATAAAAAATGCTTCCATTTTTTTACGGATTCAAGAAAAAAGTATAAAATTTGTTTGACAATGGCAATAGAATAGGCTATAATGTAAAAAATGAAGTATGATGTCTTTCTGTCCCAAAACCGCCGACCGGCAGAGGTGACTGTCGGAAAAACGGGGAAATCGGCGGCTCGGACAAAAAGCGTCCTGCATTTTGACGAAAAAGTAAGTTGAGGTGACTGCTGACATGAAAAGAGCTTTGACGATCTTGACCTGTGTGGCGCTGACAATCAGTATGTTCGGCACATACGGGTTCGGTGTGTCTGCTGCGGAAGGAGCAGGCGGGAGCGCGGAAGCTGCTGTTTCGGAAACTGCTCCCGTTGTTGACTTGTCACAGGACGCTGAGCTGGCAGATCTGACTACATATAATGAATTTCTGGCAGCCCATGCGGACACGCCGCAGCCCGACGCGGAGATTCCGGTGGATCTTGGCACCTTTACCGGCGCGGACGGGAACCATCGGTTGATCAGTGATTATCTGGACCGACCCGGCACCAGTCTTTATACAGATGAAACGGGATACGTGGAGTTCCCGATCACTGTTGCCGAGGCCGGCTTGTATGCTGTCAAGATGGATTTTGTTGCAGAGAACAGCCGTGGCTCCGCGGTAGAGCGTGAGTTTTACATCAACGGCGAAATGCAGCACGCCGGGATGCGGCAGATCACCTTCCGCCGGATCTACGAAAATGACATCAACGACATGGATAAAAACGCCGATGGCACCTATGCCTACCGCACCGACACCAACGGGAACGACATTCGTCCGTCCCAGGTGGAGGTCAAGCGTTGGCAGAGCGGTTATCTCCGCGATCAGCAGGGCTATATTCTCGACGCCATGCTGGTCAACCTGAACGCGGGGGTCAATACCATTCGCTTCACCGCGGTCAGTGAGCCGCTGGTCATTGGCAGCATCACCTTCTGCCATGCACCGGTCTATCCGACCTATGAGGAGCTTGCGGCACAGAACGCAAAATACGGTCCCGCCAATGCGGAGAACCTGATTATCCAGGGCGAGGACGCAGCCTATAAGTCTGATCCGGTGCTCTACCCGAGAACCGACCGGACCACCCCGACCACCCTGCCGTATGAGCGGAATCTTCAGAAGCTCAATACCGTGGGCGGTTCGAGCTGGGCAGGCGCACAGCAGTATTTGACCTGGGAGATCGAGGTTCCGGCAGACGGGCTTTATTCCATTTATGTCAAGGAGCGGCAGAACACCGCACGGGGCGTTACCTCCAGCCGTATGATCATGATCGACGGTGAGGTGCCCTGCGCCGAGCTGCAGCATTATCAGTTCCCGTTCGATAACGACTGGCGGATTGAACCGCTCGGGAAGGACGACACGATATTCGAGTTCTATCTCACCAAGGGCAATCACACCATCACCATGGAAGCGAGCCTTGGCGAGATGGCGACCCGCATCAGTCAGGTGCAGGATATCCTGGTCGATCTGAATAACATCTATACCACCATCATGAAGGTCACCGGCTCCGATCCGGACAGCATGCAGAACTACGCGCTGGATTCGATCCCCGAGACCAAGGCGGCGATCGACCAGCTGGGTCCGCTGTCGGTACAGCTTGAGGAGATCAAGAACTGGTTCATCGAGTACAGCGGCAAGGGCAAGAACGACGCAACGCTCAACACCGTGATCGTACAGCTCAATAAGATGTACAATCATTACAGCGATGTGCCGAGTGAGCTGGATTACTTCAAGACCAATATCGGTAACCTCGGTACCTGGCTGACCGACGTTGCTTCCCAGCCGCTGGAGATCGACTATCTGGCGCTGGTTTCGGACGAGAGACAGATCGAGGATCTGCCGGCAGCGAAAGCGGGCTTCTTCAAGCAGCTCGGCTATGAGATCAATCAGTTCTTCGCGTCCTTCTTCAACGATTATAACAGCATCGGTTCTTCTGCCGATTCCTCGCAGGCACAGACCACGCTGAAGGTCTGGGTGCCGACCGGTCGTGACCAGGTGCAGATCATTCGTAAGATGGTCGATACCTCCTTTATCCCGACCCACCCCTACATCGGCGTCAACATGGAGCTGGTCGCGCAGGCGTCCCTGCTGCCGGCAACGGTCGCGGGCATCGGTCCTGACGTATCGCTCCAGCAGCCCGATACCGAGCCGGTCAACTTCGCGGTTCGTGACGCGGCGGTCGATCTCACACAGTTTGACGACTATGAGGAGATCGCTTCCCACTTCCTGGATCGCCGTATGACCCAGCTCAAATATCAGGACGGCGTGTATGCGCTTCCTGAGACGCAGCAGTTCAACGTGCTGTTCTACCGCAGCGATGTGCTGGCGGACCTCGGCATCACCGTTCCGCAGACCTGGGAAGAGGTCATCGCCGTGATCCCGCTGCTGCTCAAGAACAACATGAGCTTTGCACTTCCGGTTTCCACCACACTGCTTCCCCAGCAGGGCGTGGACGCCTACTATGCGATGCTGCTCCAGTCGGGCGGCGAGGTCTACCGGAACGACGGCAGATCCTCCGCTCTGGATTCGGAGATTGCACTCAGCGCCTTCAGGCAGTGGACGAATATGTTCTTAAACTATGAGCTGCCGCAAACTTACGACTTTAAGACCCGTTTCCGCACCGGTGAGTATCCGCTGGTGGTCGCCGACTTCAGCAACTACAACACGCTGGTTGTTTCGGCTCCTGAAATCAGCGGTCTGTGGGGCTTCACCCTGCTGCCCGGTACCAGAAAGGCGGACGGCTCGATCGACCGTTCCACTCCGATTTCCGGTGTTGACACCGTGATCATGAACGCTTCCAAGTCGCAGCAGGAGGCATGGGAGTTCGCCAAGTGGTGGACCTCCGCCGACTCGCAGTACAACTACGGCGTGGAGCTCGAGAGCGTGATGGGTGCTTCCGCCCGTTATGCGACCGCGAATCTGGACGCGTTCAGAAAGATCCCCTGGAACGCCGAGATGTATAATATCCTGTCTCAGCAGATGCAGTGGGGGCAGGGCATTCCGCAGGTTCCCGGATCCTACTACATGGCGCGTAATGTGAACAACGCATTCCGTCAGGTTGTTATTTCAAAGCAGGATGCGAAGGAAACGCTCTTCGATTATGTTTACACCATCAACGAGGAGCTGACCTCGAAGCGTAAAGAGTTTGGTCTCGATGTCGAAGAATAATCGTTCATTTTGGGTCGGGGCGGCGGCAAGCCGCCCGACCGGAAATGAATAAGAGAAAGGTGGAGGCTTCATGGCACAAACCCCGGATTTGTCCAGGAAAAAGGATTTCCGCTACACGATGAAGCAGATCAGAAATAACTGGAGCGCATACGCATTCCTGCTGCCGTTTGCCATTTGTTTCGTTCTGTTCATTCTGTCGCCGGTTCTGATTTCCATTTATTTCAGTTTTACCTACTTTAACATTCTGCAGCCGGCACAGTTCGTCGGTTTCCAGAATTACATCAACCTGTTTTTGAACGACGATATCTTCTTAACCGCAATCAAGAACACCTTGATTATCGCCATCATCTGCGGTCCGCTCGGCTATCTCATGTGCTTCTTCTTCGCATGGATGATCAACGAGTTAAAGCCCTGGCTGAGAGCGATCATGGTCGTCGTGTTCTACGCCCCGTCTCTGTCGGGTGCGGCGTACACCATCTTTACCATCATCTTCGCGGGCGACTCCTACGGCTGGCTGAACGCGAACCTGATGAACCTCGGCTTGCTGGATTCACCAATCCAATGGCTGACAGACACCAAGTATATGCTGACGGTGGTCATCATCGTGCAGTTGTGGATGTCGCTGGGCGCAGGCTTCCTGTCCTTCGTCGCAGGCTTCCAGGTGCTGGATAAATCGCACTACGAGGCTGGTTACATAGACGGTATCCATAACCGTTGGCAGGAGCTGTGGTTCATCACACTGCCCGGTATGCGTCCGCAGCTGATGTTCGGTGCGGTCATGACCATCACCTCGACCTTCTCGGTCGGTGACATCACCGTTCAGCTTTGCGGTAACCCCTCAACCGATTACGCCGCGCACACCATTCTGAACCACCTGTCCGACTACGGTACGGTTCGTTTCGATATGGGCTATGCCTGCGGCATTGCAACGGTTCTGTTCTTAAGTATGTTCCTGCTCAATGAGCTGATTCAGCGGATCTTGAGCAAGGTCGGACGATAAGGAGGTAGGACGCTATGGCAGCAAAATCCGGAACGAAGCGCACAGCCCGTGTCGGCCTTCGTGCGACTCACTCCCTCGGCGGCGATGTCATGAATGTCTTGGTCCTGCTGTTGGTCGGCTTTATCATGGTGATCCCGCTTGTATATGTAGTCTGTAACGCATTTAAACCTCTGGACGAGATTTATAAGTACCCGCCTGACATCATCGTGCGGAACCCGACCACCGGCAACTTCAAGGACCTGGTCGTGCTCCTGTCCGATTCATGGGTGCCGTTCTCCCGTTACCTGTTCAACACCATCTTTATTACGGTAGCAGGTATCGCCGGTCAGCTGGTATTCGCCTCGATGGCGGCGTACGTGCTGGAAAAACGGGTATTCCCCGGACGGGACGGCTTCTTTAAGCTGGTACGGACGACCCTGTTGTTCACCACCGCCGTTACTCAGATCCCGACCTTCATCATCATGACCAAGCTGGGCTGGGTGGACACCTACTGGGCGATCATCATTCCTGCGTGGGGCGGTTCGATGGGCGTTTACCTGATGAAGCAGTTCATGTCCTCGATCCCCGACTCCCTGCTGGAAGCGGCAAAGATCGACGGTTCGAGTGAAATGCGAACCTTCTGGACCATCGTCATGCCGAACGTCAAGCCTGCATGGCTGACCCTGATTATCTTCCAGATCCAGGCGCTGTGGACGGCAACCGGCGGCGTGTATATCTTCAGTGAGCAGAAGAAAACGCTTTCCTACGCCATGAGCCAGGTCATGCTCGGCGGTATCTCCCGTGCGGGCGCCGGCGCAGCGGTCACGCTGGTCATGCTGGTCGTACCGATTGGCGTGTTTATCCTGTCGCAGAGCCAGATCCTCCAGACGATGGCGTCCTCCGGTATGAAGGATTGATGTGTGGAGAGTAATGAGAAAAAGGGGTTTGGATATGAAAGGTAAATGCAAACGCGCGCTCATTGGTCTCCTGGCAGTTGTCACTGTGGCGGCGCCGCTTACAATCAGTGCGGCCGCGGCAGTTACGCCATATGAGAGCTACCTCTACGATTCCAATGGCGACATGAACTACGCACCTCCGGGTGCTCAGCCGGACAACGTTCTGGAGGGCCCGACCATGGGTACCGTGGCGCTCAACGGCCCGCAGGACCTGTTCGTGGACAAAACGCATGATACACTCTATATCGTAGATACCGGAAACAACCGGATCCTGAAGATGGATAATCAGTATCAGCTGATTCGGGAGTATAAGGAGTTTTCCAATCCGGACTATGATCCGAACGCGGCGGCAGTCACTTCCTCCGCCACCACCTCGTCGGCAGCAGCTGCCGATGCGGAAGCGGCGGACGCCGAAGCGGAGGATACCGACGCCGAGAGCGGTGACAGCTCGGAAGCCACCGAAACCGGCTCCGGCGGCACCTCCGCCGAGGTTCCGACCACGACCGCTTCCACCACCGTGATCGACGCGGGCATGGATTCCTTCGCGGCGCCTACCGGCGTGTGGGTTGATCCGGTCACCGAGGATATCCTGATTGCGGATACCGGCCATCAGCGGCTGGTACGGCTGGATCGGGACAGCAATCTGGTCGCCATCTATAAGGCTCCGGTCTCCAACCTGCTGCCGGGCGACTTCAACTACCAGCCCATCAAGGTGGCGTGCGACTCCGCAGGACGGATCTTCGTCTGCTCCCGCGGCTTCAACCGCGGCTTGCTGGAGCTGGACGCAAACGGCAACTTCGTTCAGATGCTGGGCGCTCCGAAGCCGGTCTACACACTGGCGGAGTCGATTCAGTACCTGCTCAGCACCGAGGAGCAGAGAGCCCGTCGTGAGTCCTTCGTCCCCTCCGAGTACAATAACCTCATGGTGGACGATGAAGGCTTCATCTATGTGACGACCAACAGTAACGTAAAAGAGCCGGTTCGTCGGGTCAACGCAAAGGGGAACGACGTGCTTCGCCGCACCTCCGGCAAAGGACCGGTGGCAGACCTCATCGAGAACACCTTATCGAGCATCAAGGGCTCCTCGCTGGTCAACGATGTGACCACCCTGACAAACGGCATGTACGCCATTCTGGATCAGCGCCGCGGTCGTGTATTCGTCTATAATATCGACGGCGGTATGCAGTTCATGTTCGGCGGTCTCGGCAATACAAGAGGTACCGTGACCACCCCGACCTCGCTGGTCTACTTCAATGACGAGTTCCTGGTGCTGGACGGCTCCAAGAACGCGATTCTCACCTTCCAGTTGACCGAGTACGGCAGCCTCTTCTTCGAGGCTGAGAACTGCAAGGCAAACAACGATTACGAGGGTGAGGCAGCCGCGTGGGCAGCACTTCTCGATTACAACCAGGAGAACGCGATGGTGCTCCGTGAGCTGGGCAACGTGGCTTACCGTCAGCGTGAGATGAAGGACGCGATGGATTACTTCGATCTCGCGTGGGATAAGGACAACTACTCCAAGGCGTGGAAGTTCTATCGCCGCGACGTCCTCAACGAGCACTTCATGGTGGTCGGCATTGTGGCGGTGGTTCTGGTGCTGGCACTCTTTGCCTACATCATCTTCCAGGCGACCTACCGGAAGAAGCACCCCAAGCCGGAGAAGAAGAAAGGACCGCTTGCTTACTGTACTTATGTATCTGGACGAATGCTCGACGGTTACTGGGATCTGAAGCGTGAGAACCGAGGCTCGGTCAAGGCGGCGTTTATCCTGATCGGACTGACGATGCTGATGATGATCCTCAAGTCGCAGTTCACCGGCTTCATCTTCCAGAGCGTCCGCCCGATCTACGCAAACATCTTCAACGACATATTCCGAATCGCGCTTCCGTTCGTACTCTGGATCGTGGCGCAGTGGTGTATCACCTCGCTGATGGCAGGTGAAGGCTCCTTCAAGGACATCTTCATCGCCACCGCATACGCGCTCACCCCGCTTATTATTCTGACTCCGATCGCGACCATTCTCAGTAATGTGCTTTCTCAGGACGAGGGTGCGATTTACACCGCACTGATTGCGATCTCCTACATCTGGCTGGTGCTGATGCTGATCGCCAGCGTGATGCAGACGCACAACTTCACATTGGGACAGACGATCGGCGTAATACTCCTTACCCTGCTGGCAATCGCGATTATCGTTTTCGTGGCGCTGCTCTGCCTGGCACTGGTACAGCAGATGATCGCATTCGTAACCGATATCGTCGAAGAGCTGGCGAACCGATAATTTGAAAGGGAATAGGTGGTGATAGAATGAAGCGAATGAAGCGATTGATCAGCGGTGCATTGGCGCTCATCATGGTTGCCGCAGTTTGCACATCTTGTGCAGATGACGAAGCGATTCTGTCGGTATCCGAAGAAAACGCCATTCTTCAGGTGCAGGCGGCAGACGCATATACACCTTCCGATCCGAATTATCAGCTGATGGTGGAAAATGATGATCTGGCGCTCTATGTCAACCAGGCGACCACACAGTTCCAGGTGATGGATAAAGCCAACGGCGCGGTGTATTACTCCAATCCAGAGGGGGACGAAAAGTCCAAGACGGACGTGGAAAACTCGCTGTTCGACCTTTCCTATCTGGACGGTTCCAATCAGACCGGTACTCTCAACAGCTACGCTGACTCTGTCAAGAAGGGTCAGTTCGCGATCTCCAAGATCGACGACGGCGTGAAGATTCAGTTCACCGTCGGTGTTGCAGAACCGTTCTACTACTGTCCGTACGGCATCAGCGCCGAGCGGTTCGAGGCGATTCGGGAAAAGATCACCGATACCTTTGACCGGTCACAGCTGGTTGCAAACTACAAAAAGAGCGGCGACCTCTATGTTCTGTCGAGCGAGACACTCTCGCTTCGTACCAAGGCGACGATTGACCGGATCTTAAAGAGCACCGGTTACAACGACGAGGATTTCGAGATCGACCAGCGCAACGGTGAGACTGCTGCCACGACCGGCGTCTGCTTCAACATTTTCCTCTATCTGAAGCTGGACGGCGACCGTCTGGTGGTCGACATTCCGATGAGTGAGATCAGCGAGTTCAACGGCGCGGTGGTGACCGAGCTGCGGCTCCTGACCAACTTCGCGGCTCCCGATCCGGACGATGCAGGCAGCTACTTCCTGCTTCCGGACGGCGCGGGTTCGATTATGAACACCTACAACGGCAAGGGGCTGACGCAGGATTATCGGGTGCCGGTTTACGGCCGTGATAGCTCCAACCCGCCTGATGAGCAGATCTTCCAGGAGGAGCCGGCGTACCTGCCGGTATTCGGGATCGGCTATACCGATAAGGCGGTGTTCGCCACCATCACCGATGGCGCGGCGATCGCGGAGGTCATGGCAAGAACCGGAAACGATCAACAGCACTCCGGTGTTTACACCATGTTCCGCACCAGTGAAACGGCGAGGACCTACCTCGGCTCCACCGGCGGAAACGAGTACTTCACCATATCGCAGGAGCATCATTACGAGGGCAGCCTGCAGGTGACCTACAAGTTCTTTGAGGCGGACGCCTGCCAGGTTTCGGATATGGCGGCATACTACCGCAGCCAGCTGTTCGGCTCCGATGCGGTCGATGCGGACCAGCCGCCGATCTACATTGAGTTCCTCGGTACCATTCGTCGGCAGAACAATATCCTCGGTATCGAGATGACAAAGCCGAATGCGTACTCCACGCTGCAGGACGTCATGACGGTGGGGAACGAGCTGCTCGACGCCGGCGGAAAGAATCTGGTGTTCAAGCTGACCGGCTTCTTCAACAACGGCGTGGATACGACCTCCGCTTTGAAGCTGAAGCTGAACAAGGAGGTCGGCGACAAGCAGGATCTGCAGGATCTGCTCAACTGGGCAAGCGAGAAGGGCGTCAAGCTCTACTTCGATGTCGATCCCCAGTATGTTTACAATACGGCGTTCTTAGACGGCTTCTCCACAACGAAGGACACCTCTTACCTGCTGACCAAGACGGTGGCGCATCGCGTGAAATACTTCCCGGTTGACTTCACCGCATGGTCTTCTAACGATGACAGCTACCTTGTGAACACGCCTTATATCATGAATCCTGCCGCTGTGCGGGAGGCGATCGGAAATATCAAGGCAACGTTCAGCGATCTTGGGATCGGCGGCGTGTCCCTGCGGAGTGTCGGAAGCGGAGTCAGCAGCGATTACAAGAAGGAGCGTATGATCGAGCGGCAGGAGGCAACCAATATGCTGGTAGAGGACCTTGCTTCTCTCAGCGATTTCAGCCTGCTGACCTTCGGAGCAAACGCATATGCGCTTCCCTATATGGATCATGCGATCTCCATTCCGCTCAACTCCTCCAAGTATGACAACACCGATGCGACCATTCCGTTCCTCCAGATGGTATTGCAGGGGAATGTGGCGTTCGCAGACGAAAGCGTCAACTTGAACGGAAATACCAAGACAGCGGTTCTGGACGCAGTCCGCAGCAACGCCGGTTTCTACTATGTGCTGACGACCAGCGAAGATTCGGATATGTCCAAGACACAGCATATCGACTACTTCTCCACCAGCTACAAGACCTGGAAGGAAGATATTCTGGAGAAGATCGATATTCTGAACAAGGACGGCAACGTACTCGCAAGCGGGATCACCAATTATGAGACCCTTGCAAATAATGTATACCGGACTACAGCTCAGGACGGAAGCTACATCGTCTCGAACTATTCTACGGCAGAGTACACCTATGAGGGCACGACGATTGCCCCCGGTGCGTATCTGACAGGAAAGGTAGGTGCATAACGAATGGCTGAAGCTGTGGCTGTAAAGGCAAAACCCAAAAAGAAAGTGAAATCCTGGGAGCAGAAGAAAAAGACAATCGGTTATGTATTCACAACACCGTTTATCATCGGCGCGTTCTTCTTCCTCCTGCTGCCGGTCATCACCTCGCTGATCTATTCGTTCAGCAATCTGAACATCAGCGCGTCCGGCTATATTCTGGAGAATGTGGGGTTTGAGCATTACCGGTATCTGTTCACGATAGATCCGGACTTCCTCGGAAATATCGGCGCGATGCTGCTTGACACCATGCCGAACGTCATCGTGGCTTTGATCTTCAGCTTCTTCATTGCGAGCTTGCTGAATCAAAAATTCCACGGGCGTGCGCTGGTACGCGGAATCTTCTTCATGCCGGTCATTCTCTCCTCCGGTATCTACACCCAGCTGCAAACCGGAGATACGCTGTCCAATATGTACAGCAGCGCACAGTCGACCAGCGATGCAGGCTCAGTAACGGCGGCATTCACCACAACGCTTGCCAACATGGGCTTAAGCGAAGGTATCTCGAAGTTCCTGGTTGACTCAGTGGGTCGTATTTCCTCGATCGTGGCGATGAGCGCGATCCCGATCATCATTTTCTTAGCAGGCTTCCAGAGCATTTCGCCCTCCATTTTCGAAGCGTCCTATATCGAGGGCGCTACCAAGTGGGAGGTTTTCTGGAAGATCAGCTTCCCGATGGTCAGCCCGCAGATCTTAGTATCGCTGGTCTACATCATCATCGACTCGTTCACGACCTCTACCAATGCGATGATCCAGAATATCCACACGGTCACATTCAACAACCTGAATTACGGGCGAGGTGCCGCAATGGCGTGGGTCTATATGCTGGTGATATTCATTATCATCGGGATATGCTTCTTCATAGTCAACCGTCTGGTATTCTACTACGATTAAGGAAGGGGGAACCGGTTTATGGAAATTTCGTATAAGACTAAAAAGCGTATTGCCAAATACACCGTGTCTACCGGTAACTGGTTGCTCCGCACGGTACTGTTCATCGGTATCAGCTTCGTGATCCTTTATCCGGTGGTCTCGAAAATCCTGGTTTCCTTCATGACCGTGGAGGACGTGTACGACGCTTCGGTGCAGTACATTCCGAAGAACTGGACGCTCAGAAACTATCAGAACGCATGGGACTTCTTAGAGATGAACAGCCTGCTGCTCAACAGCTTTTTGTATCCGCTGATCACCTCCTTCGTCCAGATGTGTTCCGCAACACTGGTTGCGTACGGCTTTGCACGGTATAACTTCCGCGGGAAGAACTTCCTGTTCGTGCTGGTCGTTGTGGCGATGGTGATCCCGCCCGACCTGACCCTGCTGCCGCTCTACATGGGATTCCGTTATTTCGATATCGGCATCAGCGTGGGCGCATTCCGGTTTGGGCTGCTCCAGTTGATCACAGGCAAATCACTGAATGTGCTGAACACGGTTGTACCGTATGTTCTGCTCGGCATCACCTGTACGGGCTTGAAGAACGGGCTTTACATCTTCCTGATGCGGCAGTACTTCCGCGGCCTGCCGAAGGAGCTGGAGGAAGCCTCCTATGTGGACGGCGCTTCCACGGCGCAGGCTTTCATCAAGGTGTTCCTCCCCTCTGCCACTCAGATCATGATTACAGTGTTCCTGTTCTCCTATGTGTGGCAGTGGCTGGACGACATTTACTCATCTGTGTTCCTGCAACAGGTTCCGGTTCTGGCAACCGCGCTGACCCGACTGCTGGAGAACGCCAGCACGGTAAGCGCCGGCATCAGTAATCTGACCGAGGTCAGCCTGGTACGAAACTGCGCCATGCTCTTCCTCATCATACCGATGCTGGTTCTCTACCTGATTTGCCAGAGATATTTCACCGAAAGTGTGGAGCGTTCCGGTCTGGTTGGATAATCGGCGGAACGGCGCATACACTGAATAAAAGGAGGTCATTTAATGATGAAATGGAAACGCGTCATCGCGGCGATCCTCTCAGCTATGATGGTCACCGCTGTGTTCGCCGGCTGCGGTCCCGGCGATGAAGGCGGCGGCACAGGCGGAGCAGTCGGCACGGACGATCTGGACTTCAAAGGTGAAACCATCACCTTTGCCTATCCGCCGGGCTACGACATGGTCTACACCGAGGATACCGACGACCCCTATTTGATCTATCAGCGCGAGCGCATGGACGAACTGGAGCAGCGCTTCAACTGCAAGATCGAGCAGATCGAGGGTAAAGGTCAGTACTGGACCCAGATGGCAACAACAGTTGCGGCAGGTTCTCCGCTTGGCCACATCATGGTCACCCAGGAAAACTATATTCTGGACTGGTTTAAGCGTGGCGCTATCGCCAACCTTGCCGACGCCATGGCAGAAACAGGGATCGACTTTACCGACAGCCGGTACAGCCAGACTGTGCGGAAGATGACCCGTTTTGACGGCGGACAGTATGCGTTCTGCGATGTGCCGCTGAATCCGACCGGTGCACTGTGGTTTGCAAACCTCTCCCTGTTTGAGAGAGATCAGCTCGGTGACATCTATGAGATGATCGAGAACAAGGAGTGGACCTGGGATAAGTGCGAGGAGATCGCAACCAAGGCAACCAAGACCGATGCCACCGGTACCACCACCCAATGGGGTATCAGAGCGTATCAGCACTGGGCATTCCTGCTTTCGCTGGCAGTCAGCAATGGCGGAAGTATCGCGAGCTTTGACTCGGAAGGTAACCCGACCCTGCCGCTGAGTGAGCCGGCAGCGACCCAGGCGTTCCAGAAGTTCTATGACTGGGGCGTTATCAAGAAGATCGCCAATATCAACGACGGCAGTCAGAACTGGGATCAGCCGCTGCAAGAGTTCACCGAGGGCAACATCGCCCTGCTGGTTGCAGGCAACAAGCTGCTCCAGATCGCGCAGGAGAACGCGATGGAAGATCAGATCGGCGTGATCTATCCGCCGATGGGTCCGGAGATGGACGATTATGCCATCAACTCCCAGTGCGGTCAGATGTACTTCATTCCGACCACCTATCAGGATATGGCTTCCGAGCTGCTGCTGCTGGTCAACGAGCTGTATGCTCCCTATGAGGATATGACCCATGAGGATATGATCATGGCGAAGTATTCCAAGCGGATCGACAACGAGGATTCGATGCGGATCTACATTGATCTGGCGACCAATGCGGATCGGTATGCTTACGATGCTGTGCAGCTGACCAAGCTCGACTGGACGTCGCCTTCGGTGCATGAGATGTGCGCGAAGGTGCTGCACGGTGACCAGACGCCGGGTGACGCGATCGCGGCGAACACCCAGCAGTTCCTCGCCACCATGTCCGACATGATGGAAGGTCACACACTGAAGATGAACGAACCCTAAATAGCACCATATCAAAAATAAAAATGGGGGGGCATCTCAATCAGATGCCCCTCCATTTTTATATTGGCGGCGTGCCGGTATGCTGCCAAACGCGCAAACAGACCCTAAGCGTTTCAATCATCAGACAAAAAGGAGGTTTCCTCAATGAAGACAAACCTGAAACGGTTTCTGGCGGCTGTCCTTTCCGCCTTGACGGTCACGGCACTTCTTGCCGGTTGCGGCGGCGGGGAGGAAGCGGCAGTCAGCACAAATGATTTGGATTTTGGGGGTGAAACCATCACCTTTGCCTATCCGTCCGAATTTAGCATGGCATACACCGAGGGTACAAACGACCCCTATCTGATCCATCAGCGTCAGCGCATGGACGAGCTGGAACAGCGGTTCAACTGCAAGATCGCGCAGGTCGAGGGGAAGGGTCAGTACTGGACCCAAATGACAGCTTCGATCGCGGCTGGCACGCCGCTCGGTCATGTGATGGTGACGAAGGAAGGCTATCTTCTCGACTGGTTCAAGGCGGGCGCGATCGCCAACCTTGCCGACGCTATGGCACAGACCGGCATCGACTTTACCGACAGCCGGTACAGCCAGACCGTGCGGAAGATGACCCGCTTCGACGGCGGACAGTATGCGTTTAGCGATCTGCCGTCAAGCCCGACCGGTGCGCTGTGGTATGCCAATCTCTCCCTGTTCGAGCGGGAACAGCTCGGCAACATCTATGAGCTGATCGAGAATAAGGAGTGGACCTGGGACAAGTGCGAGAAAATCGCTGCTAAGGCGACCAAGACCGATGCGTCGGGCAACACCACCCAGTGGGGCATCAGAGCGTCACAGGGCACCCAGCTCCTGCTTTCGCTGGCGGTCAGCAATGGCGGAAGCATCGCCGGCTTTGATGCGGAGGGAAAGCCCACCCTGCCGTTGAGCGAACCGGCGGCGACCGAAGCGTTTCGGAAGTTCTATGACTGGGGCATCGTCAAGAAGATCGCCGATATCGGTGACGGCAGCACCAGCTGGGATCCGGCGCCGCTCGCATTTACCGAGGGGAATATCGCCATGCTGGTTTCGGACAATGCTCTGTTCCAAACAGCACAAGACCATGCCATGGCAGATCAGATCGGCGTGATCTACCCGCCGATCGGTCCTCAGATGGACGATTATGCCACCTCGGCAAGCTGCGGGCAGATGTACTTTATTCCGGTGACCTATCAGGATATGGCTCCCAAGCTGCTGCCCTTGGTCAACGAGCTGTTTGCCCCCGATGAGGAGCTGATGGAAAAAGAGGTGGTTTACAAATATCCGCGGCTGAACGACAGTGCGGATTCGCTTCGCGTTTATCTGGACATTCTCACCAATTCGCAGCGGCATTTCAGTGACGCCACGCAGCTATTGAAGGTCGACTGGGTGTCGCCTACGGTGCATGAGATGTGCGCGAAGGTGCTCAGTGGCGAGCAGACGCCGGACGAGGCGATCGCGGCAAACACCCCGCAGTTCCTCGCCACCATGTCCGACACGATGGAGGACCACACCCTGAAAATGAACGAACCCTAAGCGCCAGTGTGATTGACTTATCGCGGCGGGTATGCTACCATAATGGTATAGCATACAAAGGGGAGGTTGTCTCATGAGCGGGAACCCGAAACGGTTGACAGCGGCTGTCCTTTCCGCCCTGACGGTCACGGCACTTCTTGCCGGCTGCGGCGGGGAGAAAGCGGCAGTCGGTACAGAGGATTTGGATTTTGGCGGCGAGACCATCACCTTCACCTATCCGCCGGGCTACGACATGGTCTACACCGAGGATACCGACGACCCCTACCTGATCTATCAGCGTCAGCGTATGGACGAGCTGGAGCAGCGGTTCAACTGCAAGATTGAGCAGGTCGAGGGAAAGGGTCAGTACTGGACCGGTATGGCGACCTCGATTGCGGCAGGCTCACCGATGGGTCATGTGATGGTCACACAGGAAAACTATATTCTCGACTGGTTCAAGGCGGGCGCGATCGCCAACCTTGCCGACGCGATGGCGGAAACGGGGATCGACTTTACCGACAGCCGGTACAGCCAGGTCGTGCGGAAGATGACCCGCTTCGACGGCGGACAGTATGCGTTTTGCGATGTACCGCTGAACCCGACCGGCGCATTGTGGTATGCAAACCTCTCCCTGTTCGAGCGGGAACAGCTCGGCGACATCTATGAGCTGATCGAAAATAAGGAGTGGACCTGGGATAAGTGCGAGGAAATCGCGACCAAAGCGACCAAGACCGATGCGTCCGGCACCACCACCCAATGGGGGCTGGTGGGCTCGCAGGGGCACGCCTTCTTCCGTGCGCTTGCCAATTCCAACGGCGGCAGCGTGGCGGGCTATGACGATGAGGGGAATCCCGCTTTGCTGCTGACCGATCCGGCGTCGGGAGAGGCGCTCGAAAAGATGTATGACTGGGCGGTGATCAAGAAGATCGCCAATGTCAATGACGGCAGCCTGAACTGGGATCAGCCGCTGCATGAGTTTACAAAGGGCAGTATCGCCATTCTCTGCGGGGCGAACAAGCTGCTCCAGATCGCGCAGGAATCGGCAATGGAGGATCAGATCGGCGTGATCTACCCGCCGATCGGTCCCCAGATGAACGATTATGCCACCTCGGCAAGCTGTGGGCAGATGTACTTTATTCCGGCGACCTATCAGGATATGACCACCAAGCTGTTATTGCTGGTCAACGAGCTGTACGCTCCCTATGAGAATATGACCCACGCGGACATGATCATGGCGAAGTATTCCAAGCGGATCGACAACGAGAAGTCGATGCAGGTCTATATCGACATCTCCGAGAATGCAGATCGGTATATGCTCGACGCCGTGACGCTGGCGGGGCTGGATTGGAACTCGCCGTCTATCACCAGTATGTGCGGCGAGGTGCTGCGCGGCGAACAGACGCCCGGCGACGCGATCGAGAAGAATAAATCGCAGTTTCTGGCAAGGCTTCAGGACGAGATGGCAGGTCACACCCTGAAGATGAACGAACCCTAAGCGTGATTTTGTGTGAAAGTACGGGGCATCTTTAAGATGCCCCGTACTTTATGTTTTTGCAATTCTGCCGTCTTTGTCAAAACCTCCCTTGTGAAAGGGCTTTCCTGCAGAAGCGTGCCCTGTGGGCGAGGAAGCGAGGCGGGAACGCAACCGCAATTCTGCCGTCCTTGTCAAAACCTCCCTTGTGAAAGGGAGGGGGACCGCGCTTGCGCGGTGGAGGGATTCAAAAAAACTTGCTTTCTGTAAACCGCTTTCTCACAGCAGACGCTCTTTCTGTGTGGAAACCGAAAACTAGGTAACGACCCACAAGAGGGGAAAGTCTTTTTCAGAAAAAGATTTTCCCCTCTTGGCTCCCTTTAGAAAAACTTTCGGTTGCTGGAATCTCGGTGAGACCTCAAGCGTGCCTGTATGCGGCATAAGTGTAAAATCGGAACAAAGAACATCGCAGCACGGAAAGCTTGCCGCCGGTGTTCTTTTCATTCCGCACGGTGGCAGAAAGCGAAACTGGTATATCACCCCGATGTAGGCGGCAGAATACCCTCCCGATTTTTCTGCTGTTTTTTCTGAAAAAAAGCCGCTATTTGGGTTGACTTCATGGGTGAGTGTGTTATAATGAACGGGATATAAGCGGCGGTGTTTCCGCCGCGCTGCAACAGGATAAGCCGCATGGCAAAGCGGAAAGGAGAACAGCATGATCCGGAACATCAATCACGATTGGAATTACGCGCCGGTTCCGTATGACAAAACGGGGAGCACGGCAAAAATGGAACGGGTGCATCTGCCGCACACCAACTGTGAATTGCCGCTGACCTATTTTGACGAGCGGGTCTATCAGTTTGTGTCGCACTATGTCAAGACCGTCACGGCAACGGAGGAGGAAGCCGCCGGACGCAGCTTCATCATCTTTGAAGGCGTGATGGCGAAGGCGGACGTCTACTTAAACGGGCAGAAGCTGGGCGAGCATTGGGGCGGTTACACCCGCTTTTCCTTTGAGATGACCGGCATTTTGCAGGCAGGCGATAACACGCTGGTGGTCGAGGTGGACTCCCGAGAGCTTGATGATATGCCGCCGTTCGGCTTCGCGATCGACTATCTGACCTTTGGCGGCATCTACCGCGATGTAGACCTCCGCTTTACCGGCAACACCTGTATCAAGAATGTGTTTGCCCGTCCGGAGCAGGTGCTCAGCGAGAAAAAGGCGCTGCGTGCCGATCTGACGCTGGACGCGGCGGAAGCGGAAAGCGGCGCCGTTACCCTCACCCTGCGGGGAGACGGGGTGGAAGCGTCGATCGAGCAGGAGGTCGCACTCACCGCCGGCGAAAACGCGGTGAGCATCACTATGTCCGATCTTGCCGGTATCCGGCTCTGGTCGCTGGAGGATCCGGCGCTGTACGAGCTTACCGTTTCCTATCGGTCGGAGAACTGTTCCGACGAAACGGTCACACGGGTCGGCTTCCGCACTGCCGAGTTCACCGATCACGGCTTTTTCTTGAACGGCGAACGGGTGAAGATTCGCGGGCTGAACCGGCACCAGTCTTTTCCGGTCGTGGGGTATGCCATGCCGCGGCGGGCGCAGCGGAAGGACGCCGAGATTTTAAAGTGCGAGCTGGGGCTGAACCTTGTTCGCACCTCCCATTATCCCAATTCCAAATACTTCCTTGACCGCTGTGACGAGCTGGGACTGATGGTCTTTACCGAGCTGCCCGGCTGGCAGCACGTGGGAAACGATATCTGGAAGCGGCATGCGGTGGACAGTCTCCGCGAGATGATCCTGACCGACCGGAACCACCCCTCTATTGTCCTCTGGGGCGTGCGGATCAACGAATCGAAGGACGACCACGATTTTTATCTGGAAACAAACGCGCTGGCGCATGAGCTGGACCCCACCCGCCAGACCAGTGGTGTTCGCTGCATCACCAACAGCGAGCTGCTGGAAGATGTCTACGCGATGAACGATTTCTGCCGCGAGGAAGTGATCGCCGTGCGGGATCAGCAGGTCGTGACCGGACTGGATCATAAGGTGCCGTATCTGATCTCCGAGATGGGCGGGCATATGTATCCCACCAAGCGGTATGACGGCGAGAACCGCTCGATCCGGCACACCGAGAACCATATGATGATGCACAACACCGCCGGACTGGACGATTCGATCAGCGGCGTGATCGGCTGGTGCGCCTTTGATTATCATACCCACAATAACTTCGGCTCGGGCGACAAAATCTGCTATCATGGCGTTTACGATATGTTCCGAATCCCGAAAATGGCGGCTGCCTTCTATCGGAGCCAGCGCGATCCCAAAAAGTATGGACCGGTGATCGAGGCGGCTACCAACTGGACGGTGGGCGACCGTTCGCAGGGCGGTATCAATCCGCTTTATATCTTCACCAACTGCGACCGGATCGAGGTCTATACCAACGATAAGCTGTTCGGCACCTATTATCCCGATCATGAGACCTTTGCCGGTCTGCCGCACCCGCCCTGCCTGGTGACCGACTTCCATGTGGTCTGGGGTCAACGGTGGGGGAGCGCCGTGATGCGAGGCTATATCGGGGACGAAAAGGTGATCGAGCGGCGGTATGCCCATAAGCCGATGCCGACGACACTTTCGGTCGTACCCGATGACACCGCGATTTCCGCCGACGGGATTGACGTCACCCGCGTGGTGGTCAAAGCCTGCGATCAGGCGGGCAATCCGATGCCCTATTTCTTCAGCCCGCTCAGTATTTCGGTGAGCGGCGCGGGTCGGCTGATCGGGGACAGCGAGGTTTCTCTGATCGGCGGCGTGTATGCGGTTTGGGTCAAGGCAGGCGAGGAATCGGGCGAGATCAAAATACATCTGTCCAGTCCCCGCTTTGACGATGTCGATTTGACCATTACGGCAGAATAAAGGAGTATATCCATGCAATTCACCCAGAATTTTGTCCGGATCGAGCCGGACGATACGAGGGAAACGCTGCTGCAAAAGGCGGCGACCGTCGTTCCGACCGAGCGGCAGTACCGCTGGCAGACCATGGAGCTGACGGCGTTTATCCACTTTGGAACCAACACCTTCACCGACCGAGAATGGGGAGACGGTACTGCCTCCCCTTCGGTGTTTGCTCCGACCGAGCTGGACGCCCGCCAGTGGATCGGCACTCTTGCCGAAGCGGGCTTCAAGGGCGTGATCCTCTCCTGTAAGCACCATGACGGCTTCTGCCTTTGGCAAAGCCGGTATACCGATTACACCGTTGCCGCTTCCCCCTGGCGGGACGGCAAGGGCGATGTGGTGCGGGAGGTGGCGGACGCCTGTCGGGAATACGGCATGAAGTTCGGCGTCTATCTCTCGCCGTGGGATCGCCACGATGCGCGGTACGGCGACTCCGAACGGTATAACGATTTTTTCTGCAATCAGCTCACCGAGCTGTTGACCAATTACGGCGAGGTTTACGAGGTCTGGTTTGACGGCGCCTGTGCCGAGGGTCCCAACGGGAAGAAGCAGGAGTACGACTGGGCGCGGTATTACAGCCTGATTAGACATCTTGCACCCGATGCGGTGATCTCGATCTCTGGTCCCGATATCCGCTGGATCGGCAACGAGGCGGGCAGGGGCAGGCAGGAGGAATGGTCGGTTGTCCCGATGTATCGCTGTGAGCAAAACGGCGACGACGGCTATCTGCTCTTTACGGGCGGCGACCCGAAGGATCGGGATATCGGCAGTGCGGCTGCACTGATGGCGGCAAAGGAAAAGGGAAGCGGCTATTTGAGCTGGTTCCCCGCACAGGTGGACACTTCGATCCGTCCGGGCTGGTTCTATCACAGCAAGGAGGACGATCAGGTTAAGAATTTAGCGACCCTTGCGGAAATCTACCGCGTCTCGGTGGGCGGCAATACCCAGCTTCTGCTCAATATTCCGCCCGACCGTAGGGGTCTGTTCCATGAAAACGACGTCAAGCGGCTGCTGGAACTGGGTGCGTATATCCGCGCCGCTTCCGCCGAGGATCTGGCAGAGGGCGGTGCGCTGCAAACCGAGGAGGAAAACGGCGTTTACCGCACCACTCTGACACTGCCGAAACCTGCTGTCTGCAATCAGATCACCCTGATGGAGGACATCATGCAGGGGCAGCGGATCGCGGCGTTTCGGGTGATCGGCAGACTGCCGGACGGAAGCGAAAAAACGCTTGGCACCGGCAAAACGGTGGGCTATAAAAAGATGCTGCCCTTTTCGGAGGAGACGCTCACGGCGGTGATCGTGGAGACGACCGACTACCGTCTGCCGCCCGTTTACCGGCATATCGGGCTGTACCGCACGCCGAAGCTGCTGGCAGCACCTGTGATTCGCCGTCAAAAGGGAATGGTCGTCATCACGGCGGAGGAAGGCGCGGCGATCCGTTACGGCATCAACGGCAGACCGAACCGCCCCTATGAAGGTCCCTTTGAGCTGGCGGATTCCTGCGTGCTGTCGGCGGTGGCGCATACGCCCGAAACCGGCGACAGTCCGATCGGTCAGCAGCGGTTCGGGTTCAGCCGCCGGAATTGGACGATCCTTTCGTCTACTCATACTCCCATGGCGGGGAGTGCGCTTGCCGACTGCATCACCGAAAACGCACCGCCGACGCGGTTTGATACCACTGATCCCATCACCCTGACCATTGATCTGGGCGAGCGGGTCACGGCGGGACGGTGGATTTTCGATCCGGCGACCCAGCCGCCCGATACCGAGAGCAATCTGCGAAGCTACCGGATCGAGATGAGCGAGGACGGGGAAAGCTGGACGACCGCGCTGGAGGGCGAGTTTGATAACCTGCCGAACAATCCGCTGCGGCAGATCAGACCCTTTGCCACCCCGTTTGTCGGACGGTATCTGCGGTTCACCGTGGTGAAAAGCTTCGGCATGACCTCTACCGCACTGGGACAAATTTCCCTCTGTGAATAAAAAGAAAGGACACGGCAAATCATTTGCCGTGTCCTTTTTGTGCCACTATACCCGATTTTTTTGTCATGCTTCGTCCGTAAACCGTACCACATCTTCCGGCTTGCACCTGATGATGCGGCAGAGCTTTTCCAGCGTCAGCATGGTGATATTGCGGTTGTTTTTCAGCGCGTCCAAGGTCTTGTTGTCGATCCCCGCCTGTAACAGCCGGTACTGGGTCACGCCCTTTTTCCGCATGGTCTCCCATAAGGGACTGTAATCGATCATATCCTCACCCCGCCGATCTCCGTTAGGAAAAGTATAGGTCAGTTTCCTATAATGCCATATTGTGAATATATTCACAATATGGCATTATTTCACATAGTCCTCGCCGTTATACCGCAGCGCGATATAGCCGCTGGGGATTTTGCCCCAGTACTCGCGGTCGGAGAGCTTTGTGACCTCCTGCACCGTGACGGCAGTACCCGCTTTCAGCACCGCCATCTCCTGCTCGAGCGCGTGCGCCTGCCCGTCGGC
>CANQKY010000014.1 GCA_947624575.1 uncultured Clostridia bacterium
GATCGATGAGGACGCTTTGATGGAAGCGGCGATGGACGCGGGCGCGGAGGATTTCATGCTGGAGGACGACACCTATGAGATCGATACGGCGCCGAATGACCTCCATGCGGTCAGCTCCGCTTTGACCGAGAAGGGCTATCAGCTTTTGTCCTTTGAGGTGGAGCAGGTACCCTCTACTTACACGGCGATAGAAGATGAGGAAAAGCGGACGAAAATGGGTCGTCTGCTGGAGATGCTGGAGGATAACGACGATGTGCAGCAGGTCTGGCACAACTGGGAAAATCCGCCGGAGGAATAAACTTTTACAGAAAAAAGCAGGTGAACACCACCTGCTTTTTTCACGTTATCCGTCAATGGTGGATTGCAGTACCTCTCTGAGCAGCTCGGCGGAGCTTTTTAACTGCAGCTTTTCCGCTTCGTTCAGCGGGATCTCCAGTATCCGCTTTACCCCTGTACTGCCAATGATGCAGGGGAGCCCAAGGTAAGTGCCGCTGATCCCGTACTGCCCTCCTGCAAGCGCCGAGACGGTCAGCACCGCGTTTTCGTCCTGCACCATGGCTTGACAAATCCGCAAAACCGCCAGTGCAATACCGTAATAGGTGGCGCCTTTTGCGGCAATGATGCGGTTGGCGCTGTTTTTCACCTCGTCAAACAGATCGTGAAGGGCTTCCACACTGCAATTCTTTTCGCAGTTTTTGCAAAATCCCTCCAAATCAATGCCGGACACATTGGCACTGCTCCAGACCGCCAATTCACTGTCGCCATGCTCACCGATCACAAAACCGTGAATGTTTTTGGTCGCAACGCACAGATGCTGTCCCAGCAGGTATTTGAGCCTTGCGGTGTCCAGCACGGTTCCGGAGCCGATCACCCGCTTGGGCGGGAACCCCGAAACACGCTGCACGATCGCCGTCATGATGTCCACCGGATTGGTGACCACCAAAAGGATACACTCACTGTTGACGGCGGTGATTTGCGGCACGATCTCCCGCATGATCTTAGCGTTTCTGCTCACCAGATCCATTCGGCTTTCACCCTCTTTTTGATTGGCGCCGGCAGTCAGAATAATAATGCCGCAGTCGGACAGCTCGGCATATCCGCCGGAAATAATACGGCAGGGATATGCGTAGGCAATGCCGTGGTTTAAATCGTGCGTCTCTCCGTCCGCCTTTTTCCTGTTTTTGTCCATGAGCACCAGCTCGGAAAAAATCCCGTGCTGTAACAAGGTGAAGGCAATCGAACTGCCTACCTGTCCGCAGCCTACAATACCGCATTTTTTCGGCAAGATAGCCATTGTCTCAACTCCTTTTCCGAAATAGTATTCCTGCTGTCTGCCGAAAATATGCCGCGGGATCGGTCACCCGCTTTCGATTGACTTTTCTGCCGTTTTCGCATATACTAAAATAGCTGTAACGCTGAATTTCTGCCGAAAAGAGTGACCGACGAATGACCGACAGAATCCGGACGGCAACACGTGTCTCCGTTTGTAGTATCATCATCAATTTTCTGTTATCGCTTTTCAAATTACTGGCAGGTATCGTTTCCCATTCCGGCGCACTGATCTCCGATGCGGTGCACTCCGCTTCCGATGTATTCAGTACGCTGATTGTTATGACCGGTATCCGGTTTTCCGATCAAAAGGCGGATCGTGAGCACCCGTACGGGCATGAGCGGCTGGAATGTGTTGCCGCTATACTTCTTGCCGTGGTGCTGGCTCTCACGGGCGTGGGGATCGCCGTCAACGGGATCGAGCGGGTGCGGCGTGTTGAGGTCGTCACGCCCGGGTTGTTCGCCCTGACGGCAGCGGCTCTCTCGATCGTGGTCAAGGAACTGATGTTTTGGGTTACCCGCCGTGCGGCACACCGCATTTCTTCCGATGCTCTGCTGGCAGACGCATGGCATCATCGGTCCGATGCGTTTTCCTCGGTCGCAAGCCTGATCGCGGTTGCGAGCGCTATGCTGGGCTTGCCGATCCTCGACCCGATTGCCAGCGTGGTGATCGCGGTATTTATTGTAAAGGCGGCGTTTACCATCGCCAAGGACGGTATTTACCGTATGCTGGATACCTCCTGCGATGAGGAAACGACCGAGGAGATTCGCAAGGCGATCTTGGAACAGGAGGGCGTGCTGCGGATCGACGATCTGAAAACGCGGCTTTTCGGCTCCAAATTCTATGTGGACGTGGAGATAGCGGAGGACAGCACTGCCTCACTGTTGGAGGCGCACGCTGTGGCGGAACGGGTACACCGCGCGATCGAGACGGCTTTTCCGAACGCCAAGCACTGCATGGTTCATGTTAACCCCTTAAAACGGGAGGAAGTTTCTAATGAATGAGGTAAGCAAAAAAGTCGAACAGCTGCGTGAAAAGCTGCGGCAGTACAGCGACGAATACTATAATCAGGATAATCCCAGTGTGGACGACTATACCTATGATATGCTGATGCGGCAGCTTCGCACGCTCGAGGAGGAGTACCCCGATCTGATTACCCCCGATTCACCTACCCAACAGGTGGGCGGACAGGCTTCCTCCGCCTTTCAAAAGGTGAACCACGCCGTACAGATGGGCAGCCTGCAAGATGTATTTTCTCTGGAGGAAGTGGCGGAATTTGACGCGCGTATGCTAGAGCAGCTTCAAAAGCCGCTTTATGTGGTGGAGCCGAAGATCGACGGACTTTCGGTCTCGCTCGAATATCAAAACGGCGTGTTTGTTCGCGGCTCGACCCGCGGAAACGGTTTGGTGGGGGAGGACGTGACCCATACCCTCAAAACGATAGCCGCGATTCCGAAAACGATACCCGATCCGCCCGAATATCTGGAGGTGCGGGGCGAGGTGTATATGCCAAGGGAGCGGTTTTTCTCTCTGATCGCCGAGCAGGAGGAACGTGGCGAACAGCAGTTTAAGAACCCGCGCAACGCCGCAGCAGGCTCGCTACGGCAGAAGGACCCTGAAATCGCAAGGCAAAGGGAGCTTTCTGTTTTCGTATTCAACCTCCAGCAGGTGCGGGGTATCACCTTTAACAGTCACGCCCAAACGCTCGATTATCTCAAAGAAAAAGGCTTTCCGGTATCGCCTTCCTATCTGCGGTGTGACACGATAGAAAAGGCAATCGCCGAGGTAGAACGGATCGGCGCCAATCGGGGCGGCTATCCGTTTGATATCGACGGTGCGGTCATCAAGGTGGACAGCCTTTCCGATCGGGAACTGCTCGGCAGTACCGCAAAATGTCCGCGCTGGGCGATCGCCTTCAAATACCCGCCGGAGGAACGGGAAACGGTGCTGCGCGATATTGAGGTGCAGGTAGGGCGCACCGGCGTACTGACGCCGACAGCCGTATTTGACCCGATCCTGCTAGCGGGCAGCACTGTCAGCCGTGCCACATTGCACAATGCCGATATGATCGCGCAGAAGGATATTCGGATCGGAGATAGGATCATCGTACGAAAAGCCGGTGATATTATACCGGAGGTGGTCTCCGTATCGGAACACGCACCCGACAGCGTGCCCTATACCTTCCCGACCCATTGTCCCGCCTGCGGCTCTTTGGTGGTGAAGGAGCCGGACGAAGCCGCTTGGCGGTGTGATAATCCGGCGTGTCCCGCCACAAAGCTCAGAAGGCTGATCCATTTTGCTTCCCGCCCCGCCATGGATATTGAGGGGCTGGGAGATAATATGGTGCGGCAGTTGACCGATGCGGGGCTTTTGTCCACGGCGGCGGACATTTACCGGCTGAAAAAGGAAGATTTGCTTCCTTTGGAGCGAATGGGGGAGAAGCTGGCGCAAAACCTTTTGGACGCGATCGAAGCTTCCAAAAGCCGCCCAATGCCGCGGGTGCTGTTTGCACTGGGGATTCGCGGGATCGGTGCAAGAGCCGCAGAGCTGATATGTGAAGCGTTTTTGACCATGGACCGTATCATGGCGGCAACCGAAGAAGAAATTGCCGGAATATACGGTATCGGTCCCATTATGGCGCAGAGCGTGACGGAATACTTCTCGCAGCCCCAATCGAAAATACTGATAGATGAGCTTCGGGACTGCGGTTTGCAAATGGAGATGCAAACGCCGCGGCAGGAGGGGAGTGAGCTTTCGGGGCTTACCTTTGTGCTGACCGGTTCGTTTGAGCGGTTTACCAGAGAGGAAGCCAAAACACTCATCGAATCGCATGGCGGCAGAGTGATCGGAAGCGTGTCCAAAAAAACGGATTATCTTGTTGCCGGTGAAAATGCGGGAAGCAAGCGTGCCAAGGCAGAAGCATTGCAGATCCCCATTCTAACGGAGCAGGAATTGTTAGACAGATTAGGGAAGGAGACAGACGATGAACATTGATGTGAGACATATTGCGAAGCTCTCTCGGCTTCATTTGAACGAGAAGGAGATCCCGAAATTCACCGAGGAAATGGAGAAGATCCTTGCTATGGTGGAGCAGCTTCCGCCGATTGAGGGAGAGGGAACGCTACTAGACCCCGATCACCCGATGGAGCTGCGGGAGGATAAGGCTGAAACGCTTTACCGCAGGGACGAGCTGCTTGCAAACGCGCCGGAGGTCGAGGCAGGCTGTGTGGTGGTACCGAAGGTCGTGGATTAGGAGGGACAGCATGGAATTATACGAGTATTCGGCGGCAAAGCTCTCGGCTATGATGGAGCAGGGAGAAATATCCGCCCGCGAATTGTGCGAATCGGTTTTGAATCGAATCGAGACGACCGACCGAGAGGTTCGTGCCTATCTGACGCTCCAAAAGGAGGAAGCGTTAAAACAGGCGGACGAGGTAGATAAACTCCGCCGGTCGGGGGAGGCACTCCCGCCGCTTGCCGGTATTCCGGTCGGAATCAAGGACAATATCTGCACCAAGGGGCTTCGCACCACCTGTGCTTCCCGTATGCTGCACAATTTCGTGCCGCCTTATGATGCTACCGTAATCAAAAAGCTCCGCGCACAGTATGCGGTGATCCCCGGCAAGCTCAATATGGACGAGTTTGCCATGGGTTCTTCGACCGAAACTTCCTATTTTCAGAAAACCGCCAATCCGCATGACCTCACTCGCATACCGGGCGGCTCGTCCGGCGGCAGTGCGGCGGCGGTCGCGGCTGGGTCTGCCGTGGTGGCGCTCGGCTCTGATACCGGCGGTTCGATTCGGCAGCCGGCTTCTCTCTGCGGCGTGGTAGGGTTAAAGCCGACCTACGGCGCCGTTTCCCGATTCGGGCTGGTCGCTTTTGCATCATCTCTCGATCAAATCGGGTCGTTTGGACGGACGGTTGAGGACGCGGCATTGCTCTATGACGCCGTTTGCGGTCCCGACCCCATGGACGCGACCTCCGTACGGCGTGATGTGACGCCGATCACCCCTCAGCTTCACCCTTCTGTCAAGGGGCTGAAAATCGGTCTGCCCCATGAATATTTCGAGGAAGGTGTGGAGGAGTCCACCAAAAACGCCGTTATGAACGCGGCGGCAGAGCTGGAAAAAGCGGGCGCAGAGCTGATCCCGCTCTCGCTGCCCAGCACCGGCTACGGTCTGTCCGCTTATTACATCATCGCTTCGGCGGAAGCGTCCTCCAATCTTGCGCGGTTTGACGGTGTGAAATACGGCTACCGCACCGAGCATTTTGAAACTTTGGAGCAAATGTATGAAAATACCCGCAGCGAAGGCTTCGGCGATGAGGTGAAGCGCCGCATCTTGCTTGGCACCTTTGTGCTCAGCTCCGGTTATTATGACGCTTACTATAAGCGTGCAAAAATGCTGCAGCAGCAGATGACGCGGGAATTTGTCTCTGTCTTTGAACAGTGTGATCTGCTTTTAACGCCCACCACGCCCTATACGGCATTCAAGCTGGGTGAGCGGATTGATGACCCGCTGATGATGTATCGCTGTGATGTCTGCACCGTGCCGGTCAATATTGCGGGGCTGCCTGCCGTCAGTCTGCCTTGCGGCAGGGACGATATGGGACTCCCGATCGGTATGCAGCTGATCGGTCCGCATTTCTCGGAAGCACGGCTTCTCAACACGGCATACAGCTATGAAAAGCTGATCGGCGGTTTTCCACCTATGCCGCGTCTTTCCGGAAAGGAGGGTGCCAAATGAAGCAGGGCTATGAAATGGTAGTAGGTCTTGAGATTCACGCCGAACTCAATACCGACTCCAAAATTTATTGCAGCTGTCACAATGCCTTTGGGCTGGAGGTCAACAGCCAGTGCTGTCCGATCTGTATGGGTATGCCCGGTACACTGCCCACTTTAAACAGCCGTGTGGTCGATTCTGCCGTTAAAATGGGACACGCGCTCCATTGCAGCATCAACCGCATCTGCAAGCAGGATCGGAAGAACTACTTTTATCCCGATCTGCCGAAAGCATATCAGATCTCCCAATTCGATGTGCCGCTGTGTGAACACGGCTATGTCAATATCATGGTAGACGGCAAGCAAAAAAAGATCGGCGTGACCCGTATTCACATTGAAGAGGACGCCGGAAAGCTCCTGCACGGTGACAGCTTTGGCGGCACTCTGGTGGATTTTAACCGCTGCGGCGTACCGCTGATTGAGATCGTATCCGAACCGGATATGCGCAGCTCTGCCGAAGCCAAGGCGTATCTGGACGCGATCAAGGCGATTTTACAGCATCTGGACATTTCCGACTGTAAAATGCAGGAGGGCTCGATCCGCTGCGACGTCAATGTTTCGGTTCACAAGGAGGGAGAGCCGTTTGGCACCCGCTGTGAGATGAAAAATGTCAACACCTTCAGCGGCGCGGTGCGCGCAATCGAGTATGAGGCAAACCGCCAGATCGAACTGCTGGAGCAGGGAGAGAGCATCTCGCAGGAGACCCGCCGCTGGGACGACAGCCGGGGGAAAAGCTTTTTGCTCCGCTCCAAAGAGGACGCACAGGATTACCGGTATTTTCCCGAGCCTGATCTTTTGACCATTGTGTTGAGCGCGGAACGGGTAGAATCGCTGAAAGAGGGAATCGGGGAGCTCCCGAACGACCGTATGGCACGGCTGATGCGGGAATACCGTCTGTCGCAGGGGGACGCCACACTGTTGGTGGAGGTGCCGGAGAAAGCCGATTTGTTTGAGGCGGCTGCGGCAATCGGAAAAGCAAAGGCGGACGAACTGGTAAAATGGATCGTCGGCGATATTTCAAAATATCTCAACGACACCGGAAAACCGATTTCCGATTTTGCCATCACGCCGGTGCAGTTGTCTGATTTGGCGGAAGCCGTGACTTCGGGCAAAATTTCCTCCACTGCCGGTAAAACGGTTTTGGACGTGATTTTGTTCGAGGACAAAAGTGTGGAGGCTGTCATCGAGGAAAAGGGACTGGCACAGATTTCGGACACCGGCGCGTTGGAGGAGATCGTGCTGGAGGTTTTGAAAAACAACGAAAAATCGGTGCAGGATTACCGAGGCGGAAAGACAAACGCGCTCGGCTATCTGGTCGGGCAGTGTATGCGCCTGACCAAGGGAAAAGGAAACCCCACCCTGATGAAAGAATTGCTCATAAAGCATCTGTAAAAAATAAGAGGCGCTTCTATGTAGAAGGCGCCTCTTTTGCTGTCATCAGCTATATATCTTAGCAGCCGCAGCCACAGTTATTATTGCCGCAGTCATTATTGCCGCAGAGGCCAAAGCCGCATCCGCCGCAGGAAGCGAGGATCAGAATCAGAATGATGATCCAAGCACAGTTATTTCCGCCACACATACTCGGTTTACCTCCTTTCCCTAGGACTACTTCATCATATGCTGGCGACCGTAGAATGTGAATGCGAGAAAATCAAAGAAAAAAGCCGTATGCGTGAGAAAAACAAAGCTGTTATCAATATTCAATCTTTTTCCAATTTGTTTGATCTTCTTTGACCTTAGTTTGACTTTGACTATCTTTGACTTATAGAGTAAACTGAAAGATGTAGGAAGGAGGAAAACGGCATGAACATATCAGATGCAATCGCCCTTGCGATACAGGAGATGCTGCAGGAGTGCGGCGGAGAGGCGCAGATCAAGCGAAACGAGTTTGCCGTTAAGCTGGGCTGCGTGCCGAGCCAGATCAATTATGTTTTGACCTCGCGCTTCACACCCGAGCAGGGCTATATCGTGGAAAGCAGGCGCGGCGGCGGCGGATATATCAGGATCACCAAAATATCGGACAGCAAAAAACAGTTAATTTCCCATATTTTGCAGTCGGTCGGTGATACACTGGAGGAGCAGCAGGCACGCCTTTTGGTGGACGGACTCTATCAGAATGAGATTCTGTCCAAGCGGGAGGCACGTATCATGCTTTCCGCCCTGTCGGATCGAACACTCCAGTCCATTCTCCCGAAGGAGCGCAGCCGAATCAGAGCCTGTGTTTTCAAATCCATGCTTTGCAATATATAAAGGAGTGACAGAATATGTTGTGTGAAAAATGCCATATCAATCAGGCAACGACCCATGTGAAGCAGAATATCAACGGCAAAGTGAGCGAAATGCACCTTTGCAGTGCCTGTGCCGCCGGTCTTTCCGTGAACAGTATGTTCGGCGGCGGGTTGTTCGGCTCACAGGCTTCGATACTGGGCAGCTTATTTGGAAATCAGATCTCCGATAACCGGCAGGAGAGCCAGGTGTGCCCCAACTGCGGCACCCAGCTGCATGAGATCTCCGCTTCGGGTCGTGTGGGCTGTGCCGAGTGTTACCGCGTGTTCCGCTCTTATTTGCAGCCGAGTATTCGTCGGATTCATGGCACGGCACAGCACGCGGGGAAAATTCCCGCAAATAAAGAAAGCGAGCTGACGGCAGAGCAAAAGCTCAAGAGCCTGCGGGAGCAGATGGAGGAAGCGATCGAGCGGCAGGATTTTGAACAGGCGGCTTTGCTGCGCGATCAGATTCGTGAAGCGGAAGGGAAGGGGGAGTGATCGAGATGACAGAGCAGGATATGGTATTGACGACCCGAATCAGACTGGCGCGAAATTTCACCTCCTACCCTTTTCCCGCGAAAATGTCACCCGATCAGAAACGCGCCCTTGGAACAGCGGTCGCGCAGGCAGTGGAGAACGCCAATTTCGGCGCCAATCGCCTGAAGGTCATTTCGCTGGAGAGCTTAAAGGAATGGGAGCTTTTCGCGCTGATCGAAAAGCATTTGATCAGTCCCGAATTTGCCGAGCACCCTGTCGGGAAAACCCTGATCTGCTCCGAGGATCACACGATCAGCATTATGGTATGTGAGGAGGATCATCTGAGAATCCAGATCATTCTGTCGGGACTGCAGCTTCAAAAAGCGTACGAGCTGGCGGACAAAATCGACGATCTGTTTGAAAGCGCGATCGGGTATGCGTTTGATCCTGAGCTTGGGTATCTGACCGCCTGTCCCACCAATCTGGGAACCGGTCTGCGCGCTTCGGTCATGCTGCATCTGCCCGCCTTGGAGGGACAGGGCGCATTGGCAGGGCTGTCCGCCACCATTTCCAAGCTGGGGCTTACCATTCGCGGCACCTACGGCGAGGGGTCGGAGGTAACCGGAAGCGTTTATCAGCTATCGAATCAAATCACTCTCGGTATTTCCGAGCAGCATGCGATCCAGAATCTGGAGGGAGTGGTTCGCCAGCTGATGCGGCAGGAGGAGGATATGCGAAAGATGCTCTATTCCGATCACCCGCAGCAAATAGAGGATCGCGTCTGGCGGAGCTACGGCGTGCTGCAAAATGCCCGCATACTTTCGGGCAAGGAATGTGACCGCTGTCTGTCCGACCTCCGACTGGGGCTTTCGCTTGGCATCTTGCCCACTGTAACGCCGGACACGCTTCGGACATTGGCGGATCAAACCGGCGCGGCAAGCATCTGTGTGGCTGCCGGCAGTCTCTTGCAGCCGGAGGAACGGGACAACAGGCGTGCCGCTCTTTGTCGGGAGATTCTTTCAAAATAAGGAGGAGATAGTATGTACATGTTTAACGGGTTTACGGAAAAAGCAAATCTCACACTGAATGCCGCAATCGAGGTCGCAGGTCAGCTGGGGCATACCTATATCGGCAGTGAGCATATTCTGTACGGCCTGACGGCGGAGAACGGCGGCGTTGCGGCGCAGCTGCTTCTCCAGCAGAATATCACTTCCGAAGTGGTTTTGCAAAAGCTGGAGGAAAATATCGGAAAAGGTCTGCCGAACCGGTTGACGCCCGCGGCATTCACACCGCGCAGCAAGCGGATTTTAGAGACTGCTATTTATGAAGCGCGCGGGCTTGGTCACAGCTATGTGGGTACCGAACATATTCTGATGGCGATCTTAAAAGAGCAGGACAGCTACGCCGTGGGGATTCTGCAAAGCCTTGGCGTCAACAGCAAGGAGCTGTATCAACTGTGCAGACAAGAGATTTCCGATCAGGGAGAACGGCAGGAGATGTCCGCAGGGGGCAATATGTCTGGTCAAAAGGGCGGCCCCGAGACGCTCAACAAGTTTGGCAGGGACTTGACCGAGATCGCACAAAAAGGCGGTATCGATCCGGTGATCGGTCGCTCCAAGGAGATCGAACGGGTGATCCAGATTTTGACCCGCCGCACCAAAAACAACCCCTGCCTGATCGGTGAGCCGGGCGTAGGTAAAACCGCAATCGCCGAAGGCTTGGCACAGAAGATCGTGAGCGGCGAGGTGCCGGAAATCCTCAAAAATAAGCGAATCTTTTCACTTGATTTGACCGCTATGCTGGCAGGTGCCAAATATCGCGGCGATTTTGAGGAGCGGATCAAGGGCGCCATTGATGAAGTGGTAAAGGCAAAGAACATCATTCTGTTCATTGACGAAATCCATACGATCGTCGGTGCGGGCGCGGCAGAGGGCGCGGTGGACGCCGCCAATATCCTAAAGCCGCAGCTTGCCAGAGGCGATCTTCAGGTCATCGGCGCCACCACCATCAACGAGTACCGCAAGTATATCGAAAAGGATTCCGCTCTGGAGCGCCGCTTCCAGCCGGTCACGGTTGATGAGCCGTCCGAGGAGGACGCCCTGAAGATTCTCGAAGGGCTGCGGGATAAATATGAGGCGCACCACAATGTCCGAATTACCGACGATGCGCTGAAAGCCGCCGTGCAGCTTTCGGTACGGTATATTGCCGACCGGTATCTGCCCGACAAGGCGATCGACCTGATCGACGAGGCGGCGTCTAAGGTAAGGCTTCGCGCCTTTACAGCTCCGAACGATGTGAAAGAGCTGGAGGATCGCTTGCAGAAGCTGTCGGAGGAAAAGGCGGCAGCCATCAACACCCAGGATTTTGAGCGCGCCGCGCAGCTGCGGGACGAAAGCAAAGAGCTGCAGGAGCAATTAGATCAGCAAAAACAGGAATGGCAGGAGCAAAAAGGACACTCCAACGGTGAAGTGACGGCACAGGAGATTGCCGAGATCGTAGCCGGCTGGACCGGTGTGCCGGTGCAGCAGTTGACCGAGGACGAAAGTGACCGCCTGCTGCGTATGGAGGATATTCTCCACAGCCGCGTGGTAGGGCAGGAGGAAGCAGTTTCGGCGGTGGCTAAGGCGATCCGCCGCGGACGGGTCGGGCTGAAGGACCCGCGTCGTCCAATCGGTTCCTTCTTATTCCTCGGTCCGACCGGAGTAGGGAAGACCGAGCTTTGCAAAGCCTTGGCAGAGGCGCTGTTCGGCGATGAAAACGCGATGATCCGGCTTGATATGTCCGAGTATATGGAAAAGCACTCCGTTTCCCGTATGGTCGGTTCACCTCCGGGGTATGTCGGCTATGACGAGGGCGGACAGTTGACCGAGAAGATCCGCAGAAAGCCCTATTCGGTCGTGTTGTTCGATGAGATCGAAAAAGCCCACCCCGATGTGTTCAATATGCTGCTCCAGATTTTGGAGGACGGAATCTTGACCGATTCGCAGGGGCGGCGGGTCGATTTCAGAAACGCGGTCATCATCATGACCTCCAATATCGGCGCACGGCTGATCACCGAGCAAAAAAGTCTCGGTTTCCAGACCGACAGTGAGGTAAATACCGATCTCGGCGAGCAGCGGGACGATATTATGAAGGAGCTGAAACAGCACTTCCGTCCGGAATTTCTCAACCGTGTTGATGACACCATTATTTTCCATAAGCTCACGCAGGACGAGATCGAAAAGATTGCTTTGAAGATGTTCGATTCCCTGAAAGAGCGTGTGGCGAAAATGGAGATCACATTGGATATCTCAAATGAAGCGGTCACCGAAATTGCCAAGGAGGGCTTCGATCCCGTTTACGGTGCACGTCCGCTTCGCCGTGCGATCACCGCGAAAGTGGAGGATCTGCTTTCGGAGGAAATGCTGGCGGGCAATATCAAAGCCGGCGATCGGGTAAAGCTTATTTTTGAGGATCAAAAGTTTTCTTTCCAAAACGTTTAAATCAGAAAAGGGACGGGTGTTCGCACCCGTCTCTTTTACTCTTTTTTCATCGTCTCATGCGCCAGCGGGTTTTTCTCTACCGCACCGGCGACCTGCTTATTGGACACATGGGTATAAATTTCGGTCGTTGCCAAATTTTCGTGACCCAAAATTTTTTGCAGGATATGAATATCCACATCGCCCTCCTGATAAAGCAGGGTGGCGGCGGTATGCCGCAGCTTGTGCGGCGAAAACCCAAGCCCCGATAAGCCGGACGCCTTGAGGTATTTTTCCAGCATCAGCTCCACGCCGCGAGTGGAGATGCGACCTCCGTTTTTATTGAGAAACAGTGCTTTTTCGTTCGGCTTGCGGTGGTATTTTTCGGGATTGACCGCCAGATCATTCTGATAAGCCGCCAGTGCGTCGATACAGGCGGCATTGAGATATACCATTCTCTGCTTGTTGCCTTTGCCGGTGATACGGATCGTGTCCTGCTGGATATCCGCTCGGTTAATTGAGACTAACTCCGAAACTCTCATGCCGCAATTCAAAAACAGGGTTATGATGCAGTAATCCCGCACACGGAAGGTGCCGTTGATGGCGGAGAGAAGCTGCCGGCACTGCTCAACAGAAAGGTGTTTCGGCAATTTTTTCTCTCTGGACGGCAGGCTGAGCTTTTCGGCAGGATTGTCGGAGATCATGTTTTCGTCTTTCAGGTAGGTAAAAAATCCGCGCAAAGACGACGCCTTTCTGGCTCGTGCGTCCGATTTGTTGCCACGGTCGTCCATCAGGAATTTCATATATCCATAGATGTGACCCTTGAGGGTAACGGAGCGGATTTGATCCAAAGTCACAACGGAAGCATCGATTTCGGAAAAGGGAGTATCAAAAGGAACCGCATCTTCATAAATCAGAAAAAACCGAAAGAAGCTGCGCAAATCCACATGATATTCCGAAACCGTTTTGGGCGACCGCCCTTTGACGGTTTCCATATAAAGCAGGTACTCTCTCACAGGAATCGGTACATCGGCATACTTCATTTTTCCTCCCCCTAACTTCGCAAAATTTACATTTTGCGAAGTTGTGTCACTTTCGATCCGGTCAAACGCGGGGGTGACTTCCCTTTTGTATTATAGCATTTTAAGCTCCTTCCGTCAAATTCAGTCGATCGTGCGGGTGGCGTATAGCGGTACTGCGCCGACGATCACCGTTTCTGCCAGTACAAATTCATTATGAAAGTCAACCGGCTGGCGGTAGCCAGGCAAAACAGCATACGCACGTAAATTTATTTCCAGCGTGATGCGGTGCAGTGTTTGGTTATATCCTGCGGAGGTCAGCGTGCTGGTGACCGTTGAATCCGATTGATTTGCCGATGAAAGACGAAACTTCACCTTTGGTCCCCTCTCGGCAGTCCAAATGCTGCCGAACAGAGTCCCAATCGGTATACCATAGCCGTTTTTGGCATATCCTTCCAATTCCCGATCCATACGGAGAATGATCTCGTTTCGTATTTGATTGACAACAGCGGTGTTGACCTCCACTCCCGAAATATTCCCGTTTTCCTTTCGCTCTACCAGTGAGATGGAGCCGATGCGCTCCCCCTGCTCCGCCAGCACCTGGGTTACGATTTGATGCTCCGTTTCGCTTAAAAGCTGCTGTGCCTGACTTTCCAGAATTGCGGTGACGGGTGGTATCGAGCGATAGTAGAAATAGCAAAGCAAGCCGATCAGCAGAATTGCCGGAAGAAACCGCTTCCGGCTTTTATACCGTTTCGACCTTCGATACCACACCAGCCTCAACACAAACACCCCGCATACAGCATTTTATGCGGGGTGTTTGTCGGTTATTATGACAGCTCACCGAGGATCCGTTTTGCCGATTGGATCGCGTCAAACTTTACACGTTCGATGTCCAGCGTGAGCCATTCTCCGTTTTGATATAGGATTTTTCCGTCCACCATAGTGAGTAGAATATTGCTGCCGTCCATCGAATAGGCAAGCTGATTGGCAATCGGGTGTGCGGACGTCATGTTCGGCGTGTCGAGGTCGATCATGATCAAATCGGCTTTCTTGCCGACAGCGATCTCGCCGGTGTCGGTCCGTCCCTGGGAAGCCGCTCCCTCTGCGGTTGCCATGGCAATCACCTTCTCCGGCGGCATCAGCGTGGGGTCCTTTCGCACGCCCTTTTGCAAAATAGACGCCAGTTTGATTTCCTCCCAAAGATTGTGCTGATTGTTGCTTGCCGGACCGTCAGTCCCCAATGTCACGCGAAGCCCCGCGTCCAGCATATCGGATACCGGTGCAATGCCGCTGCCCAATTTCAGATTGCTGACCGGATTATGAGCGACAGCGGCAGAGTGGCTTTTCAGAATACGGATATCCTCCTCCTCCAGATAAACGCCATGCGCCGCCGTGACCGGATTGGAAAACATACCGCAATATTCAAAAAATGCGGTCGGCGTCATGCCGTTATGCCGCCCTTTGCATTCCTCATGCTCCAAAAGCGTCTCCGATAAATGGATATGCACCCGCGCGCCGTATTCCGCCGCCGTTTTGGCAATGGTGCGAATCGCATCTTCGGTATTGGTATATTCTGCATGGGCGGAAAAGTCCACCCGTATGAGATCGTTTCCGGCATGATGATAGGCAGTAAACAGGTCGACCGCCTCCTGATATGCCGGCAAGTCTGTCAGCTTTACAGCAGGATCGGGGCATACAATGCCGCGGGAAATGTTCCCCCGCATTCCCACAGACAGCATCGCCTCGGCGGTCCGGTCGCAGAAATAATACATATCGGTAAAGGAAGTGGTGCCGAAGCGGAGCATTTCCGCCATGCTCAGCATACTGCCCGCGTAAACGTCTTCCGGCGTCAGCCGATCCTCAAACGGGAACACCTTTTCGTTCAGCCAACGCTGAAGCGGCAAATTTTCTGCATAACCCCGCAACAGCGACATCGGGATATGGGTGTGGGTGTTGACCAAACCGGGCATAAGAAGCCGGTTTTTGCCGTTTATGACCCTCTCCCCTTTTTCCGGTTCAATCGGTGATGCGGAGATTGCCGCGATCCGGTCTTGTTGGACCGACAGATACCGGTGCGGTAGTATGCTGCCGTCCGGCGCATAAAGGGTAATATCCGAAAAAATCATATCATACTCCTGCTATTTTCGTTAAAATCTCTTTTAAAAGGCGGGTAAAGCACTCGGCACTTCTTTCCCCTACCGATACCACCTCGTCATCGGACAGGGGCGCGTCTAAAATTCCAGCCGCCATATTGCTGAGCAGAGAGATGCCCATGACCCGCATACCGCACTGAACCGCCGCAATTGTCTCCGGTACGGTGGACATACCGACCGCATCGGCGCCGAGGGAACGCAGCATACGGATTTCCGCCGCCGTCTCAAACTGCGGACCGGACATAAAGGCATATACGCCCTCATGCAGCGTGATTCCGGCTGCCGCCGCGCCTTTTTTTGCCGCTTTTCTGAGAGATCGGTCATAGGGACAGGTCATATCAAAAAAGCGCGGTCCAAATTCCGGCGGCAGCTGACCGCGCGCCGGACTGTCATCAAACAGCTTTAGATAATCGGTGAGCAGCATAAACTCCCCGACCCGAAAGGCAGCGTTGATCGCGCCGGCGGCATTGGTCAAAATCAGTTTTTTCACACCCAGCAGCGACAAAACGCGGACGGCATAGACCACTTCCTCCATACGGTAGCCTTCATAATAGTGAAAGCGTCCCGAAAGGCAGTGTACCGGCTGACCGTCCAGATATCCGCATACCCACGTGCCCTTATGTGATGTGACGGTTGTGACGGGGAAATGCGGAATATCCCGATAGGAAAGCAAACGGGCGTTTAGCAGGCAGTCGGCAAAATTTCCTAAGCCGGAGCCGAGTATGATCGCGGTATCTGCCAAAAAGCCTTCGGCAAGCTGCGCTTTGATATATGCCGCAGTCTCGCGGTAATCCTCAAGGCGGTAGAGCATCTCATTTCTCCTTACTATGAACACAGCGGACAGCTTATCGCCGTCCGCTGTACTCGGTTTTATTCCTCTTCGGTTTTTTCCGGTTCTGCTTCCGGAGCAGGTTCTTCCGGCTCATTCTCAACAAAGTCCGCGAACTCGTCCTTCAGCTGATTGCCGCAGCTGGAGCAGTAAACCGCGTTCTTGGAGTTTTTGGCATGACAGCAAGGGCAGCTCACCTGATTTTTCATATCACAGAGCTTGTCGTCCACCACAGCCTGTGCGTCAAGCTGCTCGGCGATCTCGTCTTCCAGAGAGGAAATCAGTTCCTCGTTCTCAAACGAATTTTTGTGAAGCTGATAAGTAGCGCGTCCCAGCTGCTCATACAACGAGCGAATTTTTCTGCCGATCTGCATTTCCTGCAGCTTCAGCTTAGACAGATTGACCAGTTCATTGGTCTTTTTGCCGGCAACATCTGCCACGTCTTTGGCTTTGTCTTTTGCCTTGTGGAAGAAAGTATCAAAATCAGACATTTCGGAACACCCTTTCATTCTTTTTTCTTATTATAGCATATTAGTGGAAAATAGCAAGTGTTATTCCAAAAATTCCTTCAAAAGGGACTGCGGCGGCAGCATGGATTTTGGCAGCGGCGAAAATTGCTTTAATATTCCGATCAGCTCCTGCCGTTTCGCGTCATATTCGGAATTTGCAGGCAAAGCATTCAAAATCGGAGACAGCGGCTTTAGGTACATGGCAGGCTCATAGCTGTGAACCGTGCCAATCATGCAATCCGCCTGCTTCTTCAAGGGAAGAATATACTGCTGTTCCGCGCGGCAGACATTTTCCCACATATCGAAGGTGCGCTTTGCGCCCGCACTGCGATGCCGGTTGTCGCGTATCATGCGGCGAATCAGGCGAAGGTCCTGCGCCGACAAAACGGTTTCCCCCGCTTCATCTACAAAATCCGAGGTGGCAGCGACGTAGATGCGGAAAAACCGCTCACGGTGGTCGGGGGTCAGCATACGCGGGTGAAGCGCATGGATTCCCTCAAGGATCAGCACATCGTCCGCGTGGAGGGACACCTTTTGCTGGTGATCCAGCCGTTTCCCCTGCTGAAAATCGAAAGCCGGCAGATAGGTCGTTCCGTGGCGGAACAGATCATCGTAACACTGATACAAAGCGGGAAAGCAGATCGTGTCGATCGATTCGTGATCCCGCTCTCCGTCCGGCAGGCGGGGCAGCTCGTTCCAGTTGAGGAAAAAATTATCAAGCGAAATGCAAAGCGCCCCGATCCCCCGCGTATGCAGCGCGCGGCAAAGCAGATCGGCGGAGGTGGTTTTGCCGGAAGCCGACGGTCCCGCCATCAATAGGATTTTATAATGCTGTGTTTTATCCGCTATGTGGTCGGCGATCTGTGTGATCTGGCAATCAAACGCCGCTTCAGACTTTTGGATCAGGGTGAGGGGATCCTTTTGAATGGCGTGATTGACCTCATCGATCCTGTAAGCGGACGGAATATGGCAGGTGAGCTTCATAAAAGGCTTCTATCTCCCCTTTCCTGCTGAGAATTTCGTCAAAGCGGCGTTGATATTCGTCCGGATATTTGAAATTGAATATCCGTTCGATCTTACCGTTCGGTGCTACCAGCTTGGTGGTGGCTGCCGCGCCTGCGGCAAAGATGGAATGTGTTTCGTCCATGATAAACACATTATAAAGCCCTTCGTACCCCGCCTTTGCATACCCGACATTTTCGAGGCTCTCCAATGTATTTTTCTGCCGGTACATATAATAGGGACGATAGCCGCTTTCGATCAGGCGTTGCTGTGACAGGGAGAGCATATCTGCGGTGTCCCCCTCCCCACCGGCGAATTGGTTGCGGTCGTTCTGATAAAGGGTGGAGGAACGCTTGAGCGTCAAAGTATGTACCGTGATATTCTCCGGCGACAGCTCCAAAGCCGCGTCCAGCGTGTGGGAAAAGCTTTCAAGGGTATCGGTGGGCAGACCGGCAATCAGGTCCATATTGATACAGGAAAAGCCGACAGATCGTGCAAGCGCAAACGCATCGAACACATCTTGAGCCGAGTGCCGGCGACCGATCACCTGTAAAACGGAATCGGCGAAGGTCTGCGGATTGATGCTGATCCTGCCGACACCGGCATCATAGATTGCCCGCAGCTTCTCAGCGGTGATGGTATCCGGTCTCCCTGCCTCTACCGTATATTCGCGCAGGTGAGAAAGGTCAAAGGAACGCTCGATCTGCCCAAGCAGGCGCCCTAGCTGTTCTGCCGAAAGGGTGGTCGGCGTACCGCCGCCGATATAGACTGTTTCCAGCCTGAGCCGAAGCCCTGCGGCAAGCCGTCCGATCTCATCTAATTCCCTGCACAAAAGCGCCAGATAATCCGGTATCTTCTTTGCCATATGCTCGACCGATTGGGAAACAAAGGAGCAGTAGCTGCACCTGCCGGGACAAAAGGGAATCGACACATACAGGCTGAAAGAATCGGAGTGTGAGGATTCAATGACCTTGATCTCATGGTCTGCCGTTGCCATAGCGAGCGTTGCCTTTTCCGGCAGAACGAGAAAATCACGCTGCATCAAAGCTATGATCTCGGGATCGGTCTTTCCCTCTTTCCGATACTGGTGAATCAGCTTGACCGGTCGAATACCGGTGAGAATCCCCCATTTTGGGCGAATGCCGGTCACTTCCTGCAAAAGCGGGAACAACAACAGGCAAAACTGCCGGTCGATTTCCTTGCGCGGAAGCTCCCGCTCTAAACGGGTGATGTGCGCCGCCCTTTGCGTTGTGGGATCGACCACTACTACAAGGAAGCGCAGCCCCGATGCAACGGGCTTCAGCCGCAGATATAATACCATATCGTCCTCGACACTGCCATGATATTCATAGACAAACTGCATTTTCCGATAAGGGAAAAAGGTGCGGCAGAGCGCTTCAATTTCATATTTTTGTGGATAGCCGTCAAATACCAGGGTCATGAGATCACCGCATCATCATATAGGGATTGTTTGCCCGCTCAAAGGCAAGCGTCGTGGCAGGACCGTGACCGCAATAAGCCGTACCGTCATAAGGCAGACCTGCCAGGCGGGACAGCGATGCCACGATGATCCTGTCATCACCGCCATAGCAGTCGGTACGCCCGCAGGAAAGATAAAACAGCGTATCGCCGCAAAACAGTGCTTCTTCCCTGCCCTCTTTGCAAAGATAGCAGACAGATCCCTTGCTGTGCCCCGGTGTGTGCAGCACCTCGAAGGTCAAATCACCGACCGCGATGATGTCGCCGTCTATGAGCAGGCGGTCGGCGTCCGCCACCGGTGGAATTGCGCTCGCAAAAAGAGTGGCGAGGTTTTTGCCGCTGTCAGAAAGCATTTCTGCATCAAGCTGATGGATCATCAGCTTAGCGCCGGTTTGCCGCCGTATCTCGTTGACAGCGGCGATATGATCGTAATGCCCGTGGGTCAATAAGATTGTTTGAATGGACATCGAATGTGCTGTCGCAGTACGCAGAATACGCTCCGATTCTGCGCCCGGATCGATCACGGCGGTTTGCCCGTTTTCGTCAGCGACCAGATAGCAGTTTGTCTCCAGTGCGCCGACCGGTAAGGTGATGCAAGTCATATAATCTCCATTCTGCCGCCGAAGGTCAGCGACGGCTCTGCTTTAGGTCATCGGTGTCCAGTACAATCGTAACGGGTCCGTCATTGATGAGTGAAAGCTGCATATCGGCTCCAAACACGCCGGTTTGTACCGGAACGGAAAAGGAGAATAGTGTATTCAGAAAATGCCGATAGAGCGGCTTCGCTTGCTCGGCATTCGCCGCATGGGAAAAGGAGGGGCGGTTACCCCCGCCTGCAATCGGCAGCCAGCGTGAAATTGGAGACCACCAGAAGCGAGCCGCCAATATCGCTAAGGGATACATTCATTTTTCCCTCAGCATCGGGAAAGGTGCGCAAACGCGCCGTTTTCCCCGCCAGCAGTTCGGCGTCCGCCTCGGTATCATCGGTAAGAATACCAAGTAAGATCAAATATCCTTTTCCGATTTGAGAGATCACTTCTCCGTTTACGGTGACAGAAGCATTCAATACCCTCTGTATCACTGCCCGCATATCCGTTTCACCCCGTACTAGTTCATTTTCCGCTCGACCGATAATACGCCGCTCACCTTGGACAGCCGCTGCTGAATATGTGAAAGCTGATCCACACCGCCGACGCTGATGGTGGTAATCACACTGGCGTTGCCGTTTTTCAGCTCACGGGCATTGAGCTCATGCACCGGCACACGAAATTCCGCCAAAATCATCGTGATATCCATCACAAGCCCGCTGCGGTCATTTGCCACAATGTCCAGTGTGGAGCGGAAGGACGCATCGGTCCCGTCCACACCCACCCAGCTTACCGGTATCAGACGGTTTGCCTGCACCGGATCGTTTCGGATCGGCAGAATGTTCACGCAGTCCTTTTTATGGACAGAAACACCGTGCCCCCTTGTGATAAAGCCGATAATATCGTCGCCCGGGAGCGGATTACAGCACTGGGAAAAACGAACCAGACAGTTGTCGATTCCCTCCACCACCACGCCGCTTTGGCTTTTGGAGGGCCTTTGGATCGGAGTTGGAAGCGGCTTTCCATATTCCTCATTCCGCAGCCGTTTTTGATAATCGTCACGAATGCGCGGCATAATGCGGGAAAGCACCACACCGCCATAGCCGATCGCGGCGTAAAAATCCTCCACCGTTTCACAGTGTTGACGACGGGCAAGCTCCGCCACGAAGGATTTGTACTCCTCCTCGGAAAGCTGGATCAAATTGCGGCGCAGCTCGTTATCCAGTTCCGCTTTCCCCTCTTTGATGTTTTCCTCCCGCCGTTCCCGCTTGAACCAGCTTCGAATTTTGCTCCGCGCCTCGCTGGTCTTTACGATTTTCAGCCATTCGCGGTTGGGACCGTTTCGTTCCTGCTTCGCGGTGACAATATCGACGATCTCCCCTGTTTTCAGCACATAGTCAAGCGGGACGATCCGCCCGTTCACCTTGGCGCCCGTCATGCGGTTTCCGACCGCGCTGTGGATCGAATAGGCAAAATCAATCACATTCGAGCCGACCGGCAGGCACTTGACGTCGCCCTTTGGTGTAAACACATATACCGATTCACCCGCCAGATCGTTTTTGATGGTACTGACCAGATCGGACGGGTCGGCGCTTTCGGTTTGCGATTCCAGAATCTGACGCACCCATGCAAGGCGTTCGTCCAGCTTTCCGCTTTTCTGCACACCGGCTTTGTATTTCCAGTGTGCGGCGATCCCGTACTCGGCGGTATAGTGCATATCCCATGTGCGGATCTGTACCTCAAACGGAATGCCCGCCTGCCCGATCACGGTGGTGTGCAGTGATTGGTACATATTCGGCTTCGGCATCGAGATGTAGTCCTTGAACCGATTGGGAATCGGGGTGTAAAGGTCATGAATGATACCAAGGCTGTTGTAGCACTCGGTCACGGAGTTGACGATGATCCGCACCGCGTAGATGTCGTAAACCTCGTCAAATTGCTTCCCTGCCATGTAGACCTTCCGATAGATGCTGTAAGTGCTTTTCACCCGTCCGTAGACATGGGGTTCTATTTCATTTTCAAGCAGACGGCTGCTGATTTCCTCCTTGATGGTGCCGATGAAAGCGGAGCGTTCCTCCTGCTTCATCGCCAGGTGATTTTCGATCTCCCGATACGCGATCGGGTCCAGATAACGCAGCGCCATATCCTCCAGCTCTTCTTTCAGCGCACGGATACCGAGCCGATGCGCAAGCGGCGCATAGATCTCCATAGTTTCCAGCGATTTTTCAAGCTGTTTGTCCGGCTTCCAGCCGTCCGCCGTCCGCATATTGTGCAGGCGGTCGGCGAGCTTTATGATGATAACGCGGATATCCTCCGACATGGCGAGCAGCATTTTGCGGATATTTTCGGTCTGCTGTTCCTCTTTGGTGGAAAGGGGCACCTTTCCGAGCTTGGTGACTCCCTCGACCAGAAGCGCCACATCTTTGCCAAACCGCCTCCTGATGCTGTCGGAGGTGATCTCGGTGTCCTCCACTACATCGTGAAGCAGTGCGGCACAGAGACTGTCGGTGTCCATACCGAGGTCGATCAAAATGCAGGCAACGGCGATCGGGTGGGAGATATAAGGCTCCCCCGAAAGCCGCTTCTGCCCCTGATGAGCACGGTTTGCCAAATCGTATGCGTCGTTTATTTTATCGTAATCATAGTTTTTATCGGATTCCGTGATCCGTTCCATCAGCTTTTCGATGGTATAAACAGTTGTGTCTTTCAAAAGGACACCTCCCCTCCCGCTTCTGCGGCAAGCATCTGATAGGTTGCGGTTTCATGCAGCGGCATTTTGGGCGGATCGGGCAGCAGTCGCACAGTACCCACTGCCGCCGGTCCCGATAAAATACCCGCCTCATACAGTATATCCAGCGACAGGCAGATTGTATCATATCCCATGCGGTCGGACAGCATCAAATACAATAGATCGGCGTCTGCGGGCAGCGAAGTCTTTTTTAAGACAGCATAGACAAGGTTTAACTGCTTCCGTCTTGGCAGAATGCCCGCCCCCTCCTGCGGAGTGAGGGTATGATACCGCGCTGCCTCGTACCGTTTGAGCCCACGCAGATATTTTTTCTGTGAAAAGCCCGCCGGACGAATGCCCTCCGCGTACAGCGAGACCGATACCGTATCGCGAAAGGTGTGAAGCTCGGCGGTGACAGCCAGATCGACCTTCGCGCCCACCCGATAGGGAAACGTATCGGTCTGTGTGCCGAACATTACGACCGTAAAATCGCCCTTTTTACCGGCGCACAGCAGCTTTGTATGCTTGCCGTCCGACAATGGAGTAATCTGCCGGATCGTAACATTTTCTAGGCAGAATACCGGCTTCCGGTTTTCTGCGCCGAACGGGCGCAGCACCTCTAAGGACGATACCGCTTCGACCGTCAGTTCTTCCGGCTCTATTTTGGCATCGCACTCCAAAACGGGGCGGGGCAAAAACGGGAGGGAAGCGGCATAGGCTTCGACTGCTTCCATAAACTGCGGGAGGCTTTCCTTTTTCAGCGAAGCGCCTGCGGCGAGCTTATGACCGCCGTACCGGATCAGATGATCGGCAACAGCGGTGAGCATATGAAAAAGCGAGAACTCGCCCAGACTGCGTCCCGAGCCGGTCAGAACACCGTTATCCTCCGCAAAGAGAAAGCAGGGCTTTCCGTATCTTTCCACCAGCTTGGCGCTGACAATGCCAATTACACCATGATGCCAATCAGAGCCCGTAAAGACAAGGACGCGCCGCTGCAAAAGCGCCGGATTTTCTTTGATCTGCTCGTCTAGCTGTGTGAGTATCTCCTGTTCCGCCGCTTTTCGCTGGTCATTGCATTCCTGCAGCCTTGCAGCGGCATCTTTTGCCTTTTCCGGTGTGAAGGAGGTAAGCAACCGTAAAGCAAGGCGCGGATCAGCCATTCTGCCCGCCGCGTTGATCCTCGGCGCCAGCCGAAATGCGACCTGATCCTCGGTGACCGGCTCTCCCTCGGAAATACCCGCGATCTCCATCAAGGCACGCAGCCCGACATGATCGGTATCAGCAAGGCTTGTAAGCCCGCGTTTTACGATCGTTCGGTTTGCGGAGGTCATCGGCATAACATCGGCTATGGTGCCGAGTGCCGCAAGGGCTGCATACCGCTCCAAAGCCGCTTCCATATCCCCTAACAGTGCCGCCGCAAGGTTCAGCGCAACGCCTACTCCGGCAAAATCGGTATATTCGGCGCCGCTCTCTCTGCAATGCGGGTCTATCACTGCGATCGCCTGCGGAAGCGAATTTGCCGGCTGGTGATGATCCGTTACAATTAAGTCAACCGACAGCTCCCGCAGAAGCTCGGCTTCTTTTACGGCGGAAATGCCGTTATCCACCGTGATGATGAGCGTTGTCCCTTTTTCCGCCAGACGGCGAAGCGCGGCTTTGTTCATGCCGTACCCCTCGCTGAGCCGATTGGGCAGGTAAGCCGAAACTTTGCCGCCCAGTGAGAGAATACAATCGGCAAGGAGCACGGTTGAGGTCACGCCGTCACAGTCATAATCGCCGTACACCGTGATCTGTTCGCCGCACTCGATCGCACGGCGGATTCGCGCAACGGCGTCTTCCATACCGCGCCATTCCATTGGGTCCTGCAAGGGCGTGTCGATCAAATACCGTCCCGCCAAAAACGGGGCAAAATAGCCGCGATTGACTAAGATCGCAGCCGCAAGGGTGCTGATCTGATACTCGGCGGCAAGGATACCGGTTTTTTCTGCGTCAGTTTCCGGAATGTTCCATAATTTACATGCCACTCGTATCACCACCCTTGTTCTGCTTCTATCATACTATAAAAATCGACAAAAGGCAAGACGCCGACCAAAGCCACACGGTCGGCGTCTGCATCAGGCAGGAAATTTAGTCCACAGAAAAAGCGGTGAATGCACGGTAAGCCATATAAATATCAATTTTCGATGTGACCTCAAAGGGGGCGTGCATCGACAAAACGGGAACGCCCAGGTCGATCACATCTACATTCAGATCGGCAATATACGCCGCGACCGTGCCGCCGCCGCCCTGATCGACCTTCCCAAGCTCACCGGTCTGCCAGATCACATGATGGCGATCCAGTATGCTGCGGATTGCACCGGCATATTCGGCGGAAGCGTCCGATGTGCCGGATTTTCCCCATGCACCGGTGTATTTGGTGATCACCACGCCATAGTTCAGATAGGAGGCGTTCTGCCGCTCGGACACATCGGCAAAGGTGGGGTCGAACGCGGCGTTCACATCGGCGGACAGGCAGGTGGTATGGGACAGTACCGTTCTCCCCGCAACGCCGTAGGGTGCAGCCAGATCAGAAATAAAGTAACGCAGGAATGCCGACTGCATACCGGTATTGCCGTGACTGCCGGTTTCCTCCTTGTCTGCCAGTACCGTGACCAGCGTTTGCTTCGGGCTCTCACAGTCAAGAGTGGCGCGAAGCGCCGTGTAGGCACAGACACGATCGTCCTGCCCGTAAGCGCCGACCATGCTGCGGTCAAAGCCGATGTCCCGCGCCGAAAAGGCGGGAACGGCTTCCAGCTCCGCAGAGAGCAAATCCGCTTCGGTGATGCCGTATTTCTCTGAGAGGATTTTCATGATATTCAGCTTGACCTTTTTGCTCACCTCATCATCGCAAAACGGACGAGAACCGATCAGAATGTTCAGTTCCTCTCCCTTGATTCCCTCCTCCAGCGTGCGTTTCATCTGGTCGTCTGCAAGATGCGGCAGCAAATCGGTGATGCAGAATGCCGGATCGTTCGGGTTCTCCCCGACGGTGATGGTGATCTTACTGCCGTCCCTTTTTACCACTACGCCGTGCAGTGCAAGGGGAATGGTGGTCCACTGGTACTTTTTGATCCCGCCGTAATAATGGGTCTTAAACAGCGCCAGTTCGCTGTCCTCATAGAGCGGACGCGGCTTGAGGTCCAGTCTGGGCGAATCGATATGCGCGGCAGAAAGCCGCACGCCTTCTTCGATCGGCTGACTCCCCACGACCGCGAGGATCAGCGCCTTTTCGCGGTTGACTGCATAGACCTTGGCGCCGGACGGATATTTGACGCCTGCTTCAAACGGAACAAAGCCTTTTTCCTCCGCCAAAGCAACGGCAACCTTCACCGCCTCCCGTTCGGTTTTGGAAGCGTCCAGAAATCGCTTGTAGTCCTCCGCAAAGGCGTCCGCCTTTGCAAGCTCTGCCGCGTCCATGGTCAAAGCGCCGTTTTTGTTTTGCATCAAAATCTCTTCCGCCAGCTTTTGACCTTCTGTCAGTTCCTTTTTCATGTTGTTACTCCTTTCTTATTTTCATCTCTTGATACATTTTCATATTGGTGAGCACCTTATTGAGATATGCCTGTGTGACCGGTGACTGCGCTTCGGGCAAAGTGGTTTCTTTCGGCAGCTCCACATCGGAAAGCCAGTCCGACACAGCGCCCTGTCCCGCGTGATATGCCATGATCGCGTTGTTTACATTGCCGCCAAACTCCCGAAGCAACAGCGATAACAGGCAGGTCCCATATCGTATGTTTTGCTGGGGATCGTACATATCGTCATAGCTGACTTTGGGGTCTTTGATCGTGCGCTGTACCCATAAAAACGCTTCGTTCATCAGCTGCATCAGCCCGCGTGCGCCCACTCCTGAGGTTGCATGGGGGTCAAAATTGCTTTCGGTGCGGATAATGGCGTACACAAGCTCCGGCTCCACTTGATATTCCGCGGCGTAGGTCATGACATATTCCTGATACTCCAGCGGATAGATCATGCGGTGCAGGGTGGACTGAATGATAAAGCAGCCGCCAAACCCGATGCAAAGCGTAAACAGTAATACCATCAACCATGCAAGAACGGGGTGTGAACGACGCTTCATGCACGACTCTCCCCTCTTACCATGGCAAACAGCTTATCTGCCAGCATATCTATTTTATCCAAAACCGCCTTTTTAGACCCGTCGTTTAACAGCAGATAATCGCTTTGCTCGGTGTAAAAGCGGTCGTCGTGCTGTGCGCCCATGCGAGAGAGCGCCTGCTGTGGGGTGATGCCGTCCCGCAGCAGGATTCGCTTGAGCCGGACATCGGCAGGCGCCAACACCGAAACCACAAGGTCACAAAGAAGGTCGCAGCCGCTTTCAAAGAGGGTCGGCGCATCGAGAAGGATCAAAGGCGCGTCAGACTGCCTGATTTTGGAAACAATCTCGTCAAAAATGGCGGGATAACAAACGCCGTTCATTTTTTCGAGTGCTTCGGGATCGGAGAAAGCCTGCTCCGCCAAAGCACCACGGTCGAGTGTTCCGTTCGAACGCAGGATACCGGAAAAAAGCTCCGAAAGTCTACTCAGGCAGCCGGACGAATGCTCCGGTTCGACCACCTCTCTGGCAATTTGATCCGCGTTGATAAGATACGCGCCCCGTTTGGACATGGCGTCTGAAACAAGGGTTTTGCCGGAACCGGTCGGTCCGGTCAGCCCAACCACAAGCGGTGATAACAGGGTGACCGATCGAAAGGCGGACGCTCGGATCAGCCGGTTATACACGGCAAGCCCAACCCCTTTACGGGTCGGCGCACGGACATAGACACAGTTAGCGTTCTTCTCGTCAAGCTGACGCAGCCGTTCAAAAAGCTGGTGTGCCTGATCCCCCGACACCTTTTTCCCTCCATAGGTAAGGCTTGGAATCGGCATCAGCTCTGCTTCGCCATCAAAGACCAGCGCATAGCTGTGTTCCTCGGCATTTTCTTTCAGATAACGGCGAAATGCCTCCAAAGGCGCTTGGATCAGCAAAAGCTCTGCCTTGGGCGCGTAATGCCGGTACTTCATGCCGGGAGAAGCCGCCTGCTCCCCTTCCTTTAACCCGCGCTCCACAGCCGGATTGACCGTGACCTTGATACCGGCTTTTTGAAATTGCTCTGCTGTGATCTTGCCGGGTCGCAATATCTCTACGCTGTCCTCGCCGACGGCTATCACGGTGGACTCCACCCCAACCTCACATTCGCCACCGTCAATCAAAAGCGGAATTTTGCCGTTTAGATCCTCCCAGACGCGTTTGGCATTGGTCGGGCTGGGCGCGCCGGAAAGATTGGCAGAGGGTGCTGCCAGCGGCACTCCTGCCGCACGAATCACCGCCTGTGCCACCGAATGCGCCGGAAAACGTATTCCCACCGTATCCAGTCCGGCGGACACCTCGATGGGAACACGGTCGCTGCGCGGCAGCACCATGGTGAGCGGCCCGGGCCAAAAAAGCTCTGCCAGCCGGTAAACGAGCGGCGGGATATTCTTCGTCAACTGCGGTATCTGCTCCAGCGAGGAAATATGCACGATCAGCGGGTTGTCCTGCGGTCTGCCCTTTACGCGAAAAATACCGGAGACCGCGTTCCCGTCCAGCGCGTTTGCCGCCAGACCGTAGACCGTTTCGGTCGGGATCGCGACCAGTTCACCGCGTCGCAGCAGCTCGCCTGCTTGGCGCAGACAATCCGGCGTCGGCTTACTCCATACTGTTTTCATGCTGTTTCATCTGCCTGTGCTGTTAATTTGGCTGCCTGATCTGCCATCATCAGTGCGTCGATCACCTCAGAAAGATCACCGTTTAGAATCTGCTCCAGCCGGTAGAGGGTCAGCCCGATCCTGTGATCGGTCATTCTGCCCTGCGGATAGTTGTAGGTACGAATCCGCTCGGAACGGTCGCCCGTGCCGACCTGCCCCTTTCTCTCCGCCGCGATCTGATCATTATATTCCTGCATTTTTGCCTCATATAAACGGGAGCGCAAGATTCGCATCGCCTTGTCTTTGTTTTTATGCTGACTCCGTTCGTCCTGACACTCCACCACCGTACCGGTCGGAAGATGGGTGATTCGGATTGCCGATTCTGTTTTATTGATATGCTGTCCGCCTGCTCCCGATGCACGGAAGGTGTCGATTTGCAGATCGGCGGGATTTACTTCGATCTCCACCTCCTCCGCTTCGGGCAAAACCGCTACCGTTACGGTGGAGGTGTGAATCCGTCCGGCGGTCTCAGTCTCCGGAACACGCTGCACCCGATGAACGCCGCTTTCATACTTGAGTTTGGAATAGGCGCCGTCTCCCTCAATCAGGAAGCTGACCTCCTTGAAGCCGCCCAATTCCGTTTCACTGCCGCTTAGCAGCTCCGTTTTCCACCGCTGGGATTCGGCATACATACTGTACATTCGGAACAGCGTGTGAGCAAACAGCGCCGCTTCCTCCCCGCCTGCGCCGCTGCGAATCTCCATAATCACATTTTTCTCGTCGTTCGGGTCACGGGGCAACAGCAGGATTTTGATCTGTTCGGTCAACTTCTCCTTTTGGACACGGTTTGTCTCGATCTCCTCTAGCAGCATCTTCCGCAATTCCTCATCGTTACCGGTTTCACCCAGCATCGACTGTGCTTCCGCTAAATCCTCGTCTGCTTTACAATACGCCCCATACGCCTCCATAAGCGGCGTCATGGATTTATACTCTTTCATCAGCTCCCGATATTTTGCGGGATCGTTTACTACCTCGGGATCGGTCAGAGCTTCTCCGATCTCCCGATAATGGTCCTCTGCCAGCTTCAGCTTTTCAAACATTATGCTTCTCCCGATTCGTCTTTTCGCTCCACCTTACGAATATTCTTTTCCGCCTTGACCCGCGGCACCATGACCTCATGACCGCAGCCCATGCACTTCATTCTGAAATCCATGCCGGAGCGCAAAATCAAAAAGCGGTTGTCGCCGCACGGGTGGTTCTTCTTCATGGTTATGATGTCACCGACGCGGATATCCACGGCGTATCCACTCCTTATCCGATAATCAATCTTATCATACCACAAAAGAAGTCAAAAAGGCAATCCCTTTTCGCCACGCATATCCGAACCCGCCACAGCATATAGATAGTCAGGCAGAAAAAGAAAAACCGTTTCACGATATGTGGAGAAAAGAATGCGAAGAATAGGAGAGGTATCATCATGTATCCAGCAGAAGGACTGCGTATTCTGACACAGGAAAATCAAAGCGCCTGCAGCAGTCAAAGCTCATTGTTGCTTGCCAAGGAACGGCAAGCGATCCTGGAAGCACGCGCCGTGATGTGCGATAACGCCCATAATCTGTTTGTCGATCTCGGCTGTATGCGCGGCATGATCCCCCGCTGCGAGGGCGCGATCGGGATTGCCGAGGGCACGGTGCGGGATATTGCGATATTGTCCCGCGTGGGAAGGCCGGTTTGCTTTTTGGTAGAAAACATTACGACCGATGCGGAGAACCGTCCGCTTGCCATTCTCTCCCGCCGCGCGGCTCAGGTGCAGTGCCGCGACACCTACCTAAAGCGTTTGATCCCCGGCGATATTGTTCCGGTCAAGATCACCCATTTTGAAAATTACGGCTGCTTTGTGGACATCGGCTGCGGTATTTCCGCGCTGATGCCGATCGACAGCATTTCGGTTTCCAGAATCGCCCACCCGTCCGACCGTTTCACGCTCGGTCAGGACATATTGGCAGTCGTGCGGCAGATCGATGAGACGGGCAGGATCACCTTATCCCACAAGGAGCTGCTCGGAAACTGGGCAGAAAATGCAGCCATGTTCAAAGCGGGTGAAACGGTATCCGGTATCGTGCGCTCGATCGAGCAGTACGGTATCTTCATTGAACTGACGCCGAATCTGGCGGGACTTGCCGAATGCCGCCCAAACGTGTCGATCGGGCAGCAGGCGTCGGTATACATCAAAAGCCTGATCCCCGACCGCATGAAGGTGAAGCTGAATATTGTGGACACCTTCCCCGCCCCATCGAAGCCGGCGAAGCTGCGATATTTTATCACCTCGGGTCATTTGGACGAGTGGCGGTATTCGCCGGACGGCAGCGACAAGCTGATCGAAACCAGATTTGGATAACGAAAAGGGAGTACGGCCGTACTCCCTTTTTTCAGTCTCGCAAAGCGGATTTCATTTTTTTCACATAGTCATAAATATGCTGCGGTGCGTCCTTTTTGTACTGCTCTACCATGCGCACCATGGCACTGCCGACGATCACACCGTCCGCATACTCTGCCATTTGCCTTGCCTGCTCCGGTGTGCTGATGCCAAAGCCGATTGCCGCGGGCAGATCGGTGACGCCGCGTATCTCGGAGAGCATGCCCGAAAGGTCGGTGACGATTTTATCCCGCACGCCCGTCACACCGAGGGAGGACACCACATAGATAAAGCCCTCGGCTTGGGAAGCGATCAGCCTGATCCTCTCGCGGGAGGTGGGTGCGACCAATGATACGGTGTCCACCCCATAGCGGGAGGCGACACAGCTTACCTCCTCTTTTTCCTCCAGCGGCATATCCGGAATGATGATGCCGGATATCCCTACCTCCGCACAGCGGGCAAAAAAGTGCTCATAGCCATAGGAAAATACCACATTTAAGTAGGTCATAAACACCATCGGGCAGGAGATACTCTCCCGCACCTCCTCAACCAGACGAAACACGCTGTCGGTCGTGGTGCCGCTTTGGAGCGAGCGGAGATCGGCGCCCTGTATCACCGGACCTTCTGCGATCGGATCGGAAAAAGGGATTCCCACCTCAATCAAATCGGCGCCGCCCTCGGCGAGTGCCAGCAGACAGGCTTTTGAAGTTTCATAATCGGGATCGCCGGCGGTCAAAAAGCCGATGAATGCCTTTCCGTGGTCAAATGCTGCTTTGATGTTACTCATAGATATTCACCCCGCGATATCTGGCGATTGCCGCCACATCTTTGTCCCCTCTGCCGGACAGGCAGATGATGATACTCTCGTCCGGACTCATAGTGGGCGCCAGCTTCCGCACATAGGCGACTGCGTGGGCGCTTTCGATGGCGCAGATGATCCCCTCTGTTTTGGCGAGATATTCAAACGCCGAGACTGCCTCCTCATCGGTGATCGAGACATATTCCGCTCTGCCGCTGTCCCGCAGGTAAGCGTGCTCCGGTCCGACGCCGGGATAATCCAGTCCGGCGGAGATGGAGTAAACCGGCGCGATCTGACCGTATTCGTCCTGACAGAAATAGGATTTCATGCCGTGAAAAACACCGACCGTTCCCTTTGCCATGGTCGCGGCGTGTTGATCGGTGTCGATTCCCTTTCCGGCGGCTTCGCAGCCGATCAGGCGGACGGAGGGATCGCCGATGAAATTGCGGAACATACCCATGGAGTTGCTGCCGCCGCCGACACATGCCACCACAGCGGCGGGGAGCTTGCCGGTTGCCGCCAAAATCTGTTCCTTTGCTTCCCTGCTGATCACGCTCTGGAAATCTCCGACCATCATCGGGAAGGGGTGCGGTCCCATCACCGAACCGATTACATAGTGGGTATCGTCCACACGGCTGACCCAATCCCGCATCGTCTCGTTGATGGCGTCTTTTAAGGTCATGGTGCCGCTTGTGACGGCGTGTACCTTTGCACCGAGCAATTCCATGCGATAGACATTCAGCGCCTGACGGTCTGTATCCTCTTTCCCCATATAAATCTCGCAGGAAAGCCCCAGCAATGCTGCGGCAGTCGCCGTTGCCACGCCGTGCTGACCGGCGCCCGTCTCGGCGATTACGCGGGTCTTCCCCATTTTCTTTGCCATCAGCACCTGTCCCAGCACGTTGTTGATCTTGTGGGAGCCGGTATGGTTGAGATCCTCCCGCTTGAGATAAATCTGCGCGCCGCCAAGCTGCTTCG
>CANQKY010000015.1 GCA_947624575.1 uncultured Clostridia bacterium
TGTCAAGACCTCCCTTGTGAAAGGGCTTTGCCGCCGAAGCGCGCCCAGCGGGCGAAACAGCGAGGCGGGAATGGCGCCGCGGTCAATTTTGCGCGAGCGTTACCGCGAGCATAAGCAAAATTGGGAACCGCAAGAGAGCTTCGGACCGCGCTAAAGCGCGGTGGAGGGATTCAAAACCGCAAAAGCTAACCGCAACCGCAAAACCTTTTGACAAAGGCGGCGGCTTTGGGGTGAATATTGTTTGTCCCTCGAAGTGTGCTAGACCCACACGGAAAACCCGGCAGCCGAAAGGCTGTCGGGTTTAGTTTGTTTTATCCCGAAAAATGAACCGTTTACTGATGATGTAATTCAGCAGGATCACCACGATCTGGGCGACCACCTTGACCGCGATACTGTTGAGCCGAAGCCAGGTGATGAACAAGAACAAAATCAGCTCCTCGATCCCCAGCGTGAGCAGCCGTCCCTCAAAAAACGCGAGCATCTGCCGGAGAAACGCCGCGGCAGAGCCGGTTTTCGCCCCGAACACCCAAACGCGATTGGTGAGAAAGGCAAACAGCACCGTAATGATCCAGGACAGCACATTGGCAATCAGCTCATTGAGACGCAGCGCCTGACAGAACAAGGCAAAGGTGGCAATGCTGACCACAAAGCTCAAAAACCCGAACAGCAGGTAGAGCAGCACCTCCTTGTGCCGCCGGTAGAACGGTTCGAAAATACGAAGCACCGGCAGGGACATCAGCCGATCGAAGATGTCCTTATTCATCGGACACCTCTTTGGTCACCTGACAAAGCTGCATCTCAAAATCCTGCCGGTTTTTCTGGTACATGGTCTGGAGCAGCAGCCCGCAGAAAAACGACTGGATCGCCGCCATCACGGCAAATCCGCAGACGATCAACGTCGGGAAATGCGGCACCAGTCCGGTTTTCAGATAGGTGATCACCACCGGTATCCCGAAAATAAGCGCCAGCAAAAGCAATATCCCCGAAATGATCCCGAAAAAGCCCAGCGGCCGATAGGTGCGAAAGAGCCGCAGAATCGTCCGCAGCACCTTTAATCCGTCAGAATAGGTGTTCAGCTTGGACTCGCTGCCGTCGGGACGGTCGCGGTACTCGATCACCACATTTTCGACATACATATTCTTGTCGATCGCATGAATGCTCATCTCGGTTTCAATCTCGAAGCCCTTGGAGAGCACCGGAAAGGTTTTGACAAAGCGATAGCTGAACGCCCGATAGCCGGTCATGATGTCCTTGATGTCGTTATGGAACAGGAAGTTGATGCAGGAACGCACCAATGTGTTCCCGAAATTGTGGAACGGACGCTTATTCTCCTCAAAATAGGTGGAGGAAAGCCGGTCGCCCACTACCATATCCGCCTTTTTTTGCAGCACCTTGTCGGTCATCTCCCGCGCACTGTCCGCCGGATAGGTGTCGTCGCCGTCCACCAGCAGATAACACTGTGCGTCGATCTCGGCAAACATACGCCGCATCACATTGCCCTTCCCCTGCTGGTATTCATACCGCACCACGGCGCCTGCTTCCGCCGCAAGCCGATCCGTTTTGTCGGTGGAGTTGTTGTCGTAGACATATACGACAGCCTCCGGCAGCGCACGCTTAAAGTCCCTGACCACCTTGGCGATCGTTTTGCTCTCATTATAACAGGGGATCAATACTGCGATCTTGTCCATGCTCGTTATCCTCTCAATAGCTTAATTGATATACCCGATAGCCGTCCTGCTCCGCCACCGGCGTATCGGTGATTTGATACTCGCGCAATATCTCATGCGGATCGACCGGTGTGATGAGATACTTGATCTCCATTTTTTTGAGATCCTCGGGGTTGACATAGATGCAAATGTCGTCCACCTGCCGCAAAACGGCATGGGAATGCTCCCGCGTTAAAAACAGATACTGGTTGGTGTAGCGGTTATACACCTCGTCATACTCCCCAGTGGGGTCCAAAATCTCCCACCGCCGGACATCGGGATAAAAGTTGGTCGCGCCGATGACCTTCGCCCCGTTTGCCATCAGGAAGTTCCCCACGATAAAGTTGGTGTCCGCCGTGATCCAGCGGGCGTCGGGGTCCTCCTTGACCTGCTCGGCAATAAAGTCACTCAGCGGGTGATCGGTGATGGGAGCGATCCCACGGCAAAGGGGATTGACCATCAGCCCCGCCGCGCAGATCACCCCGATCATCAGGCAGGACGCGATCTTCTTCCACCGTTGGAAAGAGCAAAGCAGGATCACCACGAACCCGGCGATCTCCGCCAAAATCAGCCAAAGCGGCAGGTACGCCCGCAGGCTTTGGTCGATAAAGGTGCAGTAGATAAGCCCATAGAGCAGCGGGTAGACGATCTTCTCCCACCGCTTGAGGATATCGGGATACTCCCATACCGCCCAGAGCGCCCATACGGTAAAGACGGTTGCCGTCCAGCCGTAGGACAGGCTCATGCGGTTGACGAATTTGAAAAGGGTGAGCTTCGCCAGCGTTTCGCTAAAGCCCGCGCACATAAACACGATCTGCACCAGCAGGATCACAAAGAGGGCTTGTCCCACCAGACGGTTTCGGTCCCCCTTTTTCCGCAGGCAGGCGGAAATGCGCGGAAAGAGCAGCAAAAACAGCGGTGCAAAGTGGAAATAGGACGCGATCTCCGAATTGTTCGAAAGATTCGAGTCCTTATAGGGGAGGAACAACGAGCGCAGCTCGGTAAACAGGTCATACAGTCCCTTGTCGCCGCCCACGCTGACCCGCTTGCCGGGATAGACGGTGTTGAGGATCATATGCAGGTCCTCCCGATAGGTCAAAAGAAAATAGCCCAGCACGCCCGCCGTAATCAGCAGCGCGGCGCCGATGCGATACCAAAAGTCTTTGGTGAGGGTGATCTGCTCCTTGTCCCGCAAGAGGGTGACGATCAACAGCGTCACCATGACAAGCGCCATGATGACTTGGCAGGACGGGAAGATGGACAAAGCGAACCCGATTGCCGCCATGGCGGCGAGCAGGGCGGTAAGCCAGCGCAGCCACACAGAGCGTGCGGTAAAAAAGTAATAGCCGATGTCAAACAGCGCCATGGCATAGAGAAAGACAATGGGGATATGGGGTACAAACCACCACTGCATGACCGGCGACAGCCCGATCAAGCACATACCCACCACCGACAGCCGCACATTTCGTCGGGTGAGGATCAAAAACATCTCGAAAGACGCCATAAAAAGGGCGATCATCATGCCGCACCAGTACCAGCTGAGTCCCACTTCATTCCCGAACAGAAGATACCCCCATGAAAAGGGCTTGCCGATCACGGTGACGTCCTTGACCGGCGCGAAATAATCCAGCACCATGTTGGTTTCGGAAATGCTCATCTGGTCGCTCAGCATACCATAATCGTTATAAGCCTGCGAAAAATAGGTGGGGGTCTGCACCGCCCATTCGTCCGAGCGAATCTGCCGATCCTCTCCCCAGATCCGGTAGCTGTCCGCCGCCTGTGCGGAAGCGGTCGGGAAATACCGGTCAAACACACCGATGGACGAGCCGTGGAGGTGGAAAGAAACGCAGAACACAAATACGAGAAGTGCCGCAAGCCAGCGGAATTTCAGCAGATACCCGGCAAAAACGGCAAACGCCTTTTCAAAGAAAAAGGCAAACCCGAGCAGCGCTATCACCAAAGCAGCGGGAAGAAAAATCAGCCGGCTGTGCGCTGCCAGATAGAGCAGAAGGCTGACGCCGACGGTGACGACAACCGCCGCGACAAAAGAAAGCCATTGCCCAAAGGATTTTTTGCGCAATTTTCTTCCTCCCTCCGCAGTTTTTCTATGTGACCTATTGTATCGGAATTTGCCCGATTTGTCAATCTGGGTTTGACAAACCGGATCGGGCTGTGGTATGATGAGGGATAAGGAAAGGCAATGACCGGCGAGAGCGGGCAAACCGCTCACAGTAGCCACCGCTAAGCGGGAAAACAGAGAACGCCTCTCGGCTGAAAGGGCGTTCCCGCACGGAGGGCGAAGTTCGGCGCCGCGAGCTGCCGCCGGGAGTGCGTTTTGCACGATAGGCGGCTGTCCGTCCCGCATTAAGGGGCAAGAGTGAGAGGGTAGTATGCCCTCTAATTTGGGTGGTACCGCGGAGCCTCCGTCCCATGTGGACGAAGGCTCTTATTTTTTAAGGAGGGATCGCGATGACGCAGCGATTGGCAGAGCTGAAAAAACGGTTTTCAGACGCGGCGGAGCAGGTACGGGACAGTGACGCGCTGGAGCAGATGCGGGTGGAATACCTTGGGAAAAAGGGAGAAGTGACCGCACTGCTCAAAGAGCTTAAGTCGCTTTCCGGCGAGCAGAAGAAGGAAGCGGGACAGCGGATCAACGGCTTTAAGCGGGAGGTGGAGGAGCACCTTGCCGCGCTGGGCAAACGGCTGCGGGAGGAAGAACTGGAGCGGAAGGTGAACGCCGCCGAACAGTACGATATCACCCTTCCCGCGCGGGAGACCGGCGGCAGCTACCACCCGATCACGCTGGTACAGCGGGAGGTGGAGGCGGTGTTCACCGCCATGGGCTTTGTGGTGGAGGATTACGCCGAGGTGGTGGACGACTACCACTGCTTTGAGGCGCTCAATGTCCCGAAGCATCACCCGGCTAGGGATATGCAGGACACCTACTATCTCGAAAACGGACAGCTGCTCAAAACCCAAACCTCTGCGGCGCAGAATTACATCATGCGGAAATACGGCGCGCCGCTGCGGGCGATTTTCCCCGGCCGCTGTTTTCGGAACGAATCGACCGACGCCTGCCATGAGGACACCTTTTTCCAGGTGGAGGGCATCATGATCGACCGCGATATTTCGATCTCCAATTTGATCTACTTTATGAAAACCATGCTGTCCGAGGTGTTCGGTCAGCAGATCAATTTGCGGCTTCGTCCCGGCTTCTTCCCCTTCGTGGAACCGGGCTTCGAGCTGGATATCAGCTGTCTGATCTGCGGCGGCGAGGGCTGTCCCTCCTGCAAAAATTCCGGCTGGCTGGAGTTATGTCCCTGCGGCATGATTCACCCGAATGTGCTGGCGGCAGGCGGCATCGACTCGGAGGAGTACACCGGCTTTGCGTTCGGGCTGGGGCTTACCCGCCTTGCCATGATGAAGTACGGGATCAAGGATATCCGCGATCTCAACAGCGGCAATCTGACCGCGCTGTCACAGTTCAACGCGGAATAAGGGAGGGAACATCATGCTGATTTCAACCAACTGGATTCGTGATTTTGTCGATTTGGACGGACTGGATCTCGATGCGCTGATCCACCGTTTCACCCTCTCCACCGCCGAGGTGGAGGAGGTTTATCACAAGGGCGATGATCTCAAAGACGTGGTGGCAGGCAAAATTCTGTCGGTCGAAAACCACCCCGACTCGAAAAAGCTCCACCTGCTGAAGGTGGATACTGGCGACCAAACGGTCGACTGCGTCTGCGGCGCGCCGAATGTGCGGGAAGGCATGATCGTCCCCTTTGTCAAGGCGGGCGGCATGGTAGGCGGACAGACCATCGGGGTGGCAAAGCTTGCGGGCTATCCGTCCTGCGGTATGTGCTGCTCGGCGGCAGAGCTGGGGATCAGCGACGACCACAGCGGCTTAATGGAGCTTCCGGCGGACACACCGGTCGGCGCCGACCTCACCACCCTTTACCCGATCCGCGACGTGGTGTTCGAGGTGGACAACAAATCCCTCACCAACCGTCCCGACCTCTGGGGGCATTACGGGATCGCCAGAGAGTTCGCGGCACTCACCGGACGCGCCCTCAAGCCCGCTCCCGCCGAGGAGCTGGGGCAGTATGACGCGCTGCCCGAAATCCCCATTTCGGTGGAGGACGATCTCTGCTACCGGTACACCGGTCTGCGGGTGGACAACGTGACGGTGAAACAAAGCCCCATCTGGATCCAGATCCGGCTTTACTACTGCGGCTCACGCGCCATCAACCTGCTTGCCGATCTGACCAACTACCTGATGATGGAGCTGGGTCAGCCGATGCACGCGTTTGACAGCGCGAAGGTGGACAAAATCGAGGTGCACCGTCCGCCGCAGGAAATGGATTTTGTGACGCTCGACGGTCAGACCCGTCGGGTCGATCCCGACACACTGCTCATATATTCGGGCGGAGAGCCGGTCGCCATCGCGGGAGTCATGGGCGGACTTGCCTCCGAGATCGAGGAGGACACCACCTCCCTGCTGCTCGAATCCGCCAATTTCGACGGCGTTTCGGTGCGGAAAACCTCCACCCGTCTGGGACTGCGTACCGACGCTTCGATGCGGTACGAAAAAGTGCTCGACCCCGAGATGACAGTGCCGGCGATCGCGCGGTTCCTCTATCTGCTGCATGAGGTGGACAAAGGCGCCGCCGTCATCTCCCGCCTGACCGACCACTACCGCCGCCGGTACGACACCGTTGTGCTGACCTTTGACAAAGCATATGTGGACCGGTACACCGGTATTGACATCAGTCCCGCGCAGATCGTAAAAACGCTGACCGCGCTGGATTTCACCGTGGTGCAAAACGGGGACAGCTTCACCGTGACGGTGCCGAGCCACCGCGCGACCAAGGACGTCACCATTCCCGCCGACATCATCGAGGAGATCACCCGCATCTACGGCTACGACAATTTCGAGGTGCATTCCACCCGCAGTCTCCTTGCACCGGTCAAGCCGTCCCGTGCCAAGCGGGAGGAAAATCTCATCAAGGATATGCTGGTGCGGCAGTTCGGGCTGCATGAGGTGCATTCCTATATCTGGTGGGACGCTAAGAAAAACCGCGAGCTGGGGATCGCGCCGGAGGAAAATGTCCGGCTTCTCAACGCCATGACGCCGGAGCACGCGGTGATTCGAAACAACATGATCCCCACCCTGTTGTGTATGTTAAAGGAGAATAAGGGCTTCGCCCCCGATTACGGCATTTTTGAGATCGCACGGGTGGTGGAAGGCTTAAAAGAAAACGGCGAGTGCAACGAGAAAAAGAAGCTCGGGATCACCCTCATCAGCCGTACCCGCTCCGAACGGGCGCTCTATTTCCGGTTGCGGGATATGCTCGCGGCACTGGCAGACGATTGCAAGCACGCTCCGCTTGTTTTCTCCCCCGCCGCGCCGACCCACAGCTGGCAGCACCCGCGGAATACCGCCGCGCTCTCCCTTGCGGGGCAGGAGCTGGGCTTTTTGTGTACGCTCCACCCGGCAAATCTCGAAAAGCTGGATAAAAAGGCGGCGGTGGTCTGCGCCCAGATCGATCTGGACGATTTTGCCGCCATTACCCCGAACGAGCTGCAATACAGCGAACCGTCCCGCTATCCGGCGATCGAAGCCGATCTCACCCTGCTGATGCCAAACGGCGTGTGGTATGCCGACGCCGCCAAATGCTTAGAGCGTGTGAACTGTCCGGTGCTGGAAAGCGTTCGTCCCATCGATCTGTATGAGGACGCCTTGGGACGCAGCCTGACGGTGCGGTTCCGGTTCTCGGATCGGGAGCGCACCCTGTCAAGGGAGGAAGTGGAGCCCTATCTCGACAGCTTCCTGGACGCGCTGCGCCACCACGGAATCTGTATGAAATAAACGGAGGAAGGATTATGCGATATATCGGAAAACGAACAGGCGCCTTTGTCACGGCTTTTTGCCTTGCTCTGACAATCTGCGGCAGTATCACTCCGCTTCCCGCCTCGGCGGCGGAGTACAGCTATGAGGTGATCCCGCTGCTCTCACCAATCAATCAGTATTTCTTTGTCAAAACCGACAATCCCGACCCCTATTCCTTCCGCTTTGCGGACAAAAGCTCGGTCTACGGTGAGGACGCTTCCCTCACACCGGTCGATCTCGACACGCTGTTTGCCGATGTGACGTATGAAGATGCGGAAACCGGCAGAGTAAAGGGCGGCTATCTGTTTGAGGGCAACAACACCGACGGCGGCGAGCTGGTGCTGCAGGAGGTGACCCGATACGACTACTGGGGCGATCCTGCCGAGTGGCAGGACACCTCCGTGCAGACGACCCTCCCCACGCTGCTGGACACAATCGATTATCTGATCTCCACCTATGCAAAGGGAGACAGCTTTTTCGACCGAATGGACGCGGTGCAAAGCGGACTGGAATCGATCTGCTTTTACAGCGGCTCCTATGTCAGGGGCGAGGTCTATCGGGCTGCCCCCTTCTGGAGCCTTTCGAACAGCCCGCATATCGACCAGTCTTTGTATATCCAGGGACCGTACAACCGGAAAAGCAGTCAGCCCTTGCTTTCGTCGGTGCTCTATCCGTTTCGCTATGATTCGCTGGGCTTCCCCTCTGCCATGAGTCGGGTGGCAACACGGCTGGACAGCTCCGCCACCTATCAGTGGAATGAGGGCGCCCACTATCTGATCGACGTGACCTATAACGGCGAGACCCACAGCTACGGCGGTCAGGGTGAGGGCGAAGGACAGGGACTTTCCGAGGACAAAATCCAAAAAGTATTCACCTTTGACGAAGCCGAACCCCTGCCCACCTTTGAGGAGCTTCGCACCCTTTTGCAGGCATACAGCGCGATCGAGATGCCGGACGATTTTCCCCATGAGGACGATCTCACCCTGAGCATGGTCTGCGACAAGGTGGCAGACGGCGCGTGGGCGAAGATCACAGGCATCGCCTCCGTCTTTGGGGGAACCTATGACTGCTACGCCTTCCTCTATAAGGAGGACGACAAAAACGAGTTTTACACCGATCCGCTCTCCAACGGCGGACTGCTGTATTGGGGCGGCAGCCTTGGCTATGCGTCCGACATGTGGGTGGACGGACGGTATGTCAACCAGTATGAAGCCTATCAGCCGAACGCGACCTTTGCGGAGCATGCCGACCGTCCGATTCTGCTGACCCACACGGCGGTGCCGGAGATCGACTATGATCTGAGCTATGAATATCAAAGCGGCACTTATGTCTATACCAATGTGACGGTCACTGAGGGTGTGGGTACTCTGCTTTATTATTATCAGGCGGAGGAAAACACCTGGAAAGCCTCCGGCTATAGTGTTGCGGCAGAGCTTGCCGAAAAGGGACTGCTGGATAAAAAATACGCCGATCAATTGCAACTGACTTATGACGAGGTCATGGCGCTTCATGTGGATCAAAACACCGCTATTCCGCCTACTGTCGGCTATCTTTATGATGGTACTGCGCAGCCCGGTATCCGGTTTGCCGCAGATCATGGCGTCATGGTACAGGGGGACGCGATCCCACAGGACGCTTTGCTGCAAACCGAGCAGACCGAAAGCGGCTGGCGCATCACGCTGACCAAGGACGGCACGGAGGTCGAGCCTGACGGCTTGATGACGGTGAAGCTCCCGATGTCGGAGGGCATGAGCGGGAAAACCGTTTCGGTTTACCGGCTCGATGCCGACGGTGATCGTACCGATATGGGTGCAAAAGAGGAGAGCGGCTATCTGGTGTTCTCCACCGACCGTTCGGGAGAGTATCTGGTGGAGACGATCACCCTCGGTGATCTGGACAAAGACGGCAACGTGACCGTCACCGACGCGCTTACGATCCTCCGCATGGCGGTGGGGCTTGAAGCAAGCTCCAACCTTGCCGATCTGGACGGAAGCGGCGAAGTGACCGTCGCCGACGCACTGCAGGCGCTTCGGATTGCGGTCGGACTGGCATAGCATTTATCATTCGAGGGACAAACTGGGTTTACGCGAAAGCTATCGTCTTTGGCAAGACCTCCCTTGTCAAAGGGCGCTCTTGCCGAGCGCGTCCTGTGGACGATGAAGCGAGGCAAGAGTGGCGCCGCGGTCGGCGGCTGACAAGGCGGTTACCCGCCGCAGGCAGCGCCGGGAACCGCAAGAGGCGGGGGACCCCACAGGGCGCGCTTCGGCGGCAAAGCCCCCGATTCCCCCTTTTCATCGAAAACCGGCTGGGCTTGTGCCAATTCTGACACCGCCTGCGCCGGTTTTCTCTCATGGTGTCACTGCGGCGGTACATGCCCGCCTCCGTAACAAATTACAAATGTTCGTTGCTTGCTGTTTTGCCGACCGACCGACATATCGGCAAAACCTTGGCACGCTTTGTTTTAGGAGGAATAAGTTTTATGTTTATTACGGGAATTGATCTCAACGACCGGTATCAGCAACAGGACCATGACGCGCTGCTTTTGCGGCAAAGCAAGGAGCTGTCGGCATGGGTCTGGCGAAACGACTGCACTGCCGTCGGGCTTGCCGTGCTGTCGCAGGACGATACGCTGCGCGATGTCACCGTGACCGTCTCGCCCTTTTTAGACGATATGGGACATACCCTTTCGGGCGTCTCGGTCGCGCGGCTGGGTGAGGTAAAGGCATTTGTCGGAAACGCGGGCTTTCATACCGACGATCCCGCGCATTCGCTCCCGAAGGGACCGAAGGAAAACTGCTTCGACCCCCTTTATGCCGAACATACCCTCAAAGAGCTTCCACCCCGACAGATCGCGCTTTTCTACCTCTCCCTCGCGGCAGAAGCCGACACGGTATCGGGACAGTATCGGGGCAGGGTGACGGTCAAAAGCAGCGCGGGCGAGGCTTTCGTCCGCTGCACGCTCACGGTGCTGGACGCCCTGCTGCCGCCGCCGGAGGAATACGCCTTTCGCCCCACTTACTGGGTCTACCCGTTTCGCCTGGCAGACTATTACGGGTTTGAGCCGTTTGGCAGCGCGCATCTTGCCGCGCTGAAGGCGCACCTGCTGCAATATCGGGCATACGGCGGCGTCACCCTCACCGGCACGCTGGTGGACGAGGCATGGGGTGGTCAGACCTATGGCGGCTGTCCCTCGCTGATCGAGTGGCGCCGCGGGACAGACGGGCAGATGCGGTATGACTACACCTATCTGGATCGGTATATCGAACTGGCGGAATCGATCGGGCTTGGGGAGGACATCGTGCTGTTCAGTCCCCTGCCATGGGGGAACCGAATCGCCTATTATGACGAGCAAAGCGGCAAAATAATACGGGAAACGGTCAATATGGAGCGGTACGGGGAGGTCTGGCTCCCCTTTTTGAGGGCGTTGGCGGAGCATCTGGATCAAAGGAATTGGTTCGACCGCGTTTCCCTCGGCTTTGACGAGCGCCCCGAATTGGGCGCGGTGCTTGACTTAATCGACCGCGTGAAGAACAAAGCGGGAAAGGTATTTCACAAGCAATGCGCCCTTGACCGGATCGGAAGCGGCATATCCAACCGGATCGAGGCGGTCTCATTGAGCCTCAATCCGGTGCGGCAGGAGGAAGCCGCTTTCCGAGAGCTGGTACAACGCCGCAGGCTGGCGGGGCGGCGCACCACCGTGTATACCGGTACGAATGTGTTCCCGAACAGCTTTCTGCGCTCCCTGCCTGCCGAAAGCTACTGGACGATGCTCTATGCGGGAAAGCTCAAGACCGACGGCTTTCTTGACTGGGCGTATGACGCATGGGTGGAAAACCCGCTTTGCGATGCGACCCATTTTGCTTTCCAGGCGGGGGACTGCTTTATGGTCTACCCGAACGACCTGCCGGAAGATGGCTCTCGTCTTTCCCTGCGGAGCGAAAAATACGGCGAGGGGATACGGGACGTCAATAAGCTCTGCCTGATGCGGGAAAAAATGCCCGCGCTGGCAAACGAGATCGATGCGCTATTTGCCGCGGTGCCGCCCGATTACGACCATGACGTGGTGGAAAACGAGGCGGGCTGGACGGTCGGCAACCGCGTATCCAACTGGATCACACCCACAGGCAGAAAGGCGATTTTATCCGATGTCGCGGCGTTCCGGCAGGGCGTCTATCGGCTCAGCCTGCAATATATCGCCAATAAACCCTGACGGTTAAGCTCTTTCTGAATATTCTGTAAAAACTGTCGAAATCCGTTTGCGCTTTACAGACAGATGTGTTATACTGATTGTGTATGAGCGGTTTCTATGACCGAAGCGTTTTTGCGGGAGGGCTTTGATGGAAAACAAAGCGGATATCCTGATCGGCAGAAACGCCGTGTGGGAGGCGCTGCGCGCCGGACGGCAAATTGGAACGATCTATCTGCTGCGAGGCGGACGGAGCGGCAATATCAGCAGAATTTTGATCCTTGCCAAGGAGCAGGGCGTGCCGATCAAAGAGGTCGGCGAGGAAAAGCTCCGTCAGCTTGCGGGGGACACACCTCATCAGGGGGTGGCTGCCACCCTGCCCGCCGCCGACTATGTGACGGTGGAGGAGCTGTTCCAAAAAGCCGAAGCACGAAAAGAAGCGCCCTTTTTCCTTTTGGCAGACGGCATTGAGGACCCGCATAATCTCGGCGCGATCATTCGGACGGCGGAAGCCGCCGGCGCCCACGGGCTGATCCTGCCCCGCCGCCGCAGCGCCGCGCTGACTCCTGCGGTGTCCAAGACCTCCGCCGGTGCGATCAATCATCTGCCGGTGGCGCGGGTAGGCAATCTGGTGCAGACCGCAAAGGAATTGCAGTCCCGCGGCGTATGGCTCTATGGCGCCGATATGGAAGGGGACGACTGGTGCGGGCTCGATTACCGTGGCGGCGTTGCGCTGGTGATCGGCTCGGAGGGCAAGGGCATCTCCCGCCTGATGAAAGAAACCTGCGATTATCTGGTACGGCTCCCGATGCGGGGGAAGGTAGGCTCCCTCAATGCGTCGGTCGCAGCCGGAGTTTTGATGTATGAAATCACGCGGCAGCGCATGGGGCTGCCCGCTTTTCCCGCGAACTAAGGAGGAATCAGAATGGAGCAAAAGAAAGAAACGCTGGTCGAAGATATACTCAAAGAGCTCGACTTGGACACACCCGCCGCTTCTGCCGGCAGTGTGCCGGATTCCGACGATCTCGATTCCCTGCTGAGTGACCTGCTGGGAAAGCCGGACGAACAGAAGCCGGCGGAAAAGCCGGAAGCAATCCCCGCCCGAGAGGTGCTGCCCGATGTGATGCAGCCGGAGGAGAAGTTTGTGGTGCACCTGCCGGACGATGATATTCCGCCGGTGGCGCCCTCCAGCTCCTTTGAGGACATGATGGAGGAAACCTCCGATTTTGCCGATCCGTTTGCGGTCGATCCCGCGGCGTTCGAGAATTTGCCGGAGGAGGAAGACCCCAACGCGCCCGAATACCGCGAGCCGGAGGAACGGGAGGAAGTTCTGGGTATGCTCAAGCAGCGCAGCTACCGCGGCTTTTTCCGCTCGGCGGTGCTGCTGGTGCTGCTGGCGTTCAGCCTGCTGATCGCCTTTTGCAAGCGTATGCCCGATCTGCTGCCCGATCTGTTCTCGCCCACCGAGGGCGGCTTTGGCTACCTGCTTTTGACCGGTATTCCGCTGGTGTTCGCCATGGTGGTCGGGTTCCCGATGATCGCGTCCGGCTTTGTGGGGCTTTTCAAAAAGCACGGCAACCGGTACACTTTGCCTGCGTTGACCAGTGTGATCTCCCTGATCCAGCTTCTGGTCGGCGCGCTCGACCCGAATGCCGCCGGACGGGTGGACCTCCACTTCTACGCGCCGATTGCGGTGGCGGGACTGTTCTTTGCGTCGCTCGGTGCATTCATGCACAACCGCCGTATGCTGCGGCAGTTTAAGTTTATCACCGCCGATGCACCCCGCTATGCCACCTTGCAGGTGACGGACAAGGGCGCCGCGATCGACATCACCCGCGGTATGCTGCCCGACGAGCTTCCGGCGGTCGCCTACCGGAAAAAGGCGGATTTCTTTGAGGGCTTTCTCTCGATGACCGACGCGGCGGACGCGGCGGATCGCAGCGGCTCGGTTGCTTCGCCGCTGGTTCTGGCGATCGCCGTCTGTCTCGGCGTTGCGGGATTTTTGTTGACAAACGATATTCAGATCGCGCTGACGGCGCTGACCGCCTTGCTTGCCATTGCGACCCCCTTTGCCGCACTGCCTGCGGTCAACCTGCCTGCCAACCGCGTCTCCAAAAAGCTGGAGGCGGGCGCGGCGCTGCTGGGCGGACGCGATCTGGAGGAAATCAGCTACACCAACGCGGTGCTGTTCACCGGACAGGACCTGTTTCCGGCGGGGAGCGTGGCGCTGCAGGGGATCAAGACCTTCTCGGGCAATCGGGTGGACGAGGCCCTGATCGACGCGGCAAGCGTCATCTGCGAGGGCAAAAGCCTGCTGAGCGACGTGTTCCGTCAAATTCTGGCAGGGGATACCCATATGCTCCGTCCGGTGGATCATGTGCAGTATGAGGACCTGCGCGGCATCGCGGCGGGCGTGGAGGGCAGAGAGGTGTTGATCGGCTCCCGCGATCTGATGATCTCCCACGGCATTCAGGTGCCGACCCGCGAATACGAAAAGCGGTACGCCAAGGAGGGCATGGACTTAGTCTACCTTTCCACGGCGCATGAGCTGACGGCGGTATTTCTGGTCACGCTGAGCGCGGACGAAACGGTGGGACGGGCGTTGCAGGCGCTCGAAAGCGAGGGAATCCCCATTGTGGTGCAGACCACCGACGCACTGCTGACCGGCGAGCGGATCGCCGATCTGTTCGGGCTGTCGGAGGACACGGTGCGAATCTTACCGGCACGGCTCCACGGCATTTATGCCGAGCTTGTGAAACCGGCGGAGCGGGTACGCTCGGCGGTGGTGACAAACGGCACCGTATCGTCCTACATCTATTCGATCGTCAGCTCGATCCGAATGCGGAGCACGGTGAATATGTCGCTGGTGCTTCAGGCGGTCGGAACGGTGCTGGGGATCGCGCTGGCGGTGCTGCTGGTGCTGACCGGCGAAACGGCGCGGCTGACCGGCTCGCTGCTGCTTGCCTACCAGCTCGGCTGGACGGTGATTTCCCTGTTGCTGCCGTCCTTAAAAAGGCTGTAATAGAAGCATGAAAGGGCATCTCCGGCGAGATGCCCTTTTTTTGGTATCGCAGGTATGCGGGAAACGGATTTGCCTGCGGGAATAAGGCTTTGATTGGCTCGGTGAAAACCACAAGTTTATAGCAAACGCGAAGCTTTCACTTGCTTTGTGAAAACCGCTATCTTACAGCAGACGCTCTTTCTTTGCGAAAGCAGAAAGCGCGGTAACAACCCACAAGAGGGGAAAGTCTTTTTCAGAAAAAGATTTTCCCCTCTTGGCTCCCTTTAGAAAAACGTTCGGTTGCTGGTATCGCGGCGAAAACCGGAAGCGTGCCTGTATGCAGCATAAGTGCAAAACAGAAACAAAGCACACCACAACACAGAAAGCCTGCCGCCGGTGTTCTTTTTGCTACTGTGTGGTGACAGAAAGCACGGGGTGCCTTGAACCGCAAAAATCCCACCACCGCGCGGAGCGCGGTCCCCCTCCCTTTGACAAGGGAGGCACTGGCGATCAAACAAGCATTGATAAAAATTTTAGCAAAGCAGGCTGTCGGAAGATTTCACTTATTCTTTTTCAAACGGGTAAGCTTTCGTCTTTGTCAAAACCTCCCTTGTCAAAGGGCGCTCTTGCCGAAGCGTGTCCTGCGGACGATGAAGCGAGGCGAGAGTGGCGCTGCGGTCAATTTTGCGCGAGCGTGACCGCGAGCAATAGCAAAATTGGGCACCGCAAGAGGAAAGGGACCATGCGGCAGCATGGTGGTGGGATTCATAGTTCACCATGCAAAATAAATCTCAGCGGTAAAACCTTTTGAACGGAGGCTTTGGCGACAACGTTTGTCCCTCGAAGCGCGGCGACGCGCGAAAATCGGAGGGTATCTCAGACGAGATACCCTCCGATTTTTTTCAGGCGGAAACACGCGCCTATGTAACGGCGCGGTGATCGGACGAACGGCTTTGCAGCCCGAAGCTGACCGATAACGCCTGATCTATTCTCTCCATACTCATGGGGTCGAGCCGACCCATGCGCTCTCCCAATCTCTTTTTGTCGATCGTGCGTACCTGTTCGAGCAGTACGATCGAATTCCGGGTCAGACCGCAGCGGTCGGCGCGGATCGAGATATGCGTGGGCAGCTTTGCTTTGTCCTCCTTACTGGTGATTGCCGCGGCGATCACGGTAGGACTGTACTTGTTCCCCACATCATTCTGGACGATCAGGACCGGACGGACGCCGCCTTGTTCGGAGCCCACCACCGGACTCAAATCGGCGTAATAGATCTCTCCCCTTTTGACATACACTTTGCTTCACGCTCCTCGCAGGATTTCCGATTGCCGGCAAAGATAGTTTTGCCTGCCGGCGCGCGTTTTAATCATCGAAAGAAAAAACAGGGGAGATTTTCTCTTTCACTTCTTTTTTCTGCCTGCGCTTTATCCTATGCAAAACGCCCTAAAATTGTTTCAGCGCCTTGAGCACCGCAATTTGCGTTTTGGCGTCGGGAACCTGTCCCGCCATCACCATCTCGCCGAGGGTGTGAAGCGGAATCCGTTTTACCTCCAGAAACTCGTCGGGATCAAGGGACTGCTCGGTGAAGGTAAGTCCTCTGGCGAGAAAAAGGTGTATCTTCTCGCTGACATAGGCAGGGGTGGGATAGATCACCCCGAACGGCGTAAAGGACGAGGCGACCGCGCCGGTTTCCTCCTTCAGCTCCCGTATGCCGCATTCCCGCGGTTCCTCATCGGGATTCCGCTTCCCCGCGGGGATCTCCAGCAGCACCTCCGAAAAGGGGTAGCGGTACTGCTCGACCACCAGCACCTCGTTTTGATCGGTCAGCGCCAGCACCGCCACGCCGCCCGAATGGACCACCACCTCCCGCTTGGCGTCCTCCCCGTTGGGGAGCCGCACATCGTCGCAGATGAGATCGAGGATTCTCCCCTCGTAAATGGTGCGGGAACCCGTTTTTTTCTCCCAAAGCTCAGACATATCGCAAAACCGCCTTTCGTTTCAATATATCAATTCCTCAGATCAGGCACCAGATGACCGAACCGAGATAGACAACCGCCAACACCGCGCCTCCGGCAACAAGCCAAAATAGCGCCGCCGCCCGTCCCGTTTTGGCAAAAAGCCGCTCTAAGAGCGCCGGCTTTTTGCTCCAGAGCAGTATACCGCCTGCAAGCAGCAAAAGCCCGATCGCACTTAAACCCACGCCGACGATAAAGCCGGCAGGGCGATACCGCACCGAAAGCGTATGCGCCCCTGCGGGAAGCCTGATCCCCAGAAAGCCGCCGACCGAGCAGGTTTCAAGCCGCCTGCCGTCCGCTTTGGCGGTAAAGTGTGCGTCATAGGGGACCGAGCAGAGCAAGGTGGCAGGCTCCGCCGTTTCCACCCTGCCAGTGATCTTACCTTGATCGGGCATTACATCGGCGGCTAAGACCGAGGCATACGCCCGCGTAAATACGTCCTGCCGCAGCCCGTACACCCCGAAGGACACGCAGTCCACCGATTTGAGGGTTTCAAGCGTAACCGTTACCCTTTCGTCCCGATAGGCGCCGAGGCAAAGCAGTCCATTTTCCTCGGCTGTGGGAAACTCCTGCCGGAAGGTCTGCCCGTTTACCGTCACCCGCAGCGAGCGGTAGACCGGATCGCTGATCCGGGTATTCACCCCCGAAAAGCAGTCGAGATAAAGTGCCTGCAAGCCGCTTACCTCGCAGGTGTAGGTCATGACGGCGCCTTCCGAAAGCCGAATGCCGTCCTCCGTTTTGGTGATCGGTGTTTGCGGCTCCGGCTCATATTCCGCAAACAGCGTCCCTTCATGCGGGAACAGTGCCGCAAACAACGCTTCCTGCGCCGCGATTCGTCCGGCAGGCAGGGAAATTGCCGCATCGCCCGCAATATACTGGGCAAACGGGAACCGCCCTGCCGACTGTGTGAGCGCATACCGCTCATTTTGATAAACCGCACGGTCACTCTGCCCGGTCAGGTTATAACCACGGCAGAGCAGCAAGTCCGAAAAAAGCGTACCGCCGCCCGCCGACAACTCCATCCAGTTGGAGGAGTACCCCAGCGTACGAAACAGCTTTAGATTTTCGGGAGGCGTAAAGGAGGTATAATGCCCGATCGTCGGCATTCCCGCGCCGCCAAGCCAGTTGGAGGGGAAGGTCTTTTTCTCCACCCCCACGCGGGCAAATGCGCCTTCCGGCAGATGTGCGCCGATATCCGTCACCGCGCGGTAACTCTCCAGATCGGTCTGGAAAAGCCCCTGCCCGGTATAAATCCGCAGATTCAGATACCCCTCCACACCGCAAAGCGCAAAGAGACAGGCGCAGAAAACCGGCAGCGCGATCCGCCGCTTTGTCCACAGCAGGATCATCACTCCGTACCCCACCGCGAAGATACCAAACAGCCCCGTTAAGCGGGCAAGGGAGGTGCTGTCACCCCAGAGGGTGGCGGGATAGGCGTCCATTCCCTCATGAAACCGAAGATAAAACAGCATCGCCGCCGCCACAGCCGCCAGCGCAAGGCAGGCGCCCGCTATGTTCCCCGACAGAGTGCGGCGGGGCAAAGCGTCCGGCTCGATGGCGCGCCCTGCCGACAAAAGCAGCAGAAACAGCGGGATAAAGCCGTACCGCACCGGAAAGCACTGATAGTCACCCCACTCCCACATTCTGCCGATCGGCTCGATCACCACCGGCAGTACCGTGAGCAAAAGCAAAATGAGCCAAACCCGATCCAGCTCCCGCAGACGGGCGCGAAAGAGAAAAACTAAGGCGATCAGCAAACCGGTCGAAAGGAAGATCGGCAGCTTTGTTTCAAGCGGACCGAAAAGGCTGCTGCCCGACAGCTTTGCCAAAAGCCCCTTGCTTCGCGCCGATGCCGCGCTCTGGAGGACGGCGGGCAGCCAGCAGACCGCCGACAAAAGCGCCGCCAAGATACTCCCTGCCAGCAGCTTTGCCAGCCGCTCGGGCGGAATATCGCGGCAGAGCAGGACCGTCCCCGCCCCAAAGAGAATCAAAAAGAGCGCCAGCATATAGCTTTGGTAATAGGAGATCACGATCATGCCGGTGAGCAGCAGAGTATAGGGCAAAAGCCTCCCCTTTTCCAGCAGGTGATGAAGGCTCACGAGCAAAAGCGGAAAGAGAATCTGGATATCGAGCCAAAGGATATTCTGGTAATATTGCAGTCCAAAGCCGCACAGCCCGTATGCCGCACCTGTCAGCGCCGCCAACTGCCACGGCAGCCGGTCGGCAAGCTTTTTGCAGGCATATCCGCCCGACGCCGACGCCAGAATTAGCTTCAGCGCAAGAATGATATTGACGGCGAGAGGTAAATCCGCCTTTTCAAACAGCAGGGAGAGAAACGAAAAGGGAGAGGACAAAAAGAAGAAAAACACGCCGTACAGGCTCATGCCGCCACCCTGTGTGAAGCTGTAAAAGATGCTTTCCCGCCCCGCGCAGATGTCGCGGAACACCGCCAGCAGCGGAATGACCTGCTGGTTCACATCGGTCAGCGCCACGCTTCCCTCCCCGAACGGGTAAAAGCCCATCGAAAGGTAAGCCGCCGCGACCACCAATGCGGTAAACAGCGCAGCCGTTACGGCAGACAGCACAAAAGGAGCGACCCGTCGCTTCATTTTGATCCCTCCCATTCTGTGTTTTATCATACCATGAATACGCCCGCTTTGCAACTTGCGCGGCGGACTGTTTTATGATATGCTTGTGTTACAGTAAATAGATGAGGAGCGATCTTATGGCTTACGGATTTTTTGCGATCCTCTCCCGTATGCGGGACGTGCGCCGCTGGGCGCTGATGCAGAACACCCGCAGTGAAAATCTCAGCGAGCATACGCTGGACGTGTGTTATCTCACCCACCTGCTGATCACCCTCCACAACCGCAGATTCGGCGGCGATCTGGACGCGGGACGCGCGATACAGTACGCGCTCTACCACGACTGTACCGAGATTTTGACCGGCGATCTCCCCACGCCGGTGAAGTATTACAGCCCCGCCCTCCGCAACGCCTATGCCGATTTGGAGGGTCAGGCAAGGGAGCGGCTGCTTTCGATGCTGCCGGAGGATTTGCAAAAGGAGTACCGAGGGAGCTTTGAGATCGACCCCGCCTACCACCCCTATCTCAAGGCGGCGGATCGGCTGTCGGCGCTCATTAAATGCGTGGAGGAACGGCGGCAGGGCAACGGCGAGTTCCGCTTGGCGGAGGAGTCCACCCGTGCGCTGCTCACGGAGATGGGACTGCCCGAAGTGACGGTGTTTTTGGAGGAATACCTCCCCGCCTATCTCCTGACGCTGGACGAGCTGTCAAAACAACCGGAGGAATAAAAGAGCGACAAATATAAAGGTTTCACCGGCTTTGTGGAAACCGCTGTTTTTATCAAAAGGCACAGAGGTTTTGAATCCCTCCACCGCGCATGGGGCTTTGTGCAGACAAACCCGCTATCCGCACTTGCCGCAAGTGCACAACAAAAAAGAGACTGCAAGTTGCAGTCTCTTTTTTGGTTCTTATTTTTGAAGCAGCCCTGCGCGGCTGTTTTGCACCTGTCCGGCGGTCTCCGCCAGTGCCTGCGCGGCGGTCTGGAGCGCCTTTTCGGCGTTGATCAGCCGCTTATCCGCAAACTCGGTCGCTTTCTGCTGCATCTCCTTCGCCTGCGCCGCCGTATTCCGCAGCAGCTCGTCCGCCTTCTCCTGCGCCTTCTCGGTGATCGCGTGCTCCTGCACCATCGCGTCCGCCTGCGCCTGCGCCTGCCGAATGATCCGATCCGCTTCCTGTTTTGCCTCGTCCAGCACCTTCTGCCGATTTTCCATCAGCGCCTGCGCCTGCCGAATCTCCTCCGGCAGATTGGCGCGAATGTCATGGATCAGATCCTTCAGCTGTCCGACATCGACCACGCTTTTTCCGCCGGTCAGCGGCATACTCCATGCAGACTCCATGATGTCCTCCATCTGCTCCAAGATCTCGCTGATATTCATTGCTGTCTCTCCTTTGTCTCCAAGATTCCTGCCTGCACATCCGCGAGGATCGCAGGCGGTACAAAAGCGGAAATATCTCCGCCAAAGCTCCCGATCTGCCTGACCAGACTGGAGCTTATATACATATGTTCGGTACAGGTGGTGAGAAACACCGTTTCCGCTTCGGGACACAGCTTCCGATTGGCAAGCGCCATCTGAAACTCATACTCAAAATCGGACAGCGCGCGCAGTCCCTTGACAATGGCGCAGCCGCCGCATTTTTTGAGATAGTCGGCAAGCAGACCGTCGCAGACATCTACCGTCACCTGCGGCATACCAGCGGTCGCCCGCTCGATCAGTGCTTTTCTGCGTTCGGTCGAAAACCAGCAATGCTTATCGGCATTGTCCGCCACCAGCACGATCACCCGATCGAACAGACCGCAGGCGCGTTCGATGATGTCCAGATGTCCGTTGGTGATCGGGTCAAAGCTGCCCGGACAGACGGCGATCCTCATTGGCTTTCCTCCCCGATGCGATATACACTAATGATTATTTTACCATATCTTTTCTGCTTTTGCAAGTGTAAGTTGCCTATCTGCGCGGGAAGGTCGTCCTCCGTTGCGTGTTCACAGACGATCACACCTTCCGCCGCCATGTGAGGCGCCAAACGCTCCAGCGCGTCCGGCAGGATATTCTGATGATAGGGCGGATCGAGAAACGCCATGTCCACCGCGGTGCGAAGTCCCGCCAGATAGCTGCGGTGATCGGACAGGGTGACCTCCGCCCGCCCCCGCAATCCGGTGAGCGTCAGATTTTCCTCCACCAGCCGCAGCGACGCACGGTCACGGTCGACAAACAGCCCCCTTGCCGCGCCTCGGCTGAGCGCCTCGATCCCCATCTGCCCCGTACCGGCAAACAGATCGAGGAACACCCGCCCCGACAGGGAGAATTGCAGCATACTGAACACCGCTTCCTTGACCTTGTCGGAGGTCGGACGCACCCGTTTATCCGCAGGCGTTTTCAGCCGCCGTCCCCGCGCCGTCCCCGTGATGACCCGCATGATCTGTTTTCTCCCCTCTCCGCACAAACCGGCGGTACGTCTTGTACCGCCGGTTGAGACTACTTCGCCGCGTCGATGATCGCCTGTGCCAGATGCGCCGGCAGCGGCTCATACCGCGCAAAGCGGAGGGTAAAGCTCCCGCTGCCCTGGGTGATCTGCCGCATGACGGTGACAAAATCGGTCAGCTCGGACTGAGGTGCTTCCGCCTCGATGACCGTCAAGCCGCTCTCGGACGCCGGATTCATGCCCAGCACCCGTCCGCGCCGCTTATTGAACTCGCCCATCAAGTCGCCGGTCGCACTGTCGGGCGCGGTCACCGCGACCGCCATGATCGGCTCTAAAAGCATCGGGTCCGCCTGCTCCATGCCGGCGCGGAACGCAATTCCCGCCGCCGTCTTAAACGCCATTTCGGACGAATCTACCGGGTGATAGGAGCCGTCCACCAGCGTTGCCTTCACGCCGACGGTGGGATAGCCCGCCAGCACCCCATGCTGCATACATTCCTGCAAGCCCTTTTCGACCGCCGGAAAAAATCCCTTCGGCACCGAGCCGCCGAACACCTTTTCCTCGAACACCAGCGTTTCGCTGTCGCATGGCTCAAACTCGATCCAGACATCGCCGAACTGCCCGTGCCCGCCGGTCTGCTTCTTATGCCGCCCCTGCACCTTCACCTTTTTCCGAATGGTCTCGCGATAGGGGATAATGGGCGGAGCAAGGGTGATCTCCACCCCGAATTTGTTTTTGAGCTTCGCCGCGGCGACCTCCAGATGCTGCTCGCCCATGCCGGAGAGCAGCTGCTGGTGCGTTTCGCTGTTGACCGAGAACGAAAGAGTGGGGTCCTCCTCCAGCAAACGGGAGATGCCCTGGGAAATCTTCCCCTCGTCCCCCTTGTTCTTCGCCGAGACCGCCACGGTATGGCAGGGCACCGGATAAACCGCCGCCGACGTTTTCACCCGATAATCGGGCGCGCAGAGGGTGTCCCCCGTCACGGCGGACAGCTTGGCGGCAACGCCGATGTCCCCCGCCGGAATTTTTTTGGCGTCCTCCTGCTTTTTGCCGGTGATGAAGCAGAGCTTTCCAAGCTGCTCGGTTTGACCGGTGGTCATATTGACAACCTGCTGATCGGGTGTGAGCGCGCCCGACACCACCTTTATGTAGGACATCTTCCCGACAAACGGATCGGCAACCGTTTTAAACACATATGCCACCGTCGGCGTTTTGTCATCGCAGGCGACCGACACCGCATTCCCGACCGGATCCTCCGCCGTCAGCCCCGCCATTTCCGCGGCGCTCGGCAGCATTTCGGTGATGCCGCCCAGCAGTAGATTGATCCCCGCCAGCTCCAGCGCGGAGCCGCAGAACACCGGCGTGATCGTGCCGCTCTTGATCCCCGCGTGGAGACCGGTGATAAACTCCATATGGGTGAACTTCTCGCCCGAGAAGAATTTTTCAAACAGCGTTTCGTCCGTCTCGGCGACCGCCTCGCTGATCGCTTCCATCAGCCCTTCCAGCCGCTGCTCGTAATCGGGCATCGGCACCTCGACCGCGTTGCCCTTTTCGTCATAGGAATAGGCTTTGAGATCGATCAGGTTGATATAGCACTGCACCTTATGATCCTCCACATAAGGCACCACCAGCGGACAGACCTCGGCGCCGAACGCCGCTTTCAGATCCGCCAGCACCCGATAGAAATCGGCGGACTCGCGATCCAGCTTATTGACAAAGATCAAGCGGGCGCGGCCCGACGCCTTTGCCAGCGAAAACGCCTTTTTCGCCCCGACCGTCACGCCCGATTTGCCCGACACCACGATCATCACACTGTCGGCGGCGTGGATCGCCTCATGAAGACCCGCCTCGAACTCGAACTGCCCGGGCGCGTCGAGCAGATTGATCTTCTGATCGCCGTAGAGACAGGGCACAATGGACAAGGAAAGCGACGCGGTGCGCCGAATCTCCTCCGGGTCGTAGTCGCTGACGGTGTTCCCCTCGGCGGTACTGCCGAGCCGGTCGATCTGCCCCGCGCGGTAGAGCATTGCCTCGATCAGCGAGGTTTTCCCCGCGCCGCCGTGACCGGCGACCGCAATATTTTTGATTCCGGTAGCTGCATACTCTTTCATCTGTTCGGTCACTCCTTTTCCCGCCCGAAGCTGAGCAGGATTGTGTAAATTAGATAGAAAATATCCACGGTATTCTGTTATTATATCACTAAAATGACGAATGTGCAATAGCTTACCGCGAAAAATTTGCCCGTCCGGCATTTTCTGCCGAACGGGCACTCCCCGCGTTACAAAAGCAAAAGCAATGTCACCCCCGCGCCGATTGCCAGCAGCGCGCCGATCCCCCAGATAAGCAGCCTTTTGCGGTTTTTGCGGCGGGGTGACAGCCGTGGCACCGCCAGTCCGTTGAGGTAGGACTCCGCCTCCCGCTCCAGCTCCTCCTCGCCGCTGTCCTGCTTCTCGGCACGGAGAAACAAAATCGCCTTTTCAAATGTCTCGTTTTCGGTGTTGACCACCTCGATGATCTGCCTGTTCACGCCCTTGACGCACATTTTGATCCCTCCTGCCGGATTTTTTACGATCGGTATTTGAAACTTCCTCGCTTTTTGTGGAAAACCGAGTGGAAAGCCGGTGAAAAGGGGTGAAAAACCCTTTCACTTTATTTTCCGCCCAGCAATCGGACGGCTTGTCCCAAGATGCGCGCCCTTGCGGGCATCATGGCATAGAGCCGCTCTGCCGCAAAGCCCAGCCACTCCGGCAGCGGAAAGACCCGCTCCCCGTACCGAACGCCGCCCTCCTCCAGATAAAGCGCGTGGTCGGGCTTGCCGCCGCCCAGCGCCGCCTTATTCTGCCGGTCCACCAGATAGCCTCCGGTCAGCGCGCCCGCCGCCAGCAGTACCAAACCCAGCGCGCAAAGTCCCCGTTTGAGCTGTTTCAATTATTCTCCTTTCAACAGCCGCGCCAGCGACTTCCCGATCAACTCGCCGGTATAGACCGCCTCGCCCAGGCTGTTCCCATGTGCGCCCACCTCCAGAAGCAGACCGCCGGAGGAAAGGTGCTGATTGTACTTCCGATAATCAAAGAGGATCGGGCGGGTCAGCCCGGGATAGTCGGACTCCAGCTGCACCTGCAATGCCGCCGCGAAATTGAGATTCTGAAAATAGTTCGGATACCCCATCGTTCCGTCGTCACAGCCCGAAATGATCATCACCTGTGCGGCGGAGCTGCCGTTTATCTCCGCCACCGGCGCGATGCGGGTGCCGTCCGCCTGCTGGATTCCGTCCCGATGGATATCCAGCACCACCTTGATGGAGGGATACTGGGAAAGATAGGACCGGATCGTGACGGCGGAGCGGTCATACCCGCCGGTATAGGACGGATTGTCGTGCTGGGTGGTATCGTGGATCACGCCGATCCCCGCCGCCTGAAGCTCGGCGGTGATCGCGTCCCCCACCCGAATCATGTTTTTGGCAGGATCGGTACTGCGGGAGGAATAGGACGGGAGATAAAAATCCCGTATGACCGGCTCGTAGCTTTCGGTTGCGTGGGTGTGGTAGATCAGCACCTCCGGCTCACCGCCGCAATCGAGCCGAAACGCCATGCCCGCTTTCAGTGCCTCGGTGATCTCGGCGGCGGAGTGGTCGGTCACATTCTTGATATACCCCGCTTTCAGCGGCAGATAGATGCCGGTCTGCCCTGCCGTGAACTGCTGTCGGACGATATTTCCGGCGTCGGCGGGACGGATATAGTCCTCCGGCGTACCGGAAAACTCATCGGTCTTTGGCGCTTCCGCCTCTGTATCGGGCGAAGGTTGCTGCTCTGCTTCCGGCTCGGACGCCGTTTTCTGCAAAGTCTGCCGCAGCAGCGCACCGGTGCCGTCCGGCAGGGCGAACCCTGCCGACATGACGGCGGCGCGGGATAAAATATCCCCCAGATAAGGCAGGGACGCCGTAATCAGCCGCACCGAAAGCGGCAGTGCCGCCAGCAGGCACACCCCACGCAGTAAGCCCCGTTTCCCGATGGTCAGATACCCTTTTCTCCTCCGCCGCATAGCCGATCCCTCCGCTTTCACTCTATGCGGCGGGACAACCCGTTATGCGTCTATCATCTTCCGCTTTTCCCCAAAGGACGCTTCATTTGCCAGGCGGAAAAACCGCTCCCCCTCCATGCGCTCGATCTCCGCCGCCAGCCGGAACCGGTGCGCCAGTGTGTAGAAGCCCTCCTCCGTTGCTTTCTCGGCAAAGGCGTGATAAAGCTCGCTCCACTCATGCCGCTCGCCGCCCGCCGCACACAGCAGTGTACGGTCAATCTCGGGCAGCTTTTCCTCCCGCAGTGCGAGAAACCATCGGTAGGCATGTGCCAACTCGTTGGAGGCGGTTTCCTCGAAAATCGCCGCAAGCCGAGATTCGCCCGCCTGCCTGCAAAGCCGCGCGTAATACCGATACCGGTTTCCCGCCTGCGCTTCACCGGCAAACGCCAACTGCAAATTCGCTTTCGTCCCGCTTTTCTCCAGCTCCACCGGATTTTGCCCCCTTACCAAAAATAACCGCCGGTACTGTCAGTACCGCCGGTTATAGTATGGGTCTATTCCACCGCGCTTATACAATTTTTTACAGTACAGATTGAACTGCCCGCGTCAAGGCGAAATAGTCCTCCATCGAAAGCGTCTCCGCACGCGCCTGCGGCGGTATCTGCGCCGCCAAAAGTGCCGCGCGCACCGTGTCCTTTGGCAGGTGCAGGGAGTTTGAAAGGGCGTTTTCCACTGTTTTCCGCCGCTGGGAAAATGCCGCCCGCACCACCTTGAAAAACGCCCTTTCCTCATCGGGAGGCAGCAGCCGTTCGGGACGGATATCCAGCCGGACGACCGCCGAATCCACCTGGGGGCGGGGCATGAAGCAGTCCTTTGTCAGGGAGAACATCATCTGCGGCGCCGCATAATACCGCACGGCAAGGCTCAAAGCCCCCGCCGCACGGCTGCCCGACGGGGCGCAGATCCGCTCTGCCGCTTCCTTTTGCACCATCACAGTGACCGAGGAAACGGGGAGCCGCTGTTCTAACAGATACATGATAACCGGCGAGGTGATATAGTAGGGCAGGTTGGCGCAGACCACCACCCGACTCAGGTCGGAAAACTCCGACCGAATCAGCCCGTGCAGATCGGTTTTCAGCACATCGCCGTGGATCACGCGGATATTGTCATATCCGCCAAGCGTTTCCTCCAGCACCGGAAGCAGCCGCCCGTCCAGTTCGATCGCCGCCACCCGTCCGGCGCGGCTTGCAAGCTCGCGGGTCAGCACCCCCACGCCGGGACCCACTTCGATCACGCCGGTATCGGCGGTCAGCCCGCAGGACTCCGCCATTTTGACCGGTATGGTCGGGTCGATCAGGAAATTTTGCCCCAATGCCTTCGAAAAGGAAAAGCCGTGGCGGGACAAAAGTGCGCGCAGATAGGTGGGGTCGGTCAGGCTTTTCATTCCACCACCTGATGCGGAATCCCGTGTGCCGTGGCATATTCCTCCCCCATGCTGCCCGAAAATACGATCAGTGTGACCTGATCGCTCCCCGCGAACAGGTCCTCCCCCATGCGGGTGATCGAAAGCGGAATCCGCACCTCGGTGAGATTGGGACAGTCGGCAAAAGCGCGGTCCCGCAGCTCCGCGACCCCCTCCGGCACCACGATCTTTTTCACCGTCTGGTTGCCGGCGAACGCCTCTTTCCCGACAAAGACCACCGGACTGTGCTGATATTTGGTCGGCACGGTCAGCTCGGTCTTGTCGCCGGTATAGCCGGTTATTTTATAATAGGTCGCCGTCCGCTCGAACTCCGCCAGAATTTTTTCATACTGCCAGCCGTCGTCCCCGCACCCTGCCAGCACCGACAAAAGCAGTACCAAAATGCAAATGATTGCACCTTTTTTCATTCCGAAACCTCCGTCAAAGAGATATGCAGCTCCTGAAGCTGGGTATCGTCCACCGGCGCAGGGGAGCCGCTCATCAGCTCACCGGCATTCTGCACCTTCGGGAACGCCACCACGTCCCGCAGACTTTCCGCGCCGCAGAGGATCATCGCAAGCCGGTCCAGCCCGATCCCCGCTCCGCCGTGAGGCGGTGCGCCATACCGGTATGCTTCCACCAAGAAACCGAACTTCGCCGCGATCTCCTCCTCGCTCATGCCGAGCGCCTCAAACATCTGCTGCTGCAAATCGGGATCGGTGATACGGATCGAGCCGCTGCAAAGCTCCACCCCGTTGAGCACCAGATCATACGCCTGCGCCCGCACCCGCTCGGGGTGCGTGTGCAGATCGGGCAAGCATTCGGTGAGCGGCATGGTGAACGGGTGGTGCATGGCGACCCAGCTTTTAGAATCGGTATCCCACTCGAAAAACGGGAACTCGGTGATCCAGAGAAAATCGTAGCCGTCGGGGATCAAATCAAGCTGCTTTCCGAGCTGCAGCCGCAACGCGCCCAGCACCGGCAATGTGGTCTGCGGTTGATCGGCGATCAGAAACGCCACGTCGCCCTGCTCACAGCCGAGGGCTTCGCAGAATGCCGCAAGTTCGCCCTCCTTCAAAAATTTTCCGAACGAGCAGTTTGGCGTTTCCTCGGCATACCGGATATAGGCAAGCCCTTTGGCGCCGATCCCGCGGACAAACTCGGTCAGCTTATCGATCTTCTTGCGGGTCAGCTCTCCCGCCGCACCCTTGGCGACAATCCCACGCACCGTACCGCCGTTTTGCACGGTATCGGCAAAAAGCGGGAAGCCACACTCCTTTGCAAGCCCATCGAGATTGCAAAGCTCCATGCCAAAGCGGGTATCCGGCTTATCGCTCCCGAACCGCTCCATCGCCTTGGCATAGGTGAGCCGAGGAAGCGGGGCAGAAAGTGTGATCCCCTTGACCTCCTTCATCAGCCGCATCACAAAGCCCTCGATCATCTCCATGACATCTTCGGCGGTGACAAAGCTCATCTCCAAATCGATCTGGGTGAACTCGGGCTGGCGGTCGGCGCGAAGGTCCTCGTCCCGAAAACAGCGGGCAAGCTGAATATACCGGTCGTACCCTGCCAGCATCAGAAGCTGCTTATAGATTTGGGGGGATTGGGGCAGTGCGTAAAAACAGCCGGCGTGTACCCTCGACGGCACCAGATAATCTCTGGCGCCCTCGGGGGTGGACTTCATCAGCATCGGCGTTTCGATCTCGTAAAACCCGTTCTCATAGAAGTATTCCCGCGCAACGCGGGCAATATCATGCCGCATCTTCAGATTTTTCTGGAGTGCCGGACGCCGCAGGTCCAGATACCGGTAGGTGAGCCTTGCTTCCTCCCCGACATTCGCCTTGTCGCTCACCTGAATGGGCGGCGTTTGGGCGCGGGAGAGCAGCCGCAGATCGCTTACCGCAAGCTCGATCTCGCCGGTCGGCAAGTCGGGATTGACCGCCTCCCGCCGCTTTACCTCGGCGGTCGCCATCACCACATACTCGGCGCGAAGCGTATGTGCCTTTTCCATGACTTCACTAGGCGTATGCTCGTCAAAGGTCATCTGGACGATGCCGGTGCGGTCCCGCAGATCGACAAAGACAAGGCTTCCCTTATCCCGCCGCTTTGCCACAAAGCCCGCTACCGTCACCTGCTTCCCCACATCGCTCCCCCGCAGCTCCCCGCAGTAATGGGTGCGTTTTTTCCCCTGCATGGTATCCATTTTTATTTCCTCCTATTCCTGCGGGAACCAATCCGCCAGCGCATCGTTTAGGCGATCCGTTCCCGCCTGATAGAGCACTTCGCTCAATGCCGCAGCCGAAAGCTCCACCTGACGGGTTTCGCCGGTATCCATCTGTTTGAGCTGTGCTTTGCCGCTTTGCAATTCGTCCTCCCCCAGCACCAGGGTATAGACACTGCCGAGCTTATCGGCATACTTCATCTGCGCTTTCACACTTCTGCCCATCTGGTCACAGTCGACATAAAAGCCCTCTTTCCGCAGGGCATTTGTGAGGGCGAGCGCACGCCGGTTCGCCGCTTCGCCGATTGACACAAGGTACAGCTCGCAGGGGCGCGGTTCGGGCAGCTCGATCCCCTGCGCCTGCAGCAGCAGCAAAAGCCGCTCCAGCCCCATGCCGAAGCCGAGCGCCGGAGTGGGCGCGCCGCCCAGTTCCGCCACCAGTCCGTCATACCGACCTCCGCCGCAGACCGTACCCTGTGCGCCGATGTCGTCCGAAATAAACTCGAACACCGTTTTAGTGTAGTAATCCAGCCCCCGCACGATCCCGGGATCGACGGTGTAGGGAATCTCCAGATCGGAAAGCCGCGCCTTGACCCCCTCAAAATGCTCCTTGCATTCGTCGCAGAGGAAATCGAGAATAACCGGCGCGCCTGCCGCAATGCCGGAGCAGACCGGCGACTTGCAGTCGAGTATCCGCATCGGATTGGTGGCAAGCCGCTCCCGACAGGTGGCGCATAGCTCCTCCTTGCGGGCAGAGAAATACTCGGTCAGCGCCTGATGATAGGAAGCGCGGCAGGTAGGACAGCCGATCGAATTGATCGCAAGCCGCAATCCCGTTACCCCCAGCATTTTGAAAATTTCAGACGCCAGTGCGATCATCTCGGCATCGGCAGTGGGAGAAGCGGCGCCGAACAGCTCCGCGCCGAACTGGTGGAACTCCCGCAGCCTGCCTGCCTGCGGCTTTTCATACCGGAAGCAGGAGGTGAGATAATACGCCTTGACCGGCAGCACGCCGCCCAGCAAGCCATGCTCGATCATGGCGCGGACGGTACCGGCAGTGCCTTCGGGACGAAGGGTGATCGAACGGTCCCCCTTATCGAGGAAGGTATACATCTCCTTTTGCACCACATCGGTGGTGTCCCCCACCGAGCGTTGATACAGCTCGGTATGCTCAAAGGTGGGGAAGCGAATCTCTTTGAACCCGTACAGACGGGCAGTCTCCCGTATGATATCCTCCACCACCTGCCAGCGGTAGCTGTCTGCCGGCAGTACGTCCTGCGTGCCGCGCGGCGCTTTGGTTAAAATTGCCATGGTTTCCTCCTTTTTGTCACAAAAAACACCCGTCCCCGTCTTTCATCAGACAGGGACGGGGATTTATCCTCGCGGTGCCACCCTGATTGCGCGCCAAAATAAGCGCGCCGCTTTTTTCCGTTTGCACTTTTCCTGCCGTGTCCTTCGGATACCCGTCTGCCGGAGACTTACAGCCTATGGTCCCCTTCTCTGTTAGCGTATGGATACCCTACTCCTCGTCAGGAGGGCAGATATACCGCCCGTTTACCGTACCAGCTCTCTCCAGTCGAGATCGCCCCGCTCCAGACCGTGGATCAAAAGCTCCGCCGTTGCCACATTGGTCGCCGCGGGAATGTTATGCACGTCGCAAAGACGAAGCAGATTGTTCTGATTGCCGTCCTCCTCCTGCTCGCTCATATAATCCCGCAGGAACAAAAGCATATCCACCTCGTTGCAGGAGATCGCCGCCGCGATCTGCTGATCGCCGCCCTGATCGCCGCTGAGGACGCGCTGTATCTCCAATCCGGTCGCCTCCGAAACCATCTTGCCGGTGGTTCCGGTGGAAATCAGATGATGCTTACTGAGAATACCGCAATAGGCGATACAAAACTGCACCATCAGTTCTTTTTTTGCGTCCTGTGCGATCAACGCGATAGTCATGGCGGTCCTCCCTTACGTTATCTGCCGAATTGAAACTATGTCCTTATCCTACATTGTACCATAACTTTCGGATTTGTCAAAAGTATTTTTCAAAAAAATCGGGATTTTGTAACATCTATCCAGTAAAGGATATACCGGTCGTCTCCTGATAAGCGTCTAGAATCTGCCGCACCAGAAAGGAGGCGGATTCGCCTTCTTCGATGATGGCGGCAAAGGCGATCTGCGGATTGTCCGCCGGCGCAAAGCCGATCACCGCCGAATTATAGGAGTTCGCCGTCCGCTGAGGGGTGCCGGTCTTGATCGCCACATCGAACCCCAGTCCGGTGAGCGGATAGCTGCCGACCCTGCCTGCCGCCGCCACCATTCCCTCGGTGACGATCGAAAACGCCTCGTCATGTCCGGCAAGGGAGTTGTCCGCCACCGTCGGCTCGGTTTTGGAAAGCACCGTGTCCCCGGTAAAATCGGTGATCTCGTCTATCATATGCACCTTGTACCGCACGCCCCGATTGGCAATGGTCATCGCCTGCACCGCCATTTGCAGCGGTGTCACATAGGTCTCGTCCTGCCCGATGGCGATATTCACCACATTCCCCTCGTTCCACTCCAGCCCCTGCTCGGCATAGTAGCCGCTCGATGCCAGATGGCTCGCGGAGGATTCGCCCAGCTCAAAGCCGGTCGGCTCGCCCAATCCCAGACGACCGGCATAGCCGCAGATGATGTCCTGCCCCAGGCGGCGGCCGAGATCGTAAAAATAAATATTACAGGAGTATTGCAGCGCCTTGACCGCATCGGTGTAATGATGCACCCCCGCGCAGTGAAAGATATGGCTCGCCCAGTAGGTGTATACGCCGGTGCAGTTGACCGAGCTGTGCCGATCTACCAGACCCTCGATCAAGCCCGCCGTGGCGGTCGCCGTTTTGAAGGTGGAGCCGGGACGGTAAAGCTCCTGCGTTGCCCGATTGAGCAGCGGCTTCCCCCGCGT
>CANQKY010000016.1 GCA_947624575.1 uncultured Clostridia bacterium
CAAGATCGGGTTCGATCTCAACCGAGAAATCGGGTACGGGAGCAGGCTCGGCGGGTGCTGCGGGAGCTTCCTCCGCCTCGGCAGGCGCCGGAATAAAGCCGGCGGACTCCGCCACCTTCTGCCGCACACCCTCGGCAATCGCGTCCCGCACCTCGGTATGCTCCTTTAAAAACTCGCGCGCCTTATCGCGCCCCTGTCCCAGCCGCTCCCCCTGATAGGAGAACCATGCGCCGCTTTTCTCGACCAGATCAAACTCCACGCCGAGATCGAGCACCTCTCCCTCATAGGAAACGCCCTGTCCGTACAGCAAATCGAACTCCGCCTCCTTGAAGGGCGGCGCGACCTTATTCTTGACCACCTTACAGCGGGTGCGGTTCCCGATGGGACGGGTGCCGTCCTTGATCGGCTCGCCGCGCCGCACCTCGATCCGCACCGAGGAGTAGAACTTCAGCGCACGACCGCCCGGCGTGACCTCGGGATTGCCGTACAGCACCCCGATCTTCTCCCGCACCTGATTGATAAAGACCGCCACGCAGTCCGATTTGGAGATCACGCCGGTCAGCTTCCGCATGGCGGCGGACATCAGCCGCGCCTGCACGCCGACATGGGCGTCCCCCATCTCCCCTTCGATCTCCGCCTTGGTGACCATGGCGGCAACCGAGTCGATCACCACGATGTCGATCGCACCCGAGCGGGCGAGGGCTTCCACGATCTCCAGCGCCTGCTCACCGGTATCGGGCTGAGAGACCAGCAGCGAATCGATGTCCACCCCCAGCGCCTTGGCATAAACGGGGTCGAGCGCGTGCTCCACGTCGATAAACGCCGCTTCGCCGCCCTCCTTTTGCGCCTGCGCCACCATCTGGAGCGCCACGGTGGTCTTACCGGAGGATTCCGGTCCGAACACCTCCACGATCCGCCCTCTCGGCACGCCGCCGATCCCGAGCGCCAAGTCCAGCCCCAGCGAACCGGTCGAGATGGCGTCCACATTCAAGGTGGACTCCTGCCCCAGCCGCATGATCGCGCCGCGCCCGAACTGCTTTTCGATCTGGCTGATCGCCGTTTCCAGTGCTTTTTTCTTCTCGTTCTCGTCCGTCACGCGGGTCACCCGAACCGGCTTCCCCGTTGCCTTCCCCTTTGCCATGTTTCTTCCTCCTAACCGTTTACTGCGGTCACTACCCGCGGAATATGATTGAGATCCGAATGGGTCCGAATCTTCTGATAGCCGTCCTCCGAGAGCAGCCGCACCACCGCGTCCGCCTGCCCTGCACCGACCTCCATAGCCAGCATACCGCCCTGCACCAGCTTCTGCTTCCAAAGCTGCGGCAGTACCCGATAAAAGCCCAGCCCGTCCGGTCCGCCATAGAGCGCGTCGCGCGGCTCGAACGCCACCTCCGGCTGGAGATCGTCCAGCTCCGCGCCGGTGAGATAGGGCGGGTTGGCGGTAATCAGGTCGCACCGAGGCATGCTCCGCCAGTGGACCGGCGCCGCCGCGTCGTCCAATACCGGCGTGACCCGTTTGGACAAAGTGCGGCAGTTTTCCTCCAGATAGGCGTACGCTTCGGGGTACTTCTCCACCGCATAGACATGGGCGTCCCCTTCCTCCGCCAGCGTCACCGCCACGCAGCCGCTACCGCTGCAAAGGTCGCAGACCACCCTTGGCGCGGGGCGCTCCTTCAAAAACGGGAGGGTCACATCGCACAGCACCTCGGTATCGGGTCGGGGGATCAGCACACCGTCTCCTACCCGATAGCTTCTGCCATAAAACTCCCACTCGCCCAAAATATATTGCAGCGGACGGCGCTTCATTCGTTCCTCCGCCGCAACCCAAAGCCGCTGCGCTTCGGCAGGGGTCACCCCCTCGGCATTCCCGCCAAGAAGCGTTTCCGGCGTGACGCCCAGAAACTTCTGCATCAAAAGCCGCGCTTCCAGCGGATAGGCGGGAATCCCCGCTTCCTTGAGCCGCCATTTGAGCTCACGGTAGATGTCGTTCATCTCCATCGTATTACCACCGATCCTCTCCCGCGCGCTCGGGCAGCACCGGCTTTAACGCCGCCAGCGCCACCTCGATCTGGCTGTCGTCCGGCTCTTTGGTGGTGATCCGCTGGAGCCAAAGCCCCGGCGCCGAGATGATGCGGGTCAGCAGATTGTCGTGCCGCCCCGCAAACTGTATGATCTCATAGGCGACACCGACCACCACCGGTATCATCACCAGCTTCAAAATCACCCGCACCGCCATGCTGTCCCAGGTCAGAAAGCTGTTGACCAGCACGCTCACCAAGAGCACGATCAGAATAAAGCTGGTGCCGCAGCGGGGGTGGAACCGGCTGTGCCGCCGGACATTCTCCACCGTCAGCTCCTCCCCTGCCTCATAGCAGGCGATCGACTTATGCTCCGCACCGTGATAGGAAAAGGTACGGGCGATCTCCTTCATGCGGGAAACCGCCAGCATATAAACGACCAGCACGATGATCTTAATGAGTCCCTCCACCGGCGCTTTGCCGTACCCCAGCGGAAGAACCCGATCGATCCCCCGCACGATCAAAGCGGGCAGATACAAAAACAATATGAGCGCCAGCCCGATGCCCAGCACCGCGCCGATCACCATGATGATATGAAACAGCTTGTCGCCGCACAAGTCCATCAGCTTCTGCTCAAACGGGCTTAGCTCCTCGTCCTCGGTGTCCAGCATATCCTGCTTCTCCGCCGAGCGCATCAAACAGCGGTAGCCGAACACCAGCGACTCTACAAAGCTGAAAATCCCGCGGAGAAGCGGCACCTTCCGATACCACGGCGGGGACGCCAGATTGGAGCAGGGGACCTCCTCCACATCAATGCTGCCATCGGGGAGCCGGCACGCCAGCACCGACCGCTTCATACCCCGCATCATGATCCCTTCCATGACCGCCTGTCCGCCGATCCTTGTCTTAATAGGCGTTTTCTTCTCACTCATGTTCCTTCCCCTTTATACCGTGCCTTCGTCCGACGCCGTCTCCCCCGTCATGGTGATCTCGGGAGCGCGCGTCTCCCCTTCCTCCATGACCGGAAGCTCGATCACCACCGTGGTGCCGATCCCCTCCACGCTGTCCACCGTGAGGGTGCCGTCGTGCATGGCGATGATCTCATTTGCCACCGCAAGCCCGATTCCCGAGCCGCGGCGGGTGACATCGGCTTTATAAAATTTCTGCTTCACATAGGGCAGATCCTTCTTCGGAATGCCGATCCCCATGTCCGCCACGGTGATCCGCACCACGCCGTCCGCCGCCCGCGCCGTCACCGTGACGGTGCCGCCCGCATTGGAGTATTTGATCGCGTTGTCGATGATATTGATAAACACCTGCCGGAGCCGGTTCCGATCCCCGAACACAAAGGGGAGCATCTCCGGCTCGTCATAGACCAGCGTGATCCGGTCGTGGCGGGCGCGTGGATTATACATCACCACCACCTCGCCAAGCTCCGCCAGCACGTCCATCTTGCTCCGCACCAGCGTGAACCGCCCGTTCTGGAGACGGGAGAAATCCAACAGCTCCTCCACCATCTCGCTCAGCCGTTCGGTTTCGGTGAGAATGACGTCCATTCCCTTTTCCATCAGCAGTACATCGTTCGGGGTGCTTTGCAGCGTTTCTCCCCAGCCGCGGATCGCGGTCAGCGGGGTGCGAAGCTCATGGGAGATCGACGAGATAAACTCGTTCTGCGTGTTCTTGCTGTTTTCCAGCTCGTCCGCCATATGATTGATCGCCACGCAAAGCTCGCCCATCTCATCGTCCCGTGCGATCGGGATACGGACGTCCAGCTCGCCCTCGGCGATCTTCTGTGCGGCGAACCGCACCTGCCGCACCGGCATCACGATCGACCGCACAAAATAGCTCCCCGACAAAACGGTGACGGTGACGATCACCGCGCAGACCGCGCTGAACAGCAGCACCATGATCCAGATATTCTGATCCACCTCGGACAGCGAGGTGACCAGCCGCAGCGCGACATAATCGCTGCTCCCGTCCTGAATGAGCCGCGTGACCGCCAGCACCTTCTCGCCGGTGGATATCCTGCCGATAAAGGTGCCGGTGCCGTCGTCATTTTCCAGCGCGGCGTCATAATCGGGCATTTCCTCGATGCCGGTGTTCCCGAAGCCGGACGAGGTCACGGCGATATTCCCCTGATAGTTGATCGCCATCAGCTCCATTTTTGCCTTGTCCGAGAAATTCTCTACCAGCCCCCGTATCTCGGTGGAGAGGTTGGTGGTGGGGTCCGCCGTCACCGACGAAAGAGTGACCGAAAGGTTCCCCGCGCGGGTACGCATTGCCTGTTCCACGCCGGAATAGTAGACATTCTGCATCACGAAGAAGAACGCCACGTCCAGCGCGACCAGCACGCCGATCAAAAGCCCCACGCTGTTGAGCAGCCACCGGCGGGTAATGCTGTGTATCGCCACGCCCGTTCCCCCTTTCGTACCTCCCGCTTTATCGGGCTATCCTTCCCACTTGTAGCCGAAGCCCCAAACCGTCACGATATACTGCGGGTTGGAGGGTTCGTCCTCGATCTTCATACGCAGCCGACGGATATTCACATCGACGATCTTGACATCTCCGTAATAGTTTTCGCCCCAAATTTCCATCAGAATCTTGGTGCGCTCCAGCGCCACATTCCGGTGCCGGAAAAAATACTCCATGATCTGATACTCCACCTGGGTCAGGTCGATCGGTCTGCCGTTCTTTTTCAGCGAACGGCTTTTCATATTCAGCACAAAGGGTCCGCTTTCGATCTCGCGGAGGTCCTGCTCGCCGCCCACCAGCGACACCCGCCGGTAGATGGCGTCCACCCTCGCGACCAGCTCGGAGGGGGAAAAGGGCTTTGTGATATAGTCGTCCGCGCCCTGCATCAGGCTCCCCACCTTGTCCATCTCCTGCGATTTGGCGGTCAGCATGATGATCCCCAGCCGTCCCGAACGGCGGCGCAGCTCCTTGCAGACCGTCACGCCGTCGATCCCCGGCATCATGATGTCCAGCACCGCGATGTCGAACGCGCCCCGCGCCTCGTCAAAGGCGGCAAGCGCCGCTTCACCGCAGTCCACGCCGACCACCTCGTAGCCCGAACGCTCCAGATTGATGACCACAAAATCGCGGATCGCGTCCTCGTCCTCACAGACCAAAATGCGTTTCATACCGTCGCCTCCTAATTATAGCTGTAAAACCGCTCGCTGAGCCTTCCCACGTCGGTGGCAAGCTCACTGCTGCACCGGTTGACCACCTGTGCGGCATAGAGATACTGCCCTGCCGAGCCGATCTCGGCATAATCATAGGGCATCTCGTCCCGCTCGCTTCGCTTGAACATTCGGATTCGGAACACCTCGCCGCCGGTCTCCGCCTCGGTGCAGACCGTTTCGCCGGTGTCGTCATTGGTTTGGAAGGTGAGACGGGACGCCTCCTCCGCCGAAAACAAAAGCGCATACCCCGCCGCCAGATCCAGATAGCTCACCACCTCGGTGCGCAGCTGCCGGTCAGCCGGATCGAACCGCAGCCAGCAGACCCAGTAGGGTGCGTCCGCTGAGATCGCCGGATAGCCGGTCATCGCCCGCTGCTGCGGAATGAGATACACGCCGTTGCCCGCCAAATCCCGACAGCCCTGCCGGAAGGTGCGCACCGTCTGCCGCCGCAGCTCGCTGCTCACCAAACCGCCGTTCTCCCAATAATACAGATCGGTATAATACGAGCCGGTACCCTGCACATAGTCCACATAAAGCGCCTGCCTGCCGTCCGACATACGCCCGCTTCGCATCTGCAACAGCGACAGCTCCGCGTTGCCGATCTCCAGCTCGTCCGTTTCGGTCAGCCTGCCGTTTTCCGCCTGCACCACCGTCAAAAGCAGGCTGTCCTGCGCGTCGCTCAGCCGGAACAAAAACAACTCGTCCAGCCCGTCCGCGTCAATATCGGTCACCGAAAAGGCGGTATAGCCCGCCGTATAGATCATGCTGATATTCCCATCGAGATACTGATAGGCGGACAGGCTCCGCTGGGTCTTGCTCTCCCCCTGTGTGCCCGCCAGCACCACCGAGCCGTTCCCGAACAGATTCGCGAACACCACCTTGTCGACCTCGTTCCCCTCGGCGGCGATGTTGGCAACGCCGTGCCACTCGTTTTCCTCATCGGTGTCCACCACAAAGATATGCACATAGGCGTCGGCGGTCTTGGTCTGGTAAAACGCCAGCGCCTCGTCCCCCTCGGCGCCGTCCAGATCGTGGAGCAAAAACGCCGAGCGGTTCTCCCCCTCCTTGGGGTATTTGAGGGTCAGGCTCTTGCCCTCGGCGTCGGTGAGCGCGTTGTAGATTTCGGTCTGCCGTTCCGACAAACGCGGCGCCTCCAGCAGGGAGTCCATCGTGTCGGGAGAAAAGGCGCAGCCGCCTGCCGACAGCAGCAAAAGACAGCAGAACACTGCCAGAATCCGTTTCATATCCTCGCCGCGCCCCCTTTCGGTTTGCCGTCTCATCGGTTTTGGCACATATCCACCCATTATCCGTATGATTATACCATATTCCGCCCCGAAACGCAAGGAAAATTAAATGCCCCGCACCCGCGTAAAAAGGGAGAAAATCCCGTTTGTCGCTTGTAATTTTCCGCCCGCTGTGCTATACTGGGTAGAAAATGACGCCACCGTTTGGCAGGAGGGAACCGTTTATGTATCCTCGCTATGATGTTCTGATCGTCGGGAGCGGCGCTTCCGGTCTTTTCACAGCACTTCATCTCCGGCCGGACTGCCGTGTGCTGCTGCTGAGCAAGCAGGATTTCACCCTCAGCAATTCCTCCCTCGCGCAGGGCGGAGTGGCAAGCGTGTTTGACGAGGTGCACGACAAGGAGGAGTTCCATGTCAACGACACCATGATCGCCGGCGGCTTCCGCAACCGTCCCGCCGCCGTCAATCAGCTGGTACATAAGGGCCCCGACAATGTGCGGGAGCTGTTTTCCTACGATGTGGACTTCGACCGGAACGAGGACGGCTCGATCCACCTGACACTGGAGGGCGGTCACTGCCGTCCGCGCATTCTCCATCACAGGGATTCCACCGGCGCCGAGATCGTGAAAAAGCTGCTGGCGGCGGTGCAGAAGCTGCCGAATGTCACCATGGTGCCCTTTGCCCATCTCTGCGACTTAAAACAGACCGCGGGGGGCTTCTCCGCCGATATTCTGAAGGACGGCGCACACCGGTATGTCACGGCGCGGTACTGCGTTCTTGCCACCGGCGGGATCGGGCGGGTGTATGAGTACACCACCAACTCCGCCATTGCCACCGGAGACGGGATCGCGCTCGCCTACCGCATGGGGGCGACGATCCGGCATCTCCACTATGTCCAGTTCCACCCCACCGCCTTTGCCAACAAGGACACCAGAGAGTGCTTTTTGATCTCCGAATCGGTGCGGGGCGAGGGCGCTTACCTCCTAAACGGGAACGGCGAACGGTTCATGCACAAATACGACGACCGGCTGGAATTAGCGCCCCGCGATGTGGTCTCCCAAAGCATCATGCGGGAGGAGGCGTTCACCGGCAGCCACAATTTTTATCTGGATATCACCCACAAGGACCCCGATTTTGTCCGACAGCGGTTCCCGATGATCTACCAGAATCTGCTGACGCAGGGCATCGACATGACCAGGGATCGGATTCCGGTTTATCCCTGTCAGCATTATCTGATGGGCGGCATTGATGTAGACCTCAAAGCGCGCACCTCGATCGACCGGCTCTATGCCGTGGGAGAATGCTCCCACACCGGCGTACACGGGGCGAACCGGCTGGCGTCCAATTCGCTGTTGGAGGCGCTGGTGTTCTCCCATGAGGCGGCGGACGACATCAACGCCCGTCTCCCCGCCGATACCGCCTGGCCCGAGGATCAGCCCTTCCCCGTCCACGACGCCAAAGAGGAAATCCCCACCGGTATCCGCACCGAAATCCGCGCCATCATGCAGCAGTCGGATTTCGTGATCCCACGGGTGGACATCGCAAAGGGGTCGATCGGGCGGGTGCAGTCCCTCAAGGAGCTGCTGGACACCCACCCCTACAAGGTCACGCCCGCCTATGTCGAGGCGAGAAGCCTTGCGACGATCGCCTATCTGATCCTCAAAGAAGTCATACAAATGTGAGGGAAAAGCCATGAAATTACCGCAGTTTTATCTGGACGATGTAATCCTCCGCGCCCTGCGGGAGGACATCAGCTATATCGATGTGACCGGCGACTATCTGCTGGACGAGGACGCCGTTTCCCATGCCGTGTTCCTCTCGAAGGACACCGGCGTGCTGGCGGGGATCGACGCGGCAGAACGGGTATTCACCCTGCTGGACGACCGCTGTACCTTCACCGTCCATAAGAAGGACGGCGACCGAATCCAAAAGGGGGACATCATCGCCGAGCTGGACGGACCGACCGTCTCCCTTCTCAAGGGGGAGCGGACGGCGCTCAACCTCCTCCAGCATATGTCGGGGATCGCCACGGCGACCCGCAAATGTGTGGACGCGGTCACGGGGACCCGCGCCGTCATCGTCGAGACAAGAAAGACCCTGCCGGGACTCCGTGCCCTCCAGAAGTACGCCGTTGTGGCGGGCGGCGGACGGAACCACCGGTTCAATCTCTCGGACGCGGCGATGCTCAAGGATAACCACATCGACGCCTACGGCTCACTGACTGCGGCGGTGGAAGCACTCCGCGCACGGGCGGGGCATATGCTGAAGATCGAGGTGGAGACCCGCACCCTCGACGAGCTGGACGAAGCACTGGCGGTCGGCGCCGACATCATCATGCTGGACAACATGGACTGCGACACCATGCGGGAAGCGGTGCGCCGCACCGCAGGCCGTGCCCGACTGGAAGCCTCCGGCAACATCACCGAGGAAAATATCCGCGCAGTCGCCGAGACCGGCGTGGACATCATCTCCCTCGGCGCACTGACCCACTCGGTCAAGTGCTTCGATATCTCGATGCGGATCGCCTGATTTTTATTTTGTGAGCAAAAATTGTGAAAAGATATTGCTTTTTTCAGCAAATTTGTGTATACTAAAAAGAACAAGGAAGGAGTGTTATCATGAAAAGCAGAGATTGGATTTCACTTGCTGTGGCACTGGCGGTTCTGGTCGGTGCGATCACGGCTGTGCTTTTATTCCTCCGCCGCCGCGCCGCACGGCTGGAAGAGGACGACTGGGGCTATGATGAGGACTCCATGTATTTTGACGAGGAAGATCTGGACGATTTCATGGAAGATCTGCCGGAGGACGAGACCTCGCAGGAAGCGGAGGATATTGCCGATGTCGCCGCCGAGGACGGCGAGGAGGACTATGGGGAAGATCTGGGCGAAGAAGAGGACACCGCTCCCGCCGAGGAATAATCCCCGCAGCAAACTGTGTTTCCAAAAAGCACCCTGCCTACCGGCAGGGTGCTTTTGCGTAAAATTGACATCGACTGCCGAAAGTTTTATAATAGAGCATATCAATCGAGGGGAGGGGTCGGCAGTGCTGGAAAAGCTGCGTGGCATCTGGAAGCACTATCAAAAGCAGAACCGGCAGGAAAAGCTGCTCATTTTGCTGACCGCCTCCGTATTCTTTCCCTTCCCCATCACCCTTGTCACCCTTGCGGTGGTCTGCGCCGACGCGCTCATACACCGCCCGCAGCGACAGGAGCTTTCCCATATTCCCGGCGTAAAATGGCTTTGGCTCAGCATCATCTGGGCGCTGATCGTGGCGGTCACCCGCGCCAACTGGCTGGGTGCGGCGGTTTGTCCGGTCGTCTTTATGATCGGAGTGGCGATGGTCTACGCCCGCCGGTACATGACCCGTCCGCTTTTTTATACGCTGGTCGATCTCTCCTGCCTGCTCAGCTTCCCCTGCTTTCTGATCGCCGCTATCCAGCGGTGGACCACACCGGTGGTGAACGAGCTGATCGACCGCCCGTCCGCCACCTTCCTCAACGCAAACTATTACGGCTGCGTTGCCGAAATGCTGATTTTGATCTGCATCGCGCGGCTGTCGGACGGGGTGCGGCAGCGGCGGCAGATTCTCTATTATCTGACCATCGCGGTCAATGCCATGGGTCTGTTTTTCTGCAATTCGTTTTCGGCGTGGTTCGGCATCTTCGCGGGCTGTATCACGCTGCTGGTGTTACATAAACGGTATTACGCCTGCTTTGGCGTGCTGTTCGGCTTCTGCGCGGCATGCGCCCTTGCCTTTACGCTGCCGTTTATCTTCCCGCGGCTCAACTCACTGCCCCAGATCTTCCAGACCCGCACCGGAATTTGGAACACGGCGCTGCACGGCATCTACCGGCACCCCCTGTTCGGGCAGGGCTTTTTGACCTTTGTTTCGCTCAGCAGCGGCTCCGGCGGGATCGTGCAGCCCCACGCGCACAATTTCCTGCTCGATATGCTTTTGAATTTCGGGTTTGTCGGCACACCGGTAATCCTGGCATACTTCATTCAGATGTTTTCCACCCTCCGCCGCCGGTATCTGGTGACCCGACGGCGCGGGGTCTACCACATCATTCTGGCGTTGACGGTGGGCTGGACGGTGCACGGCATGACCGATGTGACGCTGCTCTGGCTCCAGACCGGACTGCTTGCCATGATCTTTTTGGGCGGCTACGGCGCCGAGGAAAAACGAAGTCTGTTCTTATACCGATAGTTTTGGCACGCTTTTCCGGTACGCACTTGTAGTCGGGTGGGAATAGCAAACTTATTTGCCCGATCCCAAGTGCGGTGCGGCAATAAAGGCATATCGACAATCGATTTTTGTTTGTACTTACATCGGTGAAAGATATCAAAGCGCAGCGCTTTCTATTATCGCGCAGAGTAAAAGAACATCGGCGATAAGCTTTCTGTGCTGCGCTGTTCTTTGTCGCGATTTAGCACCATGCCGCATACAGGCACATTTCCGATACTCACCGCGATTTGAGCAACCGAACGTTTTTCTAAGAGGAGCCAAGAGGGGAAAATCTTTTTCTGAAAAAGATTTTCCCCTCTTGTGGGTCATTACCGTGCTTTCGATTTTCATTCAGAAAGAGCGTCTGCCCAAAGACAGCGTTTTTCACAAAGCAAGTGGTATTGAATCCCTCCACCGCGCTTTGCGCGGTCCGAAGCCCTCTTACGGTTCCCGACATCGACTGCGACACCATGCGGTCTCGTTGCTTCGCTCAAACGTTGCTCCGGCCAAGGCAAAAAGTGGCTATGATGGTTGCCGGTGCGCCTTTAATTTCCTTCAGGTGATTGTGCGTAACCTTAGCAGATGCGTCTGCGAGCGAGAGTGCTTCTTCTAAATCCACCACAATCAGTCTGCAGGGAGAAACAAGCATGGCAATACCGTTCCCGAAACTGTTTTATTCCGGACTCGAGCCATGTGAAAAACTGACTTCCACAGCCACTCTGCAGACATAAATACGCTCACTCGAATGTTTGCATATTCCAAATCAAGCCGGTTCGGCACGCTTTTCCCGGCTCAATGGCATTCACCAAAAATATCAAACTCATACTTGGAACCGATGATGATATTGCCAATGGGCGCTCCATACATCATGTCTCTTCTTACCGCTAGAGCTTTGTTGTTTTTCTTCTTTTGGGCATGTTCTTCAACAGTATCCTATGCCGGTTTATTTTGCCCGATATTTAACATACTTTTGAATATTTTTGACGGTATCCGAGGCATAGATCTCTCTAGATGACTCCTTGGATTCTGTTTTAGTATGATAATAGGTGTAAACCTTGCTCCGATCCCGATAACGATATTCGGTATGTGTTACAGCCGGGACTGGAGTTGCTTCACCAAAAAACCAAAGATTACAACTTTTATGGCTACAGTTGGGTGACTGATAATATCCGTATAGTCCATTTGCAGAATCAACTAATGGCAGTTGATATGTCAGTACAATTTGATCATAGATATTACAGCCATTCCACCCTTGCGTCCCATAATAATAATGATTATAATTCCTATAAATCCAATACCGATAGTTCGTATATGCCGCACGATCGGTTACCGTTTTTGTTTCCACATCTCTCGAGTCGCTCTTGCCTACCGCAGACGTTGACCAAGAGCTCCAGCCGCCATAGGGACTCCACTCCCATGTGTTTTTTCCAGTATAGGTGTATCCCGGTTCTGAAATGTTCTTAGATGTTATAGTGGTAATCAAATCATATGTCCACTTCTGCTCGACAATCTGCGCACCGGCAGGCAGATTGGACGCCGGTACCCATCCGGATACGCTGTTTGGATTCCAATGCGCATACAACATATGTGTACCGGAGCTTGTAACCATCGTTCCGGAATCGATGCGGTTTCCGCCGCCAGCCGAGGTGTACCAACCAGCAAAGGTGTAGTAATCTCTCGCGGGCGTCGGCAGATTGCCATAGGTTGCAGACAGATACACCGTAATGCTATCGGTTCCCACGTGACCGCCGTTGGCGTTGAGCGTTACTTTTACGGGCTGCTTGCCCTTGCTGACGTAAACGGTGACGGTCGTGCCCTTGATTTGGCTGCTTCCGGCAACAGGCGTTTGACGAATTACATTCCCGCTTGCCACATTGGAATCATAGTTTTCCAAAACAGTAACCTTAAATCCCTGCCCCTTTAGAGTGGACTCAGCAGACGCGCGAGATTTTCCAACCACATCAGCGACTGAAACAGTCGATTTACCACTTGAAACGGTCAGGGTGATAGTTGTTCCACTCTTCACAGAAGTTCCGGCTTTAACGCTCTGACGGACAACGTTTCCTTCCGCCACGCTGTCATCTTTTATGTATTCGACGGCAACGACCAATCCTTTTGCAGCAAGCGTATTTTCCGCCACATTCTGCTTTTGTCCAACAACATTCGGCATTTCAAAATCGGTCAAACCGGTAGACACGACGATGGTAATCTGTGTGCCTTCAGCCACCTTTTCGCCTGCAGCCACGCTTTGACTGATTACCTTCCCTGCGGCAACATTTGCATCACTTGCCATCTGAATTTCCGGCTCAGCCAGTCCTGCCTGCTTGAGCTTGGCAATAGCGTCCTCCTGCGTATCCCAGATAACGTAGGGAACCGTAGAAATACCGTTCTCTGCAGCAACAACGCCCTTGCCACTACTGACAGTCAACCGCACCGTGCCGGATTCCTCCAGATAGGAACCACCCACAGGAGACTGCAACACGATTTTACCTGCGTCCACATATTCCGACTCGATATTCCCCTCGGCCAGCGGAAACAGGCTCTTATTTTCCAGTTCAGTAATCGCCGAATCCTTTTCCATTCCCTCCACATCTGGCACAACAACGATGCCTTCCGGAACTACAACCTCGTCCGAGAAAAGCGATGGGAAACGGATGACGCCGGTCAGCAAGAGCACACCAACAGTCACCAGCGCTGTTAAGAGCGTCGGAACGGTGATTTTCAGCCAAAGCGGCCACGAATACAAATCAATCTTTTTAATTTTTCCATAGCGCCGTTTGGCGGGCGGATCGGCGTTCAGCTCATTCATAAAGGTCTGCACGTCTGGCGTGCGATCTTCGATTCGCACGTTCATCGCGTTCAAAATGGCGTTTTCCCGATTGACTGAAATGGATTTATTAAGCTTATGCGGCTCAATCAGCATTTCTTTTTTCTGATTTTCCACCTTGACACGCCGGTCCATTGCATCAGGCGGTGTCCTGCCGGTAATCATTTTATATAGGGTAGCCGCCAACGCATAAACATCGGTGTGCGGACCTTGGTCGCCACGGCTGCGATATTGCTCCTCGGGCGAATAACCCGGCTTGATAATAACCGTTAGACTCCGGCTATGTGAGGTCGTGGCATAGCGCGATGCGCCGAAGTCGATCAGCTTGACTTCGCCGGATTTTGTGAGGAAAATATTATCCGGGGCAATATCCCGATGTAAAATACCTTCTCCATGTACGACCTGAAGGGAATTCATCACCGGCCAAAGCATTTGAACGGCCTCATCTTCGGGAATCGTGCCATCGCGCTTCAACCGTTCGGTCAGTGTTTCGCCCTCCAGATATTCCATGATGATATAGGCAGTTTCATTTTCGGGAAAGCTGTCGAATACTTTGACGATGCCGGACTCGTTTTGGAATTTGGCGAGACGTTTGGCCTCCTCCACAAATTTATTCAAGCCGTCACGAAACTGCTCGCTTTTTTCGCCGTTGAAAACCATAATGCTCGATTGCCCCGGCATTCGGGTGGAAAATTCGCTTGGGAGATACTCCTTAATCGCGACTTTCTGCTCTAATTTGCCGTCCCAGCCGATATAGGTTACGCCGAATCCGCCGTAGCCCAGCACTTTCCCAATGATATACCGGTCGTGCAGCAGCGTACCGGGCTCCATATGAATGGCTTCTTCCGCTTTCGTCCCTTCCACATAACCGCAATGGGGACAGACTTCAAATTCGTTGCCATACAGCTCCATGCAGCCCATGCATCGTTTACTCATTTTTTGTCCTCCGTTGTTTTTACTGTTTTCTTTCACTAAAATCGGATAAAAACTTTTTAATGGTCGGTGTTTCGCTGTCCAGATATTCCATGATGATATACCGGTCGTGCAGCAGCGTACCGGGCTCCATATGGAAGGCTTCTTCCGCCTTCGTCCCCTCCACATAACCGCAATGGGGACAGACTTCAAATTCGTTGCCGTACAGCTCCATGCAGCCCATGCATCGTTTACTCATTTGTGTCGCTCCTATTGTCTGAACACAAAATGTCTGTAAATTTCCAACATCGGTTTGTAATCGGTCAGCGTCTCCGCCTTTTTTCGGAAGCACGTTTCGTTGATGGGAATATACACCGGGATATTGCTGTCCAATCCGTTTGAATATCCGCTGGTAATCATCAACGTGTTCTGATAAGAGTTTCCCAACATCCAGGAAAGAAGACGTTTACCGGCAGCGATTTCATTTTCCCCGCCGTTTCCAATGCTCCATTCATAGGTGAATCGGCACTGAATTTGATTGCTGTTATAAAACACATACATTTTTTGATACCCGCTCAGCTTTCGGACGTCATTAAGCGCTAAGGAGGAAGAAAGCAAAACGGATGCAGTATTGCTCTCCCCGTTTAGAAAGTTTTCCTGCGGAAGAAGACCGGCGGTATTGAAATTACGCCCCAACAACTCTTGATAGCGGCTGTCGGCGGCAATCGGCGCATCTCCGAAATCGTCTGTTGAAGCGAAAAGACTGTCGTTATAATCAATGTGAACCGGCCCGCCGATAATGAGATACGCCATTGGAATTTCGATGGCCAGCGGCAGTTGTTTCTTATCCTCATAATAATTTGTATACTGATTTAAGAACAGGCAATGCGCCGCCTGCTCCGATTTCAAAATGTCCGAAAGATCTTCTGCACCGGACAAAACGGATTTTGGCAGCCCTGTGCTTTCAAACAGAGTTGGTAATTCATTTTTTTGTGCCGCAGATTGCAGTTCGGAAGCGTACTCGTTTTCCGGAATGGCGCGGACATCAACTGTCACATTCGGAAATTTTTCATGAAAATCATCCGTAATATCGCGGATTGCGTTTTCTTCATCAAAATCGGGCAAGGATGCAAGAGAGAACCACACGCTGATGGATGCGTCTTGCAGCAACTCCTCCGACCGCTTATTCAAAAAGATATGGAAAACAACACCGCCAATCAGTAAAAGTGCAACACACGCGGCGGCAATTCCGCCAAAACGGCGGCGTTTGCGCAGCTTTCGTTCCGTTTCAAGAGAAACAACTTTCCGTTCGCCATTGACGGCTTGCAAAAATTCGTCCACAGTTTTGAAACGCATATGGCGCTCAATTGCCAGCGCCTTCATCACGGCGTTGCTCAAATTCTCGGGAATCGCTTCATTCAATTCGTGCGGCGGCACAACAGTGTCATCTATCTTCCGATTGGTTGCCTCGTCCGGCTTTATGCCGGTAAGCATGATGTAAAGGGTAGCGCCGAGCGCATAGATATCGGTCCACGGACCGATACTTTTCGTATTATCGTATTGCTCGACCGGGGAATAGCCCGGTTTTAAGGTGATGTCAATTACTTTATCGGTGTTATCTGTTAACTTGGCGGCGCCAAGATCGAGTAACTTAATCCGTAGTTCCTTATCGGAACAGATGTAGATATTATCGGGCGCCACGTCGCGATGGATAATTCCCTGCGCGTGCAGGGATTTGAGCGCATTTCCGATTTCATTAGTAATCAGCAACGCAAAATCCAAATCAATCGGTCCGCCGGTCTGCCGCAGATATTCGTTCAACGGTAAACCGGTGAGCAATTCCATCACAATATAGGCCGTTCCGTTTTCTTTAAAAAATTCAAAGACATTTGGGATACTACGATGGGCGCCAAACTTTGCCATGTTTCTTGCTTCCGCCAAAAAGCGCTCTTGGCGGTAGGAAAACTCCGCCTGTGACTTTTTGTTGACAATCACCTCGTTTGTGCCTGCTACGCGCGTCATCAACCGACCGGCAAAGAACTCCTTTACGGCAACGACGGTTTCCAGTTTCATATCCCATGCTTTATAAATGATGCCAAACCCGCCTGAGCCAATCCCGAGTCCCAGCAAATAACGTCCCTGTAAAATCGTTCCGGGTGCCAGATGAATCGCTTCCGCCGGCTCGGTAGACTTCGGCTCCCCGCAGAAAGGGCAAATGTCAAACTCGTCACTGTACTCCCGAAAACAGGAAAAACATCTGTTCATCTTATTTTACTCCTTATTCATATAATCTTCCCAAGTGAAATCCTGTCCACAAAGTGGGATGAGCAGATAGGTGCCATTTCCAAATTCAAGCTGGTCTTTTGCTGCCAGCTTTTTCGCTTCCATTACATTATCTCCGTTCAGATAAGTTAGACCGCTGCCTTCTCCGGGCTCTACATAAAATTCACGCTTTTTCGGCTCATAGGTAATCCAAGCGTGCTTCTCACGGGAAACCGCATCGTCTTCCGCCAACACAATTTTGTTCTCTGCGCTTCTCCCAATCGCGTTGCGCCTTGCATAGATCGGAAAACTTTTGCCGAAACACACACCTTTGACACAAACCAGCCAACCGACTACCGGTTCAGCAGCTCCATGATGTGCGCTTTTTCCCCGCTCTACGCTGAAATATCCAACGGTTTTTCCGGCAGAAGATGCCGACGCCTGTTTTACGGCATCCTTGAGTGCGTTTTCCTCTGCGTGTTCCGGGACCGACAGCGATGCTTCCTTCTCGGGCGATGAATCCATTGACTGTTCGTCCGTTTCGTTTTCAAATATATACACCGGTCCATCGTCGGACTCTGGCTCAGGTGTTTCCGCTGCCTCGCCGGAGGAAGACGCCGAGGAATCGTTATGGAATACACCAAAGGTCTTTCCGACAGTTTTTTCCGGTACTTGAATCAAATCCAGCTCCCGCGTCTCTTTTTTCTTCCAAAATGAGCCGTGCGATTTTTTCTCCTCGGTCGATGCTGCTTGTTGCGAAGCTACGACAGAAGCTGCCCCGCAATGTGGGCAAGCCGAATATTTATCCGCATCATAAAAATGCCCGTTCAAACATTTAGCTACGTTCACCTTCATATTCTCTTCCTCCCGTTATTTCAGCTTGAGCAACGCCAAAGTCATATTGTCACGGCTGATCTTTTGCTTTTCGGCCGCTTTCTGCACTTTCATTTCTAATGCTTTCAGCGCATCATCAATATTTACAAAGTTTTCCAAAATCCGCCCAATTTCCTCATCTGGAACGAATTTATATAGTCCGTCCGTCATGAGCAGAACCAGATCTTCCTTTTGGAGCAAAAGCGGGGTATCGTTGCTGTCTATCTTCGGAAGCCCGTCGACTCCCAAAAAACTGATCAACGCCTCGCCGCGTTCGAGCTCCGTGTCGTAAATCTCCCGCTCAATTTCTCCCTCGCGATATTTTTCGTCTAGCAGATTCCGATAAATATGATCTTCCGTCGCCTGTACCAGCTCGCCGTTTCGGTACAGGTAGATTCGGCTGTCTCCAACCGAGACCCAATACAATTCTTTCCCGCGGATATGAACGGCAACCAAAGTAGAACCGGCTGTCATGCGGGTGCCGTCCTTGTGCGTCATGGATGCAATACGTGCATCGGCACGCACAACGGCATCAATCAGCATCGCATGGACGTCCTTGCAGGGATAGTCTGCATCACAGGTGCGCAGCATCAAATCCACCGCAAGCGTACTGGCGAGCTTCCCACATTCGTGTCCACCCATGCCATCGCACACGACAACCATTCCCTCATCAGCCTTCAACGCAAATCCAACGCTATCCTGCTGTTCCTCCCGATCGCCTAAAACAGAAAAGACGGAAAGACGAAACAGGGAATTTTCATCGCTTCCGATAAAATTATCCTTATGGTTTTGCATTTCCATCCGCTCCGCTCCTCAAACATTCCAAACAGCAATAGCAGAATAATTATCCATATTCCGCCCGACGCCGTTTTGCTTCACCTCTGCCGTCATCATTCGAAGCCATTCTTCCGGAGACGCAGCTGCCTTCAGATAGGCGCACATTTGCGGCTCTTCGATCAACTCCCAAAATCCGTCTGAACAGAGTAAAAATGCATTGCATTTTTTCAACGGCATCGACGCTTCCAATTCAAACATCGGTTCATCCCAATCAACGCCCATCACCCGGAGTACGATATTTCGATCAGGATGATTCCGTATCTCGCTTTCCTTAATATCGCCCGAAAGCACCAGCATTTGCGGAATGCTGTGATCTTTGGTGCGAAACTTCACCTTATTGTTTTTGAACACATAAAGGCGGGAATCGCCGATGTGACCGATATAGGCATTTTTCCCGTCCAGAGCCAGCGCCACAGCAGTGGTTTTCATTTTACGCTTCGCGTTCCGCTCCGCCTGCTCCGTCATCAAAATCTCCTGCGCAGCGGTAAACGCTTCCCCCAAAAATCCCTTCATATCCAATGCCTTGAAAAAAGCATCCCGAAACACCTCTGTCACCAATGCGGACGCAATGTCACCCATGCCGTGTCCACCAAGTCCGTCGCACAGCACACAGCAAGTATTGGTTCCGCTTTGCATGCATTTTATAGCATCTTCGTTTATCAGACGATCCCCGGGATCTGTAAAGGTTGCGAACTGTATCATCTTGTCACTCCACCCATATCTTATCTCATCGCACTCATTTGGCTTTTCACTGTGTAAAAGGCTCATCAATTCAACCGCACTGTTGTGATCTTTTTACATCCTAAACAGCTGTAATTTGCTGTTAACCAAATTGTTTTCACATACCACATGGTATGTGAAATTGAAGTGCATTCATAGAACTATTTATCTTGTGTGAACGCCGGACCCCAAAGGTTGTCACCATCACTGTCCTGACACATAAAAATGATAAGAAGAATCGGACCGACCAGCGGGATAAGCGCCATAAAACACCAATACCACGCCTTACCTGTATCATGAAACCTTCGAATCATCACAGACAGCCCCGGCAACCACATTCCGAGCGCAACAACCCGACCAAAAATCGGAATCCACATGGCGGCCAGCAAAACAAGATATTCAAACAGAAACGCCCACCAATATTCGCTTTTCGAGGCCCGTCCCGTGAAATTCACATAGTTTGTGAAAAACAGTTTAATCGCCTGACCAAAAGAAACCGGACCATTGGACATTCCCGTTGCGGGGACAAACTGCGAATAACCGGGCTGTGTCCCTTGGCCGGATACACCTGTTGATGGTTGATAGCCGGTTTGCGGTTGGGTTGCGGAAGAATGGTGAGACGGCTCGGTCGCAGGTGCTTCGTTATAAATATCGCTTACTTTTTCTGTATTCGTTTGATGAAAGTCTGCCTGACTCTGCAATGGATCGTGAGAGTTAATATTATGAGATACGGATTCGTCCGGCGAAGCATCCTCAAAGATTCCGATTGTTTTTTCACCACTCAAGTCGTTTTCCGGGATTTCAGCAGAACCGACCATCTGCCTTGCCCCGCAGTTTGCGCAAAAAACAGCTCCGATCTTAATTTCGTTTCCACATTGCTTGCAAAGCATGGTTTTCTCCTTTCGTTAACCGAACAGCGTATTTATGGCAGTGTGAAAATCACGCCGTTCTCGTCTATCCAACCCGCCTGACATCATCAAACCAGCCATGATCTATTTTGGAAAGAACGTTTCTACTAAATGGTCAAAACCATTTAGTATTTCATCACACACATCGTTGCAATATCCCGTATGCAGGACTTCTACCACATCACCCTTGTTAAAGCAAAAATACTGCTGGTCATTTATTAAACCGACAGGAAAGGGAACCGAAAAATAATCAAATATTTTACTGCTCTCTCTTTTTGGAAAATAACCTGCAATCATAAAAATTGCTTTATCTGTATGTCGTATCTTTACAACTGAGCCAATAGGTAAATAGTCACTCATTATTTTTCTCCTTTTCTAAAATGCCTTGATATTTTTTGATCAAATTATTTAGATCAGAAGTGCTTATTTTCTCTGCGTATTCAAATGTCTTTGCGACAAGTTGGAAGTATATTTCAAAAGAAGGGTTTTCATAGCCTTTTGATATAATCTTTTCAACCTTATCAACAGGAACAAAAAAGACCTTTTCGGCGTTCAAATATCCTAGAGGGTAAGGAACGACCGTGTATCCGCATACTGTTTTTCCGTTCTTCTCTTTATCCGCATAGCCAACAATGCAGAACAGTGTGTTGCTCATGCTAATTGTCGAACCGATAGGTAATATATTTTCCATTTTACGCCTCCAAATCGTTAAAATAGGCTGCCTAAAAAGCTGCCGACACTTTTAAGCCCATTTGTAATTTCATCGGTGACAAAATTCACGCCATCAGATATAACATCGGTTACGGTGTCTAACCCAGTGGATAAAAAGTCGCCCGCTCCTGAAATGTAATCTCCAACGGACTGTCCGCCAGTCAAATCTTTAATTACATCTCCTACGAATGGAATGTTTCCCAGGACTCCATCAACGGTGCCGCCGATTAGGTTAAATCCAACTTCAATGGCACCACCGCCAACAATATCCACAAAACCTTCAGACATATCGAAGATAGCGCCGCCGACATCGCCTTCCATCAGTTGATCTATTATGTTATTCTTCATTTTTTCATCACGGGCGATGCCTTTGTCAAATGTGTATTTGAAAGATTCGATGATAGCAGACGCCTTTGTGGAGCCGCCCCCAACAAAATCGATAACATCATATAAATTGTTTATTGAGAGCTTTCCTTGCAGCAAATCGCTGGTTAATTTATAAGCTTCTTCCAAAGAATTGGGACAAGCCTTCTTTATTAAATCTTTGACTTCATCTGGAAGTTCGCCATATTGGTTTTCTAAATATGTAAGAATTTCCCCGGCATTTTTTGCATTTTCGGGAATGCTTGATAATTCCTCTTTTACAATATTCCAAGATGAAGTTGACGCAGAAGAAGTGTTGTCTGTGCCATACATTTTTGCCAACTGTGAGTCTACGGTTTCAAAAGTCACAGCACAACTGTCAGCAACCTTTGCGCCATTCATAAGTTCCTGTGTGATCTGTGCGAAGTTTTTATTGGAACTGGTGATTTTCCCCGCAAAATTATGAGCAAGATTTGGACTCCAATTTGAATTGATCTTATTTAGTTCAGAAGATACCCCACCGAACAGCATAGTATATTCCGATTCCAAGGACTTCATTTCGATTGCTTGGGCTTGCAGTTCACTTGGAGTCAGTTTTATTTTTTCTGTCATATTCAATCACCCACTTTACCCAAGGTTTATGTCACTGAAATTGCAAATCGAAATGGAATCAAAGAGTCTCGAAAGCGAATAATTAACAAGCGGATTTTGCTTAATCAGAGAATGATTGATAGTATCTTGCAGTTTCGATAATATATTGCTGGGCCACATGTTAGAATCTGTATATGTCGAATTTTCCTGAATTACTTCTGATGCTGGTTTAACAATCGGAATAGCAATAATGCCTCCCAGCAAACCCTCAAGAGAAGAAAACATATCACCGATAGAATTTTCAGCATTTTCAAAATCATACGAAACCGATGTAAGAACACTTAAAAAGTTTCGAGAACGTTCCTGTAAAGCACGAATTTTGATTTTATTTTGAGATGTATATTCGTTTATGGTATCTCGCTCTTTACAGTTCCAGTCATTGTGTGATGTGACCCGATTCAATGCATCAACCGCCTCATTGATTGACTCGTTCGCAGTAGAACACACAGAAACAATCTGTCTAATTACTTCAGTATCAACAGAAATCATTATTTCCCCTCCTTTAATATGAGGCTCGAATTTTAGCGGCAGCCTCTTTATCTACAGTCGAAAACTTTGCAACCGCTTCATCAACATACTTTTTGTATTCTTCAAGAACACAAACCATTTTTTTGGCTTTTGCAGCATGAGCTCGCATAGTGTTTATGTATATGAGGCTTGCGGCTCCTTCCCAAGAACTCTCAATTCTGTCAATTAGCCCTTCCAATCGAGAATTTAGACCCTGAAGCTCGGATATCCTATTGCTCAAGGCTGACGAGTTCGCAGTAAGAGCGTCAACATCAACTTTAATTCTTGCCATTATTTATTCTCCTTTCTGGTTTCAAAATCTTCCACCGCCGCCACCGCCGCCGAATTGTCCGTTGCCGGAACCATTGATTGTCCCGCCAACTCCACTAGCAACTGCGGCCGCCGCTTCAATTTCACGCTTGATTTGCTGATCCAACTGCTGGTAATGTGAAACTGTTCTGGAAATAAACGACGATGTTTCATTAAGACGTCTCACCATTTCGTCAATTTGGTTACGCATTTCAGCCGCTTTGTCAATGATTGCGGTAGTTACTTGCCCTTGACCGTTTGCTGCTTGCTGAATCAAATTATTTATGGCTTGCTTGGAATTATTTAGCGAGTTAATTGCCGATTCGATTCTCAGAATATCATTTCTTGCCGCCACTTCATCAATGGTAATTTTCCCGTTTTGATCCTTGAAAGCCATGATTACACCCCCTTAACGATGTCATAAGCGTCGGCAATAAAGGTGTCCCGGTCTACCGTTTCTATTTCTGTATCATTTTTCTCTTGATACAGCAACCCATCGGATTCTATGTAGGTTTTTACCTGTGCTGTTTTGCCGACGATAATACTTTTAAAGGCAAAAAAGCGTGTAATCGTCTCTTTAGGCAAATCGGCAACTGTCTGCGGCACAAACGGATAGTTTTCTGAAATCAGCGCAGAAATTCGATCGTGGATCACCACCTGATCCACCGAATCGATCAACAACTTTCCCCGCTCGCCGCGAACCATCGTAATGACACCGTCATAAAAGTGAAATTTAAAAACAGACACCTTATTTTCTTCGCCCAGTTCACAAATGTCAATAGATGTTTCGGTTTCACCGAAAAAGATCGGTCGCAGCAATTTTGCGGCAGTCTCCACAATTTCCATATTTCCGCTGAAATCCTCCAGCAAAATTCCTTTGCTCACCAGTGCGGCGCTGGTGTCTTTTTCAAAGAGCTTGTAGTTTTGCCCGATATCATCCATGGCAGCTACATAAGCATAGTCGATATACTTCGCTTGTAGCAGCGCGCCGAGATAATACAGCTCCTCAGGCGTCAAAACAATGTCTTTTCCCACAGGTACCATCTCCTTTATATTAAGTTGATTTTGGCTGCAAGGTCTTTGTCGTGTTCGGTATACCGCTCTGCAATGCTCAAAAGCAAAGCAGCATAGTCGCTGAAAAAATCATGAATGATCCGATACTCTTTCTTTACAAACAAAATCCGGCTTGCATAGGCGCGCGCAGCGTCACCCTGCCAGCTTCCGCCGCTTGATAAAACCAAAGATTCGATTTGTTCTAAATTTCGTTCCAATTCATCACGCAGGAAAAGAATATCGCTGCTCTTTGCCCGAAGTCGCGACGGGTCGATCTGTATCTTCATAAATATGCCTCCGATCAAAAAATCAATGCGGCAGCATTGCTTTGAAATGCCTTTATCACCGGATAAAAGCATTTCAAAACAATGCATCATACATCGGCGGGGTTATGCGGGGCACAGCCCCGCCGGGTATGATACGGTGGGAGTTTAGTTGCCAAAGTTGTTCATGGTTGTCTGTAAGTCCTGATCGACGTCTCCCATCTTCTGCGCAGTTATGTCCATTAGCTTGGCAAAGTCTTCGAGCATCTGAGAAAAGTTGTTGAACGTTGCCTGCATACTTTCGTACTTCGCGACGAAAGCGTTTTGCGCATCGCCCTTCCACACCTCATTGAGTCCCATAATAAGGGCACGCATTTTGCTCATTGCCTCATCATGTTGACTTTTGTAGCCTCGCAGTTCGTTTGCTTTGCCTGTGAGCAGATCAGGGGTTACTTGAATCAGTGCCATTTTTGCTTTCTCCTTTTTGAAAATTATTATTTAAACCCCAAGGGGTTCAAACCAACGTTGATTTCGTCCGCAAACAGCAATTCGCCTATTTTAGATAATTGCAGTTGTGCATCCGACAGGGCGTTTGCGGATTTGGCAGTATGAGAGCCGACTTCCTCTAACTTCCGCCGGCAGGCATCTGCGGCTCTTCCGCTCCAAGAGGATTCCAAAATTGCCAGAACGTCCTTGAGGGAATGCCTTAGATTTTGCAATTCGTCCGCCGCCTCCTGCAATTTCCCCTCATAGTGCACCAGCATATCTTCAAAGGTGATTTCGTCCATTATCAACCCTCCCGAAGCGTAATATAGTCGCCATTCAGCACGCCTGCGGACGCTAATGTTTCGCTGTCATTCAGCAAGCGCTTCAGACGATTGCTGAAAAGCTGAGTGAACGCGCTCATAAATAAATCCGGTCGATACCCGTTGATCGTCTGGGCGATATCCTCTCGCAGGTGCTCGACCGGTACATCTACGGGAACCTCGATGTCATAAAGAAACCGCCGTGCGGAATCGGTCACAGTGACAATAATATTACCCATCGGATTTGACCTCCTCTGTGAAGCAAAAGTGAGAAGTTCGGAACGCGGAAAGAAATTTTTCCGGATTAATCCCGTCAAAATGCAGTATACCGGAATTGTCCGCCTTCACCGTCATAGCGTGTTTGCTTGTAACCGCCAAAATCATACGGTTTGTGTTGGCATAATATCCGTTTTCCCGATGCAGCATACGCATTTCAAGCGTTTTCGACTGACCGGACAAAACCGCCAGCAAATTATCGGCGGTATCCGCCACAGCAATACAAAGGAGCAGACGTCGTCTTGCTTCCTCCAGCTCAAAAGAAAGCGCCTTTTCCCGAATGTATACGGCGTCCTCCAAAAGCAGGCGCTCTTTGAGAGAAACCGTTTCGGTACCGTCTAAAAAAGCAGATACCGTATCAGTTGGGTCGTATGCGGAAAGCAGTCGCAATTTATAGGTATCTGCGTCCAGATTGCAGACCGTCACCGTTCCTGGCTCACTTTTCAGCGCTGCCACCATGCTGCGCCGCCCCGGTTTCAGATTACCTGAAAGCAGTAGCACTTGCTCAGGCAAACAGAGACAGGAAATCATCTCCCGCAGTTTCGGCAAAATTTTGAATTTCCCCTGCATGCCGCATTCGATCAGCTTTTTTCGTTCCAGCTTTGCGGCGGACGATCGAATGTGACAGCGCAAATCTACACCCCAAGAACGCAAGGTGTTCTCTTCAATTCCAATGACCGAGGGGAATCCGAGTATTGCCGCAAGCGTATAAATTTCCTCGGAGGAAAGCTGTATCTGGAACCCGTCTGTCATTGTTTCACTTCCGTTTCCCCGTTCCAATCCACTACCGTAAAGGAGCCATACTCCTCTTCCACCGCTTTACTGAGGACGGCTAAATTAGTGATTTGCAATTCCGCTGCGCTGTCTGCCACAAGGCAGGCAACGAGCGCATCGCGTTCGGTATAACTTCCCTGTTCTTCCACCACAATTTTACCGGGCGTTTCTGCCGCCACCAAATTCATGTTGATCCCGGAAAGCAGCGCTGTCAGACGGGAAATGACATCGATTTGCTGCTTTTCGGCTTCTTCATATTCCGCGGGTGCAAAGGCCAGTACAGTTTTCAGCCCTTGCAGCAGCTCGTCCGCTTTCGACAGCGCGGCAATCGCCGATTGGACGGCCTCACAAATAACCGCCGCCTGCGGGTAGGCCGCTAGTTCCAAATCACTTTCCAGCTCCGCATCGATTCTGCGCAGCAGACTACAGATGTCTTCGCTGTTGCTCGCCATGAGTGCCAGACGCTGTGCGATTCTCTCAAGTTGCGGTGTATCCGCTTTGATCATATCGGTTCCTCCTTACAGGGGAAGTTTCACCTTGCGGCATTTTCCTCCCGTGAACAGCCAGCCGTTGCCTTCGCCGGCCTCCTGTTCTTTGTCCGCATATTTCAGATTGTTTTGGAAGAAGGCAAGCTGAGATGGCGTGCCGCCGGTCGCAAGTCCATTCTGATTGCCGACAATCGCCCGCGTTAGGCTTTCGATTTCGTTGTACTTTTCCATGTCCGCCATCCGTCCGGCAGTCAGCACGATCACGCCGAGCCCCTGTGCCAGACGGCAGATGCGCTCCATCGAATTTTTGCTTTCATCGGTAACGGCGTCCACAAACTCTTTTAAATCGTCTACCACGATGCAGAGCATCTCATAATCGGCAATAAAGATATTTTCGTCAAACGCATCTCCCGCCACCTGCCGGGCACCGTTTTGCGCCTTCTTTCGCTGATTCAGATGTTCCACCAGCTCCGCAAGCATCAAAGCGACGGTCTCCTCGTCCTGCACGGTTGCGTACCGGTGGGCGGTTTCTCTCAGACCGGACAGCGCGCCACTCCCGCTGTCAAAGATGAAGCATTTGGTTTGCGGGAACCTAGAAAGAATCATGGAAACCGTATCGGAAAGCATTCGGCTTTTTCCGGATTTCATCGGTCCGGAAAGAAGCATACAGTACCGTTCGGACAAATCAAGCAGCGCCGGGCGGATATCATCATAGCAAATGCCGAAGGGAATGTTGTCCCGAACCGTATATTCGTCCGCTAGTTGTCCTGCCGTCACAGTTTCCGGCATGACCGGTATAGGTTGCGGACGGTCCCCATGCCACGCTCCGTTCATGCTTGAAAGCAGAGCTTTCAAATTTTGCGTCATATCCCTGTCGGAGCCGCCGTCGGAATAGAGCGCCGCCTGAAACTCCATCGGCGGATTGCCTTTGAAATACGCCCGACCGATAGTTTTAGGCAAACCGCTTTCCGGCCGACCGACCAACATCGCGTAATCGCCCTTGTCGGTCAACTCAAAGGCGATGGCACTGCGGATATTTTGCAGCACCTTGTAACGCACGCCGGTGGTGCTGTTGGCAGTGTAAATCAAATAAATACCGTAGGTTGCGCCCTGTCCCGCGATTGTCACAAACAGATTTTCGAGGTCGGGGTACAGGTCAAAAACCGCAACGATATTGTCGATAGCGATAATGATAGCGGGCATATCGGCGGAAACTGATTCCCGATACGCCGAAAGCGAACTGACAGCGTTTTTCAAAAACATCTTTTTACGGCGGTCGAACTCGTCCAAAATCAGCTTTTCAAACTTGAGGAACTTTTCCTCCTCCTGATCGAGTGCAACTGAACCAACATGCGGCATTCCTGCAAAGACGCTCATGCTCCAGCCGCCGCAGTCAAGAATATAAAGATTTATGTCCTGCGGCGTGTAATAAATACCCAACGCCAGCACAATTTCTTTGAGCAAAGAGGTTTTTCCGGTACCGGGCGCGCCGTAAATGCCGGTGTGCCCATCAGCAGCCAGATCCAGCCATTGAACGCCCTGCGCCTGCGCCTTGGGACAGTCGAACAATCCGATAGGGACGGTCAACCATTTCGGGCTTTTGCGCCATTCGCTGCCGTCAAATCCGCCGGGGACAGCCAATTCCCGAAGCGTCAGCCGCTCGGGCAACTCCGGCAGCCATGGACCGGGCAACGGTTCGATCCCGGCTTCCTTCGCCGCAGAACAGATATATCGCGTTATTGCGGTCAGCTCGTCCAAATCCGATTTGAAACGTGTTTTCTCATCGGCAATGGTTTTAATGCGACGACCAATGGTATCGACAATGCGCACTTGGTTGCCGACATCCTCCTGCTCGGCGGTCGCGCCGAAATACGGCGCACCACTCCAATAAGACTGGAACAGGTCGAAATATTCATCTTCGCCCACCCGAATATAGGCGCGACCTGCCTGTGTTAGCTTGGCGGCGTCGGGACGCTTAATCATTTCCCGGCTGTCGTTAACGTCCTGCACTTTTAGACACACGCGGAAACGGGAGTTGCTTTGAATCTGATCGTCTACCACACCGCCCGGCTTTTGGGTGGCAAGAATCAAATGCATGCCAAGCGCCCGCCCAAGTAATGCTATGCTGACCAGCTCCGTCATGTATTCCGATTTTTCCTTTTTCAATTCCCGGAATTCATCGACCACGATAACAAGGTGCGGCAGCGGTTTGCTCACTTTTCCCGCTTGATAAGCCTCTTGATATTGATATATCTCAACCTTGCCGGTCAACCCGCAGGTGTTGAAAATCTGTTCTCTCCGATTGATTTCGCAACGAAGTGACACCAATGCCCTTTCTATATTTGCGTTAAGATTTGTCAAAGTTCCAACTACATGCGGCAAATGCTCTACCTGTCTTGCCATTCCGCCGCCCTTGTAATCAATTACAACGAAATTGACGTCATTCGGAGAATAGGTCAGACACATCGACAAAATATAGGTCAACAAAAACTCGCTTTTTCCGGACCCGATTGTACCGGCAACCAGTCCGTGGGGACCGTGCTTTTTCTCGTGAATATCAAGAGACAATGTTTTATTTCCGCCTAAAACGCCAACAGGGGCTGCCAAACTTTTACTCGGCTTTGCCATTTTCCATTGTTCAATCACGTGCAGCTGCTCGACGGTCTTCGCGCCGAAGCCCTCTAAAAACGTGATCCCGTTCGGAAGTCCCATCTGTTTTGCAAACCCGACGAGCTCCACCGCGGACATCCGGCGGGCGAACCCGTCGAACTGCACGTCGTCGGTCGGCGGGTCGGCCGTGAAGTAAACGCGGCGGTTGGCTTCGTTTCGATCATAAGCGCACGGACCGTTGTTCAGATCTATAATATACTTGCAGTCGTGGGGGAGCAGGTACATGTCGTTGAACAGGAACAGCGTAGATACACCCATTTCGGGATTGTTCGTCAGCAGGTTGCCGATGAGCTCCTCTTTTTCCACCAAATCTTTCGAACCGAGAAGGAATATATAATAGGGACGGGGAATCACCCCGGAACGGTAGGACCTGTCGGATAATTCTGCTTTACGGGCTTTCAGAGTATCATTCATGACCTCGCACAGATTGTGCGCGTCTTCTTTGTTAAACGCTAAAAAACGGAACTGTCGGTTTTCGTCCCAAACATGCGGCAACCATTTGAGCGGCTCCCAGAACGACCGCTCCGATTCATCAAAAATGCCAACGATTCTCACGTCCTCAAAACAATGCGTGGTTGTGAGTTCCATTACCAGATTACGCGTGAGCGCAAGGGCCTTCTGCCGGTCGCCGATGAGCCCAACGGTCGTATTCTGTAACAGCCGCAAGCGGGTGGGAACATTATCGACAATACGGGTTTCCTCAATGATCTGCGCAGACAGTTCCCTCGTTTCATCGTTTTCCATTTGAAACCCGTTTGCATCAGTCCGGCATTTGACATGAACACAGAGATCTTCATACCCCATGCCAATGCGAATATCCAAAAAATCCCGGTCGGCAGGCATCCGTTCCCATAAATTCCGGCGCATACCAAACAGAATATCTACACATTCCTTAGGGGTTGGATTTTCGCTGTTCAAAATGTCCCGCTGTACTTTGGCGACCGATTCGATATGGGCTTTTTGGTCGGCAATATAGGCACTGTATTTCTCGCGGCGCATCTGTTCGTACTGTTCGGCCTTCTTTTTTCCGCTTTTATTGGAGGATTTCGAGGAAGCAATACTGGTAATCGGCGATACCATACTGGCCGCACGAGCGGCAAGCAGGGCGGGAGAAGCTGCCGTAGTCAACATACTGGCGGCAAACATGGCACCGGAACCGGCAATGGAAGAAAACATTCCCCTGCTCGGTGTGTAGCGCTGTCCCTTCGTCGGCGCGGGCGCCAAAATAATATCCTTGTCAGGCAGGCGAGATTGCATCCGGGGAGAGCGGTGATAGCGAATCATTCCTCCCACGATTTCCATTTGTCCGGAGCCGGAAAGGTCCTCGCTTTTCAAATGAATGGAAAGCATGTTGCCTACATTGTAAAAATGCAGTTCTCCGTTGAGCAGTTGAATCTGCACGCTCAAAATGGAGATGATGTCCCCCGATCTCAATCGAGCGATCGTCACCTTTTTCCCGTTGACAAAAAGACCGTTGGTGCTGCCGTTGTCTTCTATACGCACTATTCCGCCCTCGTTTTTCAGCGTGAAATGCGAAGCCGAAACGAAGGGCAGCTTTATGGTTACATCATTATCTGCCGAACGGCCAAATTTCAGTATACAATGATAAGGCAACGTTATGGTTTGCGGCGACTGCGAGGTCATGGAGCTGAAATACAATGCGGTTTTGCTGGCGCTGTGCAGCATGATTATGGAATCGAGCGGAAGCGACTCTTTTTCGAAACCGTAAGCCTTCTGTGCCTTCACGGCGATCCCGTTCGGTTTCCATTTAATCGAAATCTGTTCCGGGGAAAAATCCTCAACCCGAACATCGTCTTTTTTGTGGGAGCCGAACGTAATTTCCTGTCCCATTTCCAGCGTAGTGTGAAACAGGTTGTCTTGATGTAAAAGCACCGCGGTAATCGCCATATGTTTTCCACCCTCTAATCCTCTGTTGGCAGTTTATCCTGATTATATTGCCTATGCAATCTCTACGATAATCAGCATGATGATCTTTCCTGCCACGCGAAAGTGCACATTTTAAAAGTTGTTTGGTCGCTTGGTCGCACGACTCGTTCAACAGGATTTCGCTGATTTCGGCATCATCTTACATATCTGTCAAACCATCGCTGCAAATCAAGTACCTATCATTCAGTTTATATTGCCCGGGGATAATATTCGGCTCAATTTTTATTTCTGCCGGACATCACCTTTTGGCAGACCAAATACGCACTGAAATTCATATCACAACCTACGAATTGATATCAGAATACATTTTTTTCAATTCATCTGGATAGATATCGAAAAAGCGCAGAAGTTCTTTGGTCTCTTTGTTCTGGCAAAAGACGAAAGCCAGCGAAAGAAAGGTATTCCACGTCATTTTTCGCGTCCGCTTTTCAATATAAAGAATGGTGGTTCGGGCAACGCCGATCAACATAGCCAATTCCGTCTGAGTCAGATGCAGCATTGTTCTGAGCGCAGTGAGGTGTTGCGTCATGCTTTCAATGCACTTCTCTTTCATTTTTTCATCTGGAACAGCAATCATTACATTTTCCTCTTTTCTTTGAAAAAAATGAATTTCTGTCTTTGCCTGCATAAAACTTTGCGCTCAAAACACGCTTGCATGCTCGTTTTTCTATATTATAACAGTCCGGTTTTGAAATGTCAACGCAAATTGCGATATTTTATCCCTATTTATTGCATTGTTTTTATCTGTTCGAGTCGAAAAGACAACCCAATGTGCTAATCTTATCAAGATATCATTTTTATTAAGGGCCAAAATTGTGATCCCGAAAAATATCCGGAAAAGAACGGACGCCCGCTGGGAAGACAGTACCGAAACGGGGTGAATACGTCTAAACGATCCAATATTCCTCCGTCTACGGTAAGACCTACACAGAGCTAAAAAGAAAGCCCACCGATATATTACTCTTTTTCGCT
>CANQKY010000017.1 GCA_947624575.1 uncultured Clostridia bacterium
AAATTCATTTATCGCACAGATTCCATCGGATAAAAAAGGGCTCTCTCCGTATTTTCTGATAGATCGGTAAAAAACTACCGATTGAAATAAAAACAAACAGAGAGGAAGTTTCACAAATGGAAAATGTTTTTTAGAAAGAATTTCTCATAGCATCAAAATAGCATCAATTTGCGGCGGGGATTTCGCCGAATTTTTGCCCTTTCTTTGTTTTCTGCGTCGCAAATTTTGACCGTCCGGGTAAGTCGCTCGGACGGTCATTTTTCATATCTCGAAAGCATCGGTGATGTCGTTCGGTCGTGACCATGTTGTTCATTCTTTCAGCTGCTTCTCAATTTCCTCTCTTTTTTCGTCCATAGACTCATAGATCGTTGCATGAAACAATTTTTCTTCCAAAAAGTCCTCCTGAAAAGCGTCGATTACCTTCCGCGCAATATCCAATTGCACGGCAGCCTTTTCAGGTTCTCCTTTTTCCTTCAGCCGCCGAGCGATTACGATCAGCATATTGACCAGCGTTTCTGCTGATATATTCTTTTGCTTCTGTGCCGCCTTGTAGCTGTCTTCGCTATCCAAAAGGGACGCCGCCAGTTCCAGCTTTGTAAAATAAAGTTCGGGAATCATTTCAAGGGTATGTTCGACCAAAGCTGTTTGCTCGGTTTTATAGTAGCAGAATGCAAGAATCCGATAAGCGTCATATTTTACCTCATCGTCTTTGGTCGATTCGATCAGCGCTTTGCAGATCGCGATCATCTCGTCCGCTCTTGTTTCCGGCTCCATAGTATAGAGCAAGTTGTTCAGGATCATATCGTTTCCCGGAAATCTTTTCAAACCGTCCCGCAGGATCTGTTCGGATTTTTCGGGGTTGGAACAGCGGTACCGATAAGCTTCATCGCAGATCGCCTTGACCTGATTCTCCTTTTCAAACAGATTGAAATCAAAAAGCTCGTCAATGGAAACGCCGAAAAACGATGCCAGAGCAGGTATTAGACTGACGTCCGGCAACGTGTATTCGTTCTCCCATTTTGACACCGTCTGAAAAGATACGCCGAGCCCTTCGGCAAGAACTTCCTGGGAAAGATTTCTTTGCTTTCGCAGCATTTTGATGTTTTCGCCAAGTTTCATTTTGCTGAAGCCTCCTATACATTTGATTTGGAATTGGATCGATCCTATTAAAAGTATAGCACCGAACTTTGGGAAAACCATATCTTGTTTTGAGAGAATGATTCGCCTGCAAGTGGAAACAGGGAAGCCCTTCGGTATATAGACACTGATGTAACCTGTATATATGATCCAAAGAAAGAAACAGAATAGAGGGATTTTCTGCCAATAGATTTTCTTTTGTTTTTCGACTTTGTATCCTCCGCACTAAAATCTTCTTTTCTCACTTCACAGGCGAGTTTTTCTCGAAAACACGGTTATTGTAAAGTCTCACCGTCCGTGGTATAACGATATCAAGAGATGACAGTGCACGCGTTTCTTGATTTTATCAGATGAGAAAAGAGGAAAAAACATGGAAAATATCGGCAAACGGATCAAGCGGCTGCGAAAGGCGAACGATCTGACGCAGGAAAAATTGGCGGATTACCTGATGGTGTCGTATCAGGCGGTGTCGAAGTGGGAAACGGGGGTGACAATGCCTGATCTTTCGCTGATCCAGCCCATGACGCGACTGTTCCATGTATCGGCGGACGAGCTTTTGGGGATCAACAGTCAGACCGAGGAGGAGCAGCGGAAAGAAGAATTGAAAAAACGCCATAAGGAGACATATGTGAGCGGCGATCTTGTTGAGCGGTACAAGGTCGCACAGCAGGCGGTGGCGGAATTTCCCGGTGATATGGAATTTTTGGAGTGGCTGGCAGCCGGAGAGTATTGTGCGGCCTTGGACGAGGACCTTCAGCGGGAGGTCGGCGGGACATTTGAAGAACTGATGGAGCGTTCACGCCGCCACTATGAGCGGGTGTTGGAGGATTGTCCCGAAGGGGAAACGCGCAACCATGCGCTGTCCGGCATCATCATGGTGCTTCATTATCTCGGACGGTCGGAGGAAGGGATCGTCTATGCTGAACAGTATCCGGAAGAGCGGGGCTACACCCGAGAGGACTGCCTGGAATTTTGTTACACGGGCGAAAAGTTAACAGAACACATGCAGTTGCGTCTGCGAACGGCATTATTCCGGCTGGGCGAACGATTTTCCGCCTGCGGCACGGACGAGGCCATAGATGCGTGGGAAAAGGTGATCGAGGCGGTGATCCCGGACGGGAATTATGTGGAATTTCTCGATCCTATGGCGCGGATCAAGTGCCGTCAGGCGGCTCGGTACGCAAAAGAGGGAGACGCAAAGAAGTGCGATGAGGCACTGGCTCAGGCGAAGGCATTTGCGCGGGAATATGACGCGATGTTCTACGGAGATGAAACCTATTTCACTCAGCCGCAGCTCCGCTGTTATACGGCGCCGCTTCTGGATCATGTCACCGTCGATCTGCGCGAACGCTGCATGAGCGGCACGGACACCATGACGGAGATGGTCACAGCGGCGGAAAGGCGTATAAACGGCGCATAAAGCAAAGGAGCAGGGTTGATCCTGTCTCTAGTCTGCCGGAAAGGCAACAGGTAACGAAAACATCTATCACAAACCGACCGTCCGAGCGGAGTGCTCGGACGGTCGGTTTGTCATATCCCGAAGGCGGCTGTGATGTCGTTTCCGCGTTGAGGAACCGCACAGAAACGGCAAAGGAAATGCACGGCAGAAAATATGCCAGCAAATGACCATCGAGAAAATCAAAGAAGCCATGACCCGTAAGGATCATGGTTTTTGCTTTTTATTTCGCAGAGCTCCGGGTTATGTACATGAGGCTTTCGCAGAGCTCTGGGTTATGTACATGAGGCTTTCGCAGAGTTCCGGGTTATGTACATGAGGCTTTCGCAGAGTTCCGGGTTATGTACAAGAGGCTTTCGCAGAGTTCTGGGTTCTGCACATGAGGCTTTCGCAGAGTTCTGGGTTCTGCACATGAGGCTTTCGCAGAGTTCCCAATTCTGCACATGAGGCTTTCGCAGAGTTCCCAATTCTGCTATTTCATGGGCTTAACAGGCATATTTTGCACGATTTTTCTCTTTTCTGACGGCATTTTTTGACGGCTTAAAATCAATGCCAGATGGCGGCGAGCTTTTCCATGTTGTCCCGCTTGAGCTCCATCGAGGAATGGACATATCTCTCCAATGTGAATTTCGGGCTGGTGTGTCCGAGAATTTCGGAGAGCGACTTGATCTCAAAGCCCACCTCAACGCATCGGGTTGCAAAGGTGTGACGGAGCACATGAAAATGAACGTCCTCCATTCCGCACTCTGCCGTATACCGTTTCAACCGGTATTGGAGGGTGCGGGGCTCCATGAAGCGGTCGCTTTTTCCGGTCAGCACAAATGCTGTCGGGTCGTTCTTTTTGCGCAGTGAACAGAGCTTTGCCGCATATTCGGTGAGCGGAATCACCCGCGCCGAGGTATTGCTTTTGGGGTTTGTCAGCACGATTTTTGTTTTCTGCGAAGTATCTGCTTCATAATCTTTTAGCCGCAGCATGGTAGAGGATACCGTCAGGGTGTGTTCGGGCAGTGAGATGTCGCCCCAACGCAGCGCGCACACCTCGCCGATCCGCAGTCCCGTGAGCAACGCCAACAGCACACCGAACTTGCAGTCGTCCAGATCGGTAAGCAAATACGCCGTAAATGCCTGCTGTTCTTCGCGGGAGAGCACCCGCATTTCCTTTTTGTTCTCCTTCGGATAGACGATCTCGATATTCTGCGGAAGCAGCAGCGCGTCCTGCCGTCGGATATAACCGATCACCGAATGTATGACCGTTAAAATACAACGGACGGTTTTGGCGGACAGCTCTGCATCATACAACATCGAATGACTGAATCCTTCGATCAGTACCGAAGATAATGCGGATAAATGGTATCCGCCCAATTCCGGCATAATATGATTATGAAGGATTGCATCGTATTTTACATAGGTGGATTCCTTCACACGGCTGCGGCAAAGGATCAGCCATTCCTCGCAATACGCGCCGAACCGTTTTCGGGTGTTGGGCGCAGAAGCCGCACCTTTGAGCAGCGCGGCTTTCGCCGCATTCAGCTTGTCCCGCGCCTCACGGTAGGTCTTGGCATAGCAGTACCCGAACCGTGCGCTGCCGTCCGGCTTGTAGCCCTTGATATACCGAGCCTCCCAACGGTTGTCCTTGCGCTTGTAGATGTTTTCTCCTTTTTTGGACATAGAAAAATGCCCTCCTTTCCGGTGATACTATTATTGTATCGTCTCCCGTAGATTGCTGACGGCACTTTTGACGGCGGACGCTATCAAAAATCACGGATTTTCCATCATATTTTCGCACTTGATTTGCTCAATATGCTGATTTTTTGCTTTTCATATCGAAAAAAGCCCGATTTTTGAGGGAAACCCCTTGCAATTTTCGAAATTTGGAGTTATAATTTACTCCGTAGAATTGGGAACTCTGCGAAAAAAATCGCGTAAAAAAAGCGACTGCTGTTCCGCTGTTATCGCGGGGAAGATGCGAAATGCGGTCTTTGGCAGAGCTTTACAAAAGCGGTTGCTTCAGAGGAAACAGAGGATCAAAGAAACGGGGCGAACACTATGGCGGATCAATCCGCAAGAAAGCGCAAAAGGAAGGGCTATGAGCAAGCGCCTGTCAAAATATCGGCGGAAGAGCTTTTGATGAACGCCATTGTTCGTGTTGTTGCCAAGAAAGGTGTGGAGGGCACCTCTACCAGAGCGATTGCCGCCGAAGCGGGACATGGGCTGACCGATACGGTCATTTATCGGTTTTTCTCCAGCAAGGAGGATTTGATGCGAAAGGCATTTCTGCGGGAAAGCACGGCTTTTATGCAGCAGGTTGAAGCCTTGCTTCCGGTGCTGTGGGAAAAGAAGATTTCCCGCGAACAGCGACTGCGCTTTTTGTGGCACACCGTTTGGACATGGCTGGGCCAGCATAAAGCGGCTTCTACCTTTATGATCCGGTATTATTACTCTGCTTCTTTTGACGAAAACGCAAAAAACGGTTATCAAACGGTCTGGCAGCCGATTGCCGACCATCTGCATGAGCTTTTACCGGAGAAGGATACCGAATCGCTGGTCTATATGGCGCTGGAGACGACCGCCTCCGCCATTTATCCCGTCTGCGCGGATTGGCGGCCCGACGGCGCGGGTGCGTCCGAATACGGATTTCGCAGGCTTAACGGATTGATCCGAGAATTTTTATCCGAGTGATTTTCGCTTTTGCCGGAAATCCGCAGCCAAAGGTCGATCTACACCGGATACTGCACGCAATCGAAGCAATATTTTTGATGTTCCTTTGCGCATGGAAAGGATATTGTTATGAAAAGAATGCTCACAAAAATAAATTTTGCCGGAGAGCGGGCAAAACAGAGAGGACGGGCGAAAGCGATCCGTTCCCTGCTTTCCGGCAAGCTGCCAAAGAGAGTGATCGCCATGCTGTTGTGCGTTTGCATGACGGCGGCGATGCTGTGCAATTTAGAAGGGCTTATGGTGGCGAAAGCGGCAGAAGCGACCGAGAGTGCGATGAAACGGGTTGCCGATGGGGATACGAGCGATACCTATGACGGCAAGCTGCTGTCGTCTGAATGGGGCAGCCGGTATGCCGGACGTGTGTGGACGGATAAGAGCGTTTTTAAGTTTGGCGACGATATCAATCTCGATATGGCTACCGACGGCTACGACGGAAAAATTCACTTCGATTCCGACTTCGGGACGGTGTTTTCCGCCCTGACCAGCTCACAGGAACTCATGGGTGTGCCGCCGGTACGCACGGTGATTGTGTTCGACAATTCTGGGTCCATGTATAAGAGTTCCAATACCACTGCTGATTCCGCAGAAGAATTGTGGCAGAAGCAGAGAATCGCCATCACCATCGAGGCCATCAACCGCGCCGTCGATATTCTGATGGAAGCCAGCGTATACAACGAGGTGGCGGTCGTCCTCTTCGGCGACGGAGCGCAGACCGGACGCGAGGATTCTGCAAATACCCATTCCTACCACGGCAACAACACGGCGGTCACCATTCTTCCCATGAAGCATTATACGCCGCAAAAGAGCGCGGGTTCTAACGATAATAAGTATACTCCTTATTTGACGGGCGGCTGGAATAACCCAAATGATGCAAATCGCTTTAACGGAGAATCACCTTGCCATACCGGCACAGGTGAAGGTGGCAAATCCGGCGCGATAGAAGGCGGCTGGGTCTTTGTGAATAACGAGATATGCGGACTTAAAAACTATAACGGCTCCAGTGTTAAATACACCGCCTACGCCAACGGCACCACCAACATTCAAGCGGGATACTACGTCGGAATGCAGGAGCTGATGAACGCCAAAAAAACGGTGAAGGTCGGCAACGACACATACAAGTGTATCCCCTCTCTCGTCATGCTGACCGACGGCGCGGCCACTGACAAGATGAGCGGCGATTTCATCACGCCCAAATTTAAAGAAGAAAACGGAGTAAAATCGCAATATCCCACCGATATTGCGTTCGTCAACGATACGGGCAATAAGCTGCGCTCGTTTACCGGGTATGATTACACAGATAATAGCAAAAGTATTAGAAACTTTTGGGACATGTTTGTTGAAACGGATAAAAACGGTAACTACAAGTCGGTAGTTCCAAGCGACGGTTATGATAAGGATAATAGTTCTCATCGACCGACCGGTGACGGACTCACAGCCATGAAAAAGGTTGCGAACACATACAGCGATTCCGTGGCGTCAATGCTTTTGGGCACGCTTATGACGACGGCGTACTATAAGGCGGCGGTCAAAAAGGCATACGACATTGCTGATGACAAAAGCTGGGCCATATATTCGCTGTCCGTCGACATGGTGGATATGAATAAGGTGCCGACCGACGCGGCACAGGACGCTAAAGCTGCCGATTCGAACACAGCGCCCAAAACCGAGCTCCCTGAAAAATGGAAATACGATATCACCAGCAACGCCCCGACCATGGATCCTTCTAAATTCTTTTACAAAAACGGTGAGTTTAGTCTCGATTGGCTGATTGATCGCGGGTATATTGATTCGAAGGATAAAACAACCGGCGAAGAAATAAAAATGAGCGACTTGCTCAATGATCCAGAGAAGGTCTTGGAGCATACCGCATATCCCGACTATTCTGTCGGTGAAATGATCATTCACGGCATTGTCAAAGCGGGTTCCTATTTGAAAAAGTGGGAAAACAGTAGCGAAGTTATTAAAACGAACTTCCAAGGCTGGAGTGAAGTCGCAGGTATATTGAAAGACAATGCCACTAATTGGGGTAACAATCAGAAAGTAAATGTGTTCAGCCACAGCAACGGCTACCTGCTGGAAGAAGAGCATACGATAGAATGGCCGCAGATAGATACCAACGACAAAAATAAGGTCAAAAAGCAGGACGTTCTCGACAACATCGCATATAATACCTCCGCATTCTACGCCTCGACGGCCGCTGGCGCGGCAGAGAATTTGGCCGGAACTTTTCAAGAGATCGTAGTCGCCATCATGGAGCCGCTGTTTGTCCCTGTTTCCGGCGAAAATGCTTCGGGCGTGGCGGATTCCATCACCTATCAAGACCCGCTTGGCGAGTATATGGAGCTGAAAAACGGGGCAATCACGGTCGAGGGTGATGTGACCGGCTCGTCCCAAAAAACCTTTGATATGTCCCTGCTGCTGTTCGGCGAGATGCACGGAATGGTGCGCGCGGGCGTTTACGACTATCAGTGGAATTACGACTATATGCACAATAACGGGACGAAAGAGGGCTATCCTGCCGACGCGGGGAGAGATCCCAACAATGACCCGCTTAGGATCGGCTGGTACAAAGGCGACGCCCTGAACGCGGTATACAGCTATGTAAACGGTCTGCCCGCCGGCTGCGATACGGCGGAGAAAGCGTGGGCGGACGGCTGGGTGCTGCGGCTGAATTACAAAACCCTGGCGGAGTATGTCCCCCTTTCGAGCATCACCGACGAAATGAAGCCCACCGAGGTTCCGGAGCAGATCAAGCACACTGTTTACACCTGCTACCGTTTTGCCGATTCACAGGTGGAACGCAACAAACTGCGCCGCAATCCGATCTTCGGCGAGGTTTCAAAGGGCCTGCAAGATGATTGGCAAAATTATTTCGATACCTACGGCTCCTATCCCGTCGGCATGGATTTCTACAGCGACTACTCCGGCGTATATCGACTGTCGGATATCCGTGTCTGGACGGAGCACACCGGCGACTTCGTCGATCAGGACGGCACCATCACGCCGGAAGAAGAAGGCGGCTACGACGATGCGCTCTATGTCAATCTCCCCATTGCGGCGGTGCCGACCCAGTTAGCCGAGATCACCATCGGCGCGGACGGACCGATCTCCTACAAGGACAATCTGAATGATAAAAAACAGTCCACTCCCTTGAGGCTGTTCTACGCCGTGGGGCTGGCGGAAGACCTGATCGCGCGTGACGCGAACGGCAAGCAGACCGGTGTGGACGTCTCGAAAATTTCGGGCGAATACATCGCCACCCACAGCGACCCCGAAAATAACAGCATCTACTTTATTTCCAACTGGTATTCCAATACTGCCTATCGCGGCTACACCAGCGATGACGCGGCAGAATACCACACCCGCGGCGACGCAGCGGTGACCCTCTCGCCAAATGCGAAAAACCGCTATTACCTGTTCCAGAAGGCGCTGCCGCTCATCGCCCACGCCTACCGCGTGAAAAATGAAGACGGCGACGTCGCGCCGGTGGACAACGCGGAGAATGTGAAATGGGAAGCCAACGGCGCCGGCAACGGCAAGACCACATGGGAGACGGTGGACGGTGCTGCCCAGTCGGCGGCAAGCTGGGTCGGTGGAGAGTTCATCGGGACATATGACGATGAAGCCTCCTTCAAAGCCGCGCTGGCGAACAAAAAGAAGCTCATCGACGGCAGTGACGTCTGGTATATCACCGACGACAAGGGATACACCTACCCGCTGCCCGCAAAGCTCACCGACGCGATCATCACCTACACCAAAGATCAGCTGTCCAAGATCGATTCCGATGGTGACGGTTACACGGAAGATTCCAACTCCTTCTCGTCGGACGATTATTTCTTCCTTTGCATCGAATATTATCTGCCGATGGACGGCACGGGCAAGGACATTCAGGGCGACGAAGACCCCGACACGCAGGCAGTACGCAAAGTAAGCCGCATGATCGCCCGCAAAGGCTCGGCGTTCGGCTCGGGGCTGCATTCCGAAAATATCGACAACGGCGATATGCTCTGCTGGACCGATATCAATGGCAACTGCAACCTCGAAATCGAATACAACTCCCGCACCGACACGGGCGACGACACCCGTGGCAGACCGACCCTCGAAAAGCTGACGCTGAAGGGCGCATCGCTTCGGGAGTATCTGCAAACGCTGGGCTTGCATACCGAGCCGGAGGTTGGCGAACAATCCTATCTTGACCTTGACTGCGCCTACTGGGAAAGCGTGCAGGCAGACCCGCACATGGCGGCGCTCATCGAACAGATCACTATTTTGCCGACGGCAGACGAGCAGCAGGCAAAATTTGACGAGCTGTTTGACTGGTCGGCTGCGGCGCGTACCGGCGGCATTCGGGTCGGCGATATGTTCAACAATATGCAGGCAAAGGGCGGCGGCGGTACCCTGACCGACGGATATTATGAGGGCAACGTCACAAAGACCGCCAACAACTACTATATCCCCACCCTGTCGGAAACCTCCACCGCAGGAGACGGGCTGGTCATCAACAACTACCTCGGCAACAACGGGCGGCTGGAGATCGCAAACGCCACTTTGATGGTCACAAAGACCCTTGTGGCGCCCGACGGATTTACCCTGACCGAAGAACAACAAAACGAAACCTTCCACTATCAGGTATACGTGCAGGGGCTGACCGGTGAGCGTCTCGCGCAAAGGCTCAAATGGAACCCGTTCTCGCAGTCCTGGCAGAAGCGGGTCGAGACGCTGGATATTCTGACCGACAACTCCTCGCTGCTGCTCGATACCAGCGGCAGCCGCGCCCTGTTCTGCTATAGCAGCGGCGTACCGCGGCAGATCGTCGAGGTGTACGAGGACGGAGTGGCGAAGTATTATTATGCCGACGCGACCGGTGCGGCGACAAACGAACCCTGTAACGATTCGTTCGACCATTTCTACTACCTTTATCTGCCGGACAGTGCGGGCGAGCTCAATTATCACCTGTTTGCATCTACTTATGAAGCAGGCACGACAGACCTTGACGGCGTCGGCACCACGGCATATTATCCCGCGGGTATGGATAAGAGCCAGCTCCCCGCCGGTGATAACTCCAATCAGCATTTTGCCGAAGCTGTGACCGGTAAAGACGACCCCTTGGCGAATCGTCCTGCCGGCAGTCGGGAATACTGGACAAATCAGGCTGAGCTGATCCCCTACGACGAGGTGAAGGCGGCGGAGACGGTGGACGATCCAGAGGGCGGCGGTTCCTCTTTCTTTGCGACGGTGGCTGCGAGCAACGGCAATCACTGGTCGTACACCGAGGGCAGCAGCGGCTATATCAAGCTGACCGATCCCTTCCCGCTGGTGACCGTCATTCCCGACCCGGAGGGCACCGATTCCACCATTTACTCGCCTTACAGCAGCCGCACCCAATATATGACCGTGCCCCTCTATTTCGGCTATACCGCCGATCTGGCGGAGCATCTGAAAGTCTGTGATGGCGGCGGCGCATTCGCAAGCTGCAAGGATACAGAAACCTATAAGCTGGACGGGGGCGGGTTGTACGACCGGATCATTCCCACCGTCGACCGCCCCGATCTGTTCAACGCTACGTTTGGCAACGCGACGGCGGACGATGTGGCGAAAAACACGGCGGCATATACCCTCAGGTCCGGCGAAGGGCTGATGCTGACCGGTCTTGGCAACCGTATCACCTACCGCTTCACGGAGAAGCTGACCGATACCCAAATCGAACAGGGCTATCTCTTAAAGAAGATCAGCCATATTCAGCAGCGCGGCTCGGATACGGTCTATATGCCCGGCGTGCAGAATATTGAGGTCGAGGGTAATTCAGAGCCTTTCGCCCACACCAACGCCACGATATGGGAATCTTACGCCACCATGGCGGCGGGCTCTTTAGGCAACCACCACCAGCCGGAAGCTTCCGAAGGGGTGGCGCAAAACCCGAACTGTAACGATGCGAAAACAGAAGCGAATTTGGACGTCGGAAGATGCGATATTGTACAGAAAAACGGTAGTACGCGCCACTACTTTTACTACGGCGGCAAGCTGGTCGATCCCCACTACAGGGGCGAACAGGACGGAATGTCCCGTTACGTCCTCAACCCGACGGCGCACTTCGGCATTGCGGACGAGACCGTGACCAGCGATCCCGCGAAGAATCCCGCAAGCGGCAAGTACGATTACAACGGCGTTTATTCCGTGTTCGGCAACACCGGCTATTTCACGGAGCAGGCGAACTACACCAACACCGTCGACCCCGAGCTATTTGTCCTCGAAAAAGGGCTGGTGGATTTGGAAGGCAACAAGGTGACTGTCCCGCCGGATCAGGAGTTCACCTTTACCCTGACCTTTGAACCGACCGACAGCGCCGCCATGACGGATATGGACGGCACGCTGCACTATTGGAAGGGCAACAAGGACAGTTGGGAAAGCGCCTTAGAATGGGAGGACACGGGCGGCAACCAATACAAGATGCCGACAAAGGCGCCGAAGCTCGACGAATATGAGCCGTATCTCACCGATCCGACCTATCGATTAAAGCCCATCGAGCCGGACAAAGGCACCAAGCACACCTATACGATCACCCTCAAGGCGAACGAAGCTATCGTGTTCTACGGGGTGATTGCGGGAACAAAGTTCACCGTTACCGAAACGAAAAACGAAAGCTATCCCGTTGAGCCGAGCGCCGGAAGCATCAACGACGGCTACACCCAAACCGGCACGATCTACCGCGCCAGTGAGGACCCGCAGGCGCTCGATCCGGTCACGACGTCCAACCGCGCTTCCTTTACGAACCGGTTGCTGACCGGACTGCTCATGGTGGAAAAGCGCATCAAAGACGCTGATCCCGACACCAAAAAGGAATTTGACTTTACCGTGACCCTGACCCCCGCGCCTCATGCGGCAAACCTCAAAGCCACGAAATACAAGGCGGACGGCACGGCATACGACGCTTCCGAGTTTACGATCGACTGGAACGAGGAAAGCGGCAGTCAAAAAGCCAAAGTCACATTGAAGCACGGCGAAAAGCTGCTGATCGAAGGTATCCCACTGAATACGGTCTACACGGTGGAGGAATCCCAAAAAGACGGCTATAACCTCCAGCATATAGCAGACAACCCGACCGACACCCCCGACGCGAACGGCAATTATTTGACTCGCACGGGAAACAGTGTGACGGGCACGATCACGACCAAAGCAATGCAGGAGTATCTGCTCTTTGTGAATGAAAGAGCCCCGTTCTTACCGTTTATCGGCGGAATCGGAATCGGCGCATTCCTGCTGACCGGCGTTTTGCTGATCGGACTGGCAACGGCGTCGATTGTGAAAAAAAGATGCAAGAGACGCAGAACTGCTCAAGTCGGAGGGTAAGAAAATGAAGCTGATTTGTTTTTCAACTTTGTCTTTGGGAGGAGGGGAAGATGCTATTGAACTGGCTCCGTGCGTTAACCCTCCGTAGGCGGAAGCAGCCCCAATCACGTTCGGGATAGGCGACATTTTCGGGCGCGTTGATACCGCGAAAATGTCGGAAACAGAAAAATATGAAATCAACAGATGGAGGAGAACAAGAGAATGAAAACTGCAAATCGGAAACTCAGCAGGCTGCTGGCCTGCGCGCTGGTATTCTTACTGGCGTTGACCTGCGCCGTCCCGGTGTTTGCGGAGCGGACGAGTGTGAAGCAGGATAATCTGCAGGTCGTTATCCACAACAATGAAGGTCTGCCCGGTATGTCCACAAACCAGTTCACGGTGTATCAGCTCTTTACCGGCACACCCTACAAAGAGAAAGAGCAAGCCAATGAGGAATACGGCGCCGATAACTGGAACAACTACACCCTTGCCGACGTCAAATGGGGCAGCAGCGTCACGGACAACGGCGACGCTCTGCTTAAAGCTTTGCAAGGCGTTACGGACGAATGGGCAACGAAAGACGGCAAAAACGTCTTTGAGGGCATTACCGATGCCGCCGGTTTGGCTAAAGTGTTGGAAGCCAATAATACAAATGATTTCATGCAGCATTTTGCCACAACCGTTGCCGCCGTTTCTGGTCTGCAAGCCGTACCGGTTGTACCCGTGCTGACCGACGGGAAAGACGCCGAGGGTAAGAGCCTCGACGCGGAAGATTATCTGACCTATACCTTCACTGACCCCGGCTATTATATGTTTGCCGATACGCACAATCTTTCCACCACCGAGGCGGACGCCCGTTCCGAATACATCATTGCGGTACTCGGCGATCAGGAGATCAATCTGAAAGCCTCCGTCCCGACCGTGGATAAGGAGATCGTCGGCGGCAATAACGGTAAAAAAGGCGACGCCGCCGGCATCAGCGATTATGTCCAGTTTAAGCTGACCGGCACCCTGCCCAAGAACTTTGAGGATTTCAGCGATTATCAATATACGTTCCACGATACCCTGAGCGCCGGTCTGACCTACGTATCGGACAGCGCGCATACCCTGACCGTAACGGTTTATCCGACCGAAAAAGACGCTGCCGCCAGCACAAACGGCGTTACCGTCCCGATAACCTACGGAGAGAACATTGTAAACTATTCCGTGTCCGAAACAGGTTCGGAGCAAGAAGGTCCCAAGTGCAACCTCGAAGTCAAGTTTGACGACCTCAAAAAGCTGATGAATGCTGAATCCGAAGCAATCAAAGTCACCGACAAATCCGTGATCGTTGTCACCTACTACGCGCAGGTCAACGAAAACGCCGTGATCGGCTCGAAGGGCAACCCGAACGAAGTTTTCCTCGAATACTCCAACGACCCGAACCACGAAGGCACGGGCAAAACCGTCGAAAAGAAGGTCTACGTTTATGCTTTCGGTCTTGATCTTACCAAGATCGGCAGCGATGCGGATCACGCAACCGGTAAAGGTCTGTCGGGCGCGGGCTTCGTGATGAGCAAAAAGGTCGACAACGATACTTATTATGCGCAATTTGAAGATGTAAAAGACGGCGAGACTGTCACCGGTCGCCGCCTGACCGGTTGGGTCAAGCAAGCCAGTCCTGCAACGTCGCCCGACGTAGACGTTGAAAAGCTTATGAATGCCTATACGGACGCCAAAAAAGCGTTGGACAAAGCAAAGGAAGCCGACAGGCAAACCGCACAGGCAACTCTTGACGCCGCAAAACAAGCTCTGGAAGCTTACCTGCTCGAATCCGGCGATAAGGGCGAAATTCCCGACATCACCGGTCTTGACGAGGGCACTTATGCGCTCAAAGAGGTCATCGTTCCCGACGGATATAACACTCCGGAAAAGGATTTTGACATCACCATCAAAGCCAACATCTCGACCGAGGGTGAGGGTAAGCTGCAAAGCGTAACCTATACTCACGACGGCAAAGCCACGACCTATAAAGAAACCTATGCCGAAGGCGATGCGGATTCTGCCGACGCCGGCACTCTGGCCCCGCGCTTTGAAAGCGGTTTGCTGAAAGACGAGATCACCAACCAGAAAGCGCCCTTCCTGCCCTTCACCGGCGGCATCGGCACGCTGGTCTTCTACGTGCTCGGTATCGCGCTGATTGCGGGTGCCGTCACCTATCTGGTGATTGTCTCTAAAAAGCGGAATAAAGCCGAAGAAACCGCATAAATAAAATGATACAGTCCGTCCGTTCCGAGAGAGGCTTTCTCTCTCGGATACGGCGGCAGGGAGCGCCTTATGAAACAGGGGAGTAAAGCTAAGAAAAATCACAACTTGGTTTCCGCCATCATTGTGACGCTCGTTTTGCTCATAGGGCTTTCCCTGCTGCTGTATCCTACAGTGGCGGATTACATCAATTCGCTGGATTATAAAAAGGACATCGAAGACTACCAGCGGTCGGTGCAGCAGCTGGACGATTCCGAGCGGCAGGCAATGCTCGAAGCGGCGCATACCTACAATACGGCGCTATTGGATCGCTCCACTCGCATCGGGGAGCTGAGCGCGGAGCAACGCAGAGAATATCAGGCGCTGCTGGACCCTTCGGGCACCGGCATGATGGGATATGTCGAGATCGAAAAGGCTGGGATTTATCTGCCCGTCTACCACGGCACCGACGAAAGCATCTTGCAGGCAGGCGTCGGGCATATCGAGGGGTCATCACTGCCGGTCGGCGGCATAGGAACACACACCATGCTGTCCGGACACACCGGACTGCCCTCCTCCAAGCTGTTCAGCAACATCGACAGGCTCAAAGAGGGCGATACCTTCGAGCTGCACATCTTGGGTGAGGTGCTGACCTATCAGGTGGCATCGACCGTTGTGCTGCTGCCGGAGGAAGCCGAACAGCAGGAGATCGACCCGCAGCGGGATCTTTGCACGCTGATGACCTGCACACCCTATGGGATCAATTCCCATCGTCTGCTGGTGACAGGCGTACACATCGAAACACCGCCGGAGCGGCTGCCGGATACAACCGGACCGATTGAGACGATTCCTGCCCCCATACCTCCCGCTTTGTGGGGCGTGATCATCGGCTTGCCTGTATTGCTTGTCGTTGTCATCGTGGTCGTTATGTGGAAGAAGCGGCGGAAGCGAGAAATGCTATGAAAAAGCAGAAAGAAAAAAGACAAGTATCGCAGATTTTCTCCAGTATTGCAACCACTTTGATTCTGTTGGCGGGAATCGCGTTGGTACTGTATCCGACGGTGGCAGACAAGATCAACGACGCTGTCAACCATAAGGCAATCAGCGAATATCAAAAACAACTGTCAACGCTGGACAACAGCGCCTATGAGGCAATGCTGAAATCAGCACAGGAGTACAATGACCGGCTGTTCCGTTCCGATCCGTATATCGGCGCCTTGACCGCCGAGGAACGCGAGGAATATGAAAGCCTTTTGAATCTCGACAGCTCCGGCATAATGGGGTACATCGAGGTGCCCAAATCGAAAATTTATCTGGCGATTTATCACGGCACCGAGGAAGCGGTGCTGCAAACCGGCGCGGGGCACCTGGAATCCTCCAGCCTGCCGGTGACAGGGGAAAGCGTGCATACGGTGCTGTCCGGCCACAGCGGGCTGCCGTCGGCGAGACTGTTTACCGACCTCGATCAGCTTGAAATCGGCGATACCTTTACCCTCCATATTCTGCGGGAAACCCTTACCTACCAAGTGGATCGCATGGAGCGGGTGGCTCCCGATGAACTCAACAACCTGCGGATTGAAGAAGGGCAGGAACTCTGCACGCTGATAACCTGCACACCCTATGGGATCAATACCCACCGACTGGTTGTTACCGCCCACCGAATTGAAACGGCGACCACGGAAAAACCGAATGAAACCCCAATCATACAGGTTGTATCGTCCAAATGGAATCGGTGGTTTGTGTTTCTGCCGATGATTTTGTTTGCGGGAATCGTCATCGCTGTTATTTTGATCCGTAAACACAAGAAAAAACGACCGAACGCGGCATACCGCGAGAAGGAGACTCGATTATGAGAAAACGCATTTTGCCGATGATATGCTGCATATTGCTCTTGCTTTCCGCCGCGCTGCCGGTCTTTGCCGCCGAAACGGGGTCTGTTACCGTTTTGTTCGAGCATGAGGGCATGCCGGTGGTCGGCGCGGCATTTGAACTTTACAAGGCGGCAGAATGGAACGGCAGCGGATATGCGCTTGCAGGCTCATTTTCCGGCTATCCCGTAAAAATGGCGGACGAGGTGGGCAGCGAGGCATGGCAAACGATCGCCTCCACGCTTTCGGCATATGCGGCAAGAGATAACATCGAGCCCCTTGCCTCCGGCAACACAGATGAAAAGGGCGAGCTTCGTTTTGAAGGAATTTCGGACGGACTGTATCTGTTAGTGGGCGATTCAATAGAGACGGGTGATGTTCGGTTATTTCCTCAACCAATGTTAGTGAGCGTTCCTTATACGACAGCAAGCGGCGAACCGGATTATGAGGTGGTCACCGAGCCGAAGTACGAATCCCGTAAAATCACAGAGAAAACGGTTACCCGCCGTGCTTTGAAGATCTGGAAGGACGAGGGAAACGAAGAAAAACGCCCGCAGGAGGTTACGGTACAGCTGCTTTGTGACGGGAAAATCTACGACGAACAGACGCTGAACGCGGCAAATAACTGGTCTTATACTTGGGAAGATCTGGACGCTGCGCACGACTGGCAGCTCACCGAAAAACAAGTGCCGGAGGACTATACGGTGACGGTGACCCAACAGGGTATCACCTTTACCGCAACCAACACCAATGACAATCCGCCGCCACCGCCGCCGAGTACGCCGGACGAACCCAAGCTCCCGCAGACGGGGCTTTTGTGGTGGCCCGTGCCGGTGCTGGGCGGAATTGGCGCAGTCACGCTCTTTTTCGGGATTTTCCTGCTGCTGCGGAAAAAGGACGGTTTAGATGGGTAGGCGCAAAGGCGCGGCGGCGCTCATCAGCATCGGTTGTCTCTTTATGATAGCCGCCCTCGCATTGGGCGGCTATAACCTTTGGGACGATCATCGAGCGGAGCAGTCGGTGCAGGGCATGATCGAGCGGCTTTCCATTCACAGCCCGACCGTTACAGGCAAAACGCCCGATTATCTGCTGAATCCTGATATGGAAATGCCGACCGAGGAGATCGACGGGTATCTGTATATCGGGAAGGTGACGATTCCGGCGCTGGAAGTGGAGCTTCCGGTGATGGACAGGTGGGACTATAAGCGAATGAAGCTCGCGCCCTGCCGGTATGCCGGAACGGCATATCGTCCTGGTTTTGTGATCTGCGCCCACAATTATACCTCCCATTTCGGACGGCTCAAAAACCTTTCTTCGGGCGACAGGGTGCTTTTTACCGATATGGCAGGGAATACCTTTTCGTATGAGGTGGCGGCGGTGGAAACGCTCCCGCCTACCGCCGTGGAGGAAATGAAAAGCAGCGATTGGGATTTGACCCTGTTCTCCTGCACCATCGGCGGGCAGGCGCGGGTAACGGTACGCTGCCGACAAATCCGAACGCAGGCGGAATGAACGAATCTCCCAACACGAACAGAAGCGGTACCGAACACCGTGACCACGATGCCTGCAAAAAACAACCGTATCACAAAACCGACCGTCCGAGCGGAACGCTCGGACGGTCGGTTTGTCATATCCCGAAAGCGGCTGTGGCGCCGTTTTGCAATGAGGTGTCCTTTTTACAAGGCAGAAGATGAATGCTTAACCATTTAGAAAACTTATGATTTTTTGAAATTCCACCGTATTTCTCAGCGCATCAAAATCCGGCGACGCCAGCCATTTATCGCGCATGATTTCGGTGAGTGTTCTCGCATCATCTGTTTCAAAATCGGTTTCCCGGACGATGGTTTCACCAAGCAGGACAGAGGATACGACGGCTTCATTCGGTCTGTGATCAAAACCGCGTGCGTACTCTGCCGCCTTTGTGAGCTGCTCGATCGCTTTCTTGGATTCGCCCAGCCGTGCGAAAACCGCCGCACAGCGGCAGTACAGCCTTGCGCTTCTACTGTCGTTTTGCCGGAGCTGCTCGGTCCCCTCGTCATACATCAGCTCGTCGAGCATGCGCGCCTTTTCACATATTTTGCAAAGCTCGGTGTCCGGCAATAGACGGGAGCCGATCAGCAAATCCATGCCGGCAGACAGGATTTCATACCCTTTGCGGATCCGCTCTCTTGTCAATGGCAGTTTTTCGTCCTCATACAGTCCCCACCACATCTGGTTTTCCCTGCAAAATTCAGCCGACGGCAGGGTCTTATAGATCGCTCTTGCGGTTTCCTTTCTCCCCATTTCGCAGTGGTTGAAGGCAAGTCTGCTTGTGGCTTCCAGACGGATATCCTGATCGGGGCAGTATTTCATGATCCTTTCCCCCAGAGCAGTAATTTCCGCATCGTACTTTTCGGTATTTTCTTTCCATTCGGGAATGCTGCCGTCCTCATCTCCCGCAAGAAACAGCGCGTACATCAGTTTATTGAGCAATGCAAAATTGTTTGGATATTCCGCAACGCCTGCGCGGGCAATCTCAATGCAGTCATAGACCCTGCCCTGACTGACCGCCTGCTGAAAGCGGTTTAGATACTCCGCGACCTTCTCCTGTTCGATGCTTTGATTGACGCCCAACAGGGCGTCCACGGTCACGCCGAAAAAGTCCGAGATGGTGGGGAGCAGCTCCATGTCAGGATAGCAGGCATCGGTTTCCCAGCGCGAGATCGATTGATACGAAACACCGAGAATATCCCCCAGCTCTTCCTGTGTGATGTTCTTTTCTTTTCGCAGATTTTTAATGGTTTCTCCGATATGCAGTTTCATCAGTATCTCTCCTTAAAAGCAATATCGAAAGCGGCGCCTCTTTCTGCTTACAGTATATCATGCGGTACGCGCAAAACAAACATCTCATTTGGTGCGAAAAACTCAATCATATGTTGAGTATATCGAACGCTCAGAAAGGGCGGCGCACGATTCGTGTGGTGGATTTTTTGAATTTATATTGACAACCTGTCAGAATGGTGGTATACTAACTATGCTGACAAGATGTCAGAACAGATCTGCAAGTCAGGAGGTGCGAAATCGTGAAGAAAAATGTCGGGTCGCTGCTGGCACTTTATCCCACGCCGGTGACGGTCATCGGCGCCATGAACGGCGAGAAGCCCACATGGACGCTGGTGGCACATATCGGGATCATCGGGCACGATCGGGTGCTGGTGAGCCTCGCCGCACCCCACTTTATAAACGGGTGCATCAAGGAAACGGGGAAGCTCTCTGTAAACCTGGTGGACGAGGCGATGCTGCCGGAGGTCGACTTCGTGGGCTCGGTCAGTGGGGCAAAGGCGGATAAGTCCGCTGTGTTTGCATATGATCTAGGAGACGCGGGTACGCCGGTGATCCGCAAATCCCCGTTGACGATCGAGTGCAGCGTTGCGGACATCTACCACACACCGAATTTTGAGAGCTTTATCTGCACTATTGTGGACACCTATGTGGCAGAGGAACATCTGAATGAAAAAGGCAAGGTGGATTATGACACGCTGAAGCCGGTGTTGTTTGAGTTTCCCACTTATCAGTATTTGAAAACCGGCGAAGTGATCGGGAAATGCCTGTCTTTCAAAAAAACGCCGGAGCAATAAGGAGGGCGGAAGATGCCAAAAGGATCGCCGGAGCTGACCGAGGCGCGAAAAGAGGAAATTGTGGCTGCCTGCGAAAAGCTCTATCAGACGATGAGCTTCAAGGAGATCACCATGGGGGAGATCGGGAAGGCGACCAGCTTCACCCGCACTTCCATTTATAACTACTTCCAGACGAAGGAGGAAATTTTCCTTTCCCTGCTCAAACGGGAGTATGAGCTGTGGATCGCCTCGCTGAAACAGACGATGGAGCGGGTGGACGCCATGACCAGGGACGAATTTGCGTCCATGCTGGCGCACTCTCTGGAGGAACGCGCTCAGCTTCTGAAAATCCTGTCGATGAACCATTACGATATGGAAACCGGCAGCCGTCCGGAGCATCTGGCGGCGTTCAAGGTGGCGTATGGGGAAGCGATTCGCACGGTCATGGAGGCTTTGCACCGGTATTTTCCCGATATGACCGTCGGGCAGAAGCAGGATTTTATTTACACCTTTTTCCCGTTTATGTTCGGCATCTATCCCTACACCTTTGTGACCAAAAAACAGCAGACGGCAATGGAGGAGGCGGGCGTCAACTATGTGTTCATGAGCATTTATGAGATCACCTATCACTGTGTCAGAAAGCTGCTCGGAGACTGAGCAAAGAAAGGAGCAAAAGAAGATGAGTAAAACACTGGTTGCCTATTTCAGCGCAAGCGGGACAACGGCACGGGTGGCAAAAGAGCTTGCCGGAGTTATCGAGGCAGACCTCTATGAAATCAAGCCCGCGGTGCCCTACACCAAGGCGGACTTAAACTGGCTGGACAAAAAATCCCGCAGCTCGGTGGAGATGAGCGACAAATCGAGCCGTCCCGCATTGGCAGACCAAAGCGCCGACATCGCCAATTATGACACCGTTTTGCTGGGGTTCCCCATCTGGTGGTATGTCGCGCCCACCATCATCAACAGCTTTTTGGAAAGCTATGATTTTTCCGGCAAGAAGATCGTGCTGTTTGCCACCTCGGGCGGCAGCGGGTTCGGGCAGACCGTGGCAGGGCTAAAGCCCTCGGTCACGGCGGACACCGTACTCACCGAGGGGAAAGTGCTAAACGGCAGGCAGACGGCGGAAAGCCTCAAAGCATGGGCGAAAACTGTCCTGTAAGGGGGCGGCAGAGTGAAGTACGCGAAATTAGGGAAGTCCGACCTGACCGTTTCCCGTATCTGCATGGGGTGTATGGGCTTCGGGGACGCTTCCACCGGACAGCATAGCTGGACGGTGAGTGAAGTGCAGACCCGCGAGATCATCAAACATGGCTTGGATTTAGGGATCAATTTCTATGACACGGCGATCGTCTACCAAAACGGCACCAGCGAGCAGTATGTGGGCAGGGCGCTGAGAGATTTTGCCAAGCGGGACGATTATGTGATCGCCACCAAGTTTACACCCCGCACACAGGACGAGATCGACGGGGGCGTCAGCGGGCAGCAGCATATCGAAAACTATCTCAATCAAAGCCTTCGCAATCTCGGCATGGACTATGTAGACCTCTACATCTACCACATGTGGGACTACCACACGCCGATGGAGGAGATCATGGAGGGACTGCACAGCGCGGTAAAGTCCGGCAAGGCGCGGTATATCGGCATCTCCAACTGCTTTGCGTGGCAGCTTGCCAAGGCAAACTTTTATGCAAGGGAACGCGGGCTGACGGAATTTATTTCCGTGCAGGGGCACTATAACCTGATTGCCCGCGAGGAAGAACGGGAGATGGCGCCCTTCTGCAAGGATCAGAAGATCGCCATGACGCCATATAGCCCTTTGGCAGGCGGACGGCTCTCCAAGAGATCGGGAGAAACCTCCAAGCGGCTGGAGCAGGACGCCTATGCGAAATTCAAGTATGACGCCACCGCCGAAGCCGACGGAAAAATCATCGCCCGCGTCGCGGAACTCGCGGAGAAGCGGGGCGTTTCGATGACGGAAATTTCACTCGCATGGCTGCTCACCAAAGTGACATCACCCGTTGTCGGCGCGACCAAGTTCTCCCACGTGGAGGGTGCTTCCAAGGCAGTCGATTTAGATTTGACACCCGACGAGATCGACTACCTCGAAGAATTATATCTGCCGCACGCTTTAGTCGGCGTGATGGCGCAAAACGGCAAACAGAAGGCAGGAAATGTAGTATGATAAGGAGGATCACGATGGAAAAGATCAAACAGACTGCGGGCAGAGATCAACTGGGCACCTTCGCGCCGGACTTTGCCCATTATAATGACGACATTCTCTTTGGCGAGAACTGGAATAACCCCGACATTGACCTCAAGACCCGCTGCATCATCACCGTGGTGGCGCTGATGAGTTCGGGGATCACAGACACCTCGCTGATCTATCATCTCGAAAACGCGAAGGCGCACGGCGTGACGAAAGCCGAGATCGCCGCGATCGTGACCCATGTGGGTTTTTATGTCGGCTGGCCCAAGGCATGGGCGGTGTTCCGGCTGGCAAAAGACGTTTGGAACGAAACCGAACCGGAAATGACCGAGAAAGACCGGTATCAGAACACCATTCTGTTCCCCATCGGCGCGCCGAATGATGGCTTTGCGGAGTACTTCATCGGGCAGAGTTACCTCGCACCGGTATCGGGTGAGCAGGTCGGCATTTTCAATGTGACCTTTGAGCCGGGCTGCCGGAACAACTGGCATATCCACCACGCAGAAAAAGGCGGCGGACAAATCCTCATCTGCGTCGGCGGTCGGGGGTATTATCAGGAGTGGGGCAAGGAGCCGGTGGAGATGAAGCCCGGCGACTGTATCAATATCCCCGAGGGGGTCAAGCACTGGCACGGCGCCGCGCCGGACAGCTGGTTTTCCCACCTTGCAATCGAGGTGCCGGGCGAAAACGGCTCCAACGAATGGCTGGAACCGGTCGATGACAGCCAATACGGAGGTTTGAAATGAAAAAGCTCTGCGCGGTTTTGCTCGCACTTGTTATGGTACTGACCCTTGCCGCCTGCGGGGAAGAAAATGGTTCCCTGCAGAGTGCGGGGGATCAGTCTGTGGCATCTTCCGAAGCGGAGGAAAGCCTGCCGTCCTCTGATGCGGCTGCCAAAATTCTGGTAGCCTATTTCTCGGCGACAAATCATACCAAAGGCGTGGCAGAAAAGCTCGCCGCCGGACTTGGCGCCGATCTCTATGAAATCACACCGACCGAGCCCTATACCTCGGAGGATCTGGACTATGGCAATTCCGACAGTCGCTCCTCCAAAGAGATGAACGATCCGTCTGCCCGTCCTGCGATCTCCGGTTCTGTGAAAAATATGGAGCAGTACGACGTGGTGTTTGTCGGTTACCCGATCTGGTGGGGCGAAGCGCCTCGGATCATGAGTACCTTTATCGAAAGCTATGATTTTTCCGGCAAGACTTTGGTGCCGTTTTGCACCTCCGGCAGCAGCGGGTTTGGCAGCAGCGATAAGGCGCTGCGCGCTGCCGCAAGCGGCGCAACCTGGCTTGACGGTCACCGCTTTGCCGCCGGAGCCTTGGCAGACGATATCATGGAATGGGCAAACGGACTTGGCATAGGCTAAACGAAAAAATCCACCCGCTGCGCGGGTGGATTTTTATTGCTAAGGACGTTTCCTTTCAGCAGCTTGCCAGATACCGTTTTAACTCCTCCAGATAGCGGTCTGCGATCTCGCTTAAAATCATGTTTTTCTTCACGATATACCCGATCTCCATCTTCCCCTCCGAGCCGTCGCCCGCAAAGGGAACGGCAATAAAGTCGGAGCCATTTAATTCCTCGCAGATGATGCCGGAGCAAAGGGTATATCCGTTTAGTCCCACCATCAGATTCAGCATGGTCGCCCGATCGTTTGCCTTGATGATGCGGGGATACTCCGCCGTGCTGTAAATTTCCTCCGCATAGTAAAAGGAGCCGTCACCGCCCTGCTCAAAGGAAAGGCAGGGATAGGGGGAGAGCATGGCTAGATCAATCTGTTTCTCCCCTGCCAGAGGGTGCCCTTTCCAGAGATAGACAAAAGCGTCGCAGTCGATCAGCTTGTGAAAGGCAAGGTCGGCGGCGCTTAGAAGATGCAAAAGCGCCTTGCGGTTGAAATTGCTCACATACAAAATGCCAAGCTCGCTTTTGGCGGTGCGGACGTCCTCGATGACCTCCCGCGTTTTCGTTTCGCGGATCGCAAACTCGTATTCCTGGGTGTCGTACTGCCCTACCAGCTCCACAAAGCTCTTGACGGCAAAGGAATAATGCTGGGTCGAGATGCCAAACTTCTTTTTCCGCTTCGCCATGCCCAGATATTTTTCCTGCAAAACCTCATACTGGTCGTAGACCTGTCTGGCATAGCCGAGAAATTCCACTCCGTCATTCGTGAGGGTCATGCCCCGCCCGCTGCGGTAGAAAATCGGGAAGCCGAGCTCCTGCTCCAGATCGCGTACCGCACCGGAGAGCGATGGCTGCGCCACATATAAAATCTCCGCCGCTTTGTTTAACGATCCGACCTCCGATATGGTGATGATATACCGGATTTGCTGTAATGTCATACGGTTCACCTGTCCGGTCGAAATCGCTCGACCGCCTTTCTTTCTATGTTTTGTCCTTGAAAACCTAGCAAATATATGTTATCATTGGGTTATGGAAGGGGACTTTGCTCATGAAAATCTCCACAAAGGGACGGTATGCGCTGCGCATGCTGTTGGATTTGGCGGAACACCGGAATGAGGGCTATATCGCCTTAAAAGATGTTGCAAAGCGTCAGGGTATTTCCAAAAAATATCTGGAGCAGATCATACCCATACTCAATCGCTCCGATCTGCTTAAAAGCAATCGGGGGTATCAGGGCGGGTATATGCTGGCAAAGGACCCCGATCGGTACACGGTCGGCGATATTCTGCGGCTGACCGAGGGCGATTTGGCGCCGGTTGCCTGCGCGGGGCAGGACCCCGTGGACTGCGCGAGAAGTGCTGATTGCCCGACCCTGCCTGTCTGGCAAGGGCTTTATCGGGTCATCACCGAGTATCTGGACGGGATCACCCTGCAGGATATTCTGGACAGCCACCAAAAACGGGGCGCCGACAGCTATATGATCTAAAGGGAAAAGCTCCGCCGTATAAAAAAGCGGCGGAGCTTTTTTTCATTCGGTAAACATCGGGGTGGAGAGGTATCTCTCGCCGGTGTCCGGCAGCAAAGCCACAATCACCTTGCCCTTGTTCTCCGGCAGAAGTGCGAGCTTCGTTGCCGCGTAAACGGCGGCGCCCGAAGAAATGCCGACCAAAAGCCCTTCCTTTCGTGCCAGGGTGCGTCCCGTTTCAAAGGCGTCCTCATTTTCCACGGTGATGATCTCATCGTAAACGCCGGTGTTCAGCGTGTCCGGCACGAAGCCTGCGCCGATGCCCTGAATCTTGTGCGGTCCGGCTGTTCCCTTGGACAGAACCGGCGAGCCTGCCGGCTCCACGGCAACCACCTTCACGTTCGGATTTTTGGACTTGAGATATTCTCCAACCCCTGTCACCGTTCCGCCGGTGCCGACGCCTGCGACAAAGATATCCACTTTCCCATCGGTATCCTCCCAGATTTCGGGACCGGTGGTTTTGCGGTGAATATCGGGATTTGCGGGATTGGTGAACTGGCTCGGAATAAAGCTGTTGGGAGTGCTTTCCGCCAGCTCCTGTGCTTTGGCAATCGCGCCCTTCATGCCCTGTGCGCCGTCGGTCAGCACCAGCTTCGCACCGTAGGCTTTCAGCAGATTCCGCCGCTCGATACTCATGGTGTCCGGCATGGTGAGAATGATCTGATATCCTCTTGCCGCCGCGACAGCCGAAAGCCCGATGCCGGTGTTGCCGCTGGTGGGCTCGATGATCACCGAGTCGGGCTTCAGCAGGCCTTTCGCTTCCGCGTCATCGATCATCGCCTTGGCGATCCGATCCTTCACGCTGCCTGCGGGATTGAAGTATTCCAGCTTGCCGTAAAGGGTGGCGGCGAGCTTCTTTTCCTGATTGTAGTTTGCCAGTTTGAGCAGCGGTGTTTTGCCGATCAGGTCGGTGATTTTGTCATAGGTTTTCATCTCTGTTCGCTCCTTACTCTTGCTATGAATTTGAAAATAATTGCGCTTTACAGACAGCGGCGACATCGTCGGTGCGTGACCGGTATGTGCATAGAGGTCGACCCCCGTATTGTTTATTTAACCTATCGGTTATATAGGCATTATATTGCTTTGCTTGTCGTTTGTCAACCCCTATTTCTAGAATTTTGCATATTTTTGGTTTATTGCGCCCGTCCTATTGACAAAACAGGAGGAAAACCCGCTGCTGTAAAAAAGGGGTCGTCCCAACCGATTCGGTTGGGACGACCCCTTTTTTGCAGATCGCTGTTATTCTTTTACCGCCTCAAACGCCGCGTCCAGCGCCGCGATCAGGTCGTCCGCCGTTTCGATCCCGACCGAAAGCCGGACGGTGTTCGGCTTGATCCCCTGATCCAGCAGTTCCTCCTCGGTCAGCTGGGAATGGGTGGTGCTGGCAGGATGGATCACCAGCGACTTCACGTCCGCCACATTGGCAAGCAGCGAGAAGATCGCGAGATTGTCGATGAATTTCTGCGCCGTTTTGGCGTCTCCCTTGATCTCAAAGGTGAAGATCGAACCGGCGCCGTTCGGGAAGTATTTCTCATACAGCCGGTGGCTCGGCTCGGTGGGGAGGGAGGGGTGATGCACCGCTTCCACCTGCGGGTGCGCGTTTAGGTAGTTGACGAGCTTCAGCGCGTTTTCCACATGGCGCTCGACCCGCAGCGAGAGGGTTTCGAGTCCCTGCAAAAATAAAAACGCATGGAACGGCGAGAGGGTCGCGCCGGTATCCCGCAGCAGAATGGCACGGATATAGGTGGCAAAGGCGGCTTTCCCTGCGGCGTCGGCAAAGGAAACGCCGTGGTAGCTGGGGTTCGGCTCGGAAATCCACGGGTATTTGCCCGAAGCCTTCCAGTCGAAGGTGCCGCCGTCTACGATCACGCCGCCGATGGCAGTGCCGTGACCGCCGATAAACTTGGTGGCGGAGTGGACTACAATGTCCGCGCCGTGTTCAATGGGGCGGATCAGATAGGGCGTGGCAAAGGTGGAATCGATCACCAGCGGAATCCCGTGCCGGTGCGCCACCGCCGCAACCGCCTCAATGTCGATGATGTTGGAGTTGGGGTTTCCCAGTGTTTCCACAAAGATCGCCTTGGTGTTCTCCCGAATGGCAGCCTCAAAGGAGCCTTCCTCATCGGGATCGACAAAGGTGGTGGTGATGCCGGAGGAAAGCGGGAGGGTGTGCGCCAGCAGATTGTAGGTGCCGCCGTAGATGGTCTTTGCCGCCACGATATGCTCACCGCTTTTTGCCAGAGCACTGATGGTGTAGTGGATCGCCGCCGCGCCCGAAGCGGTCGCCAGCGCCGCCGCACCGCCTTCCAGCGAAGCGATCCGCTGTTCAAAGATGTCCTGCGTGGGGTTGGTCAGCCTGCCGTAGATGTTGCCTGCGTCCCGCAGACCGAACCGGTCGGCGGCGTGCTCGGAATTGTGGAACACGAACGAGGTGGAAGCATAGATCGGCACTGCCCTCGCGTCGGTAGCGGGATCGGCCTGCTCCTGCCCGATATGTAATTGCCTCGTTTCAAAGCTCCAGTTTTTGGAATTGCGAATATCAGCCATGATATGTTACCTCCTTTGACTGTGTTTATTATACCAGACAAAGGTCCCCCTGTCCAATACGGGAAACAAATGACAGGATATAGGCTGAACCTATTGACAGTGCTATTTTTGGTGGGTGAGGCGGTATTCCCGCAGGCGGCGGTAGAAGGTCGCCTCGCTCATGCCGCAGCGGGCGATCGCCTGCATGATCGAAATCTGCCCTTTCTCCCATGCCCGCACGGTTGCCCCGAAGTTGGCGGGAACCGCCTTTTCGGGTCTGCCGAACCGCACGCCCCGCGCCCTCGCCGCCGCGATCCCCTGCGCCTGCCGTTTTCGGATATTTTCCCGCTCGCTTTGCGCCACAAACGACAGAATTTGCAGCACCAGATCGGCAATAAAGGTCCCCATCAAATCCTTATTCAGTCGGGTGTCCAACAGCGGCATATCCAGCACCACAATATCAACACCCTTTTCCTTGGTGAGGATACGCCACTGGTTTTGAATCTCCTCATAATTCCGCCCCAGACGGTCGATGCTCAAAATATAAAGCAGATCGCCGGGTGTCAGCTGCCTGACCAGCCGCCGGTACTGCGGTCGGTCAAAATCCTTTCCCGACTGCTTATCCACATAAATATTCTGCCGCGGCACCTGCCGCTCCCGCAGTGCCAGCATCTGCCGCGCCTCGTTCTGGTCGAGGTTCGACACCCGCACATATCCGTAAATGCGGCTCCCCATGTTCTCCTGCCTCCTTTTGTTCGGACCCTATCGCAGCAGCTCCATGGCGTACTCCAGTGCGTTCGCGAGGGTGGCAAGGGCGCGTTTTCGTTCTCTGGAGATGGTGGACGCGCTGACCCCAAGCCTCTTTGCCGCCTGCCGCACCGTTTGCCCCTCCAAGATGCACAGCCGCACCACCGCCTGCTGGCGGTCGGGCAGCCGCTCTTTGATCGCGCGGGCGGTCAGGGCGTACAGCCGTCGGCGTGTCTCTCGGTCGTCCGGCAGCGGCGCGCCAAGCTGTTCCGACAGCAGCTCGTAAGAAACGCGCCTGCTCATGACCGATACCGCAGCAGCTGTCCGCCGATCTCCCGCAGATACCGCGCCTCACTCTGGAGCATGGCGATCCGCCGCGATACCGACGGATCGCGCGCGTCCGGACGCGCTTTGAGCACCTTGATCCGCACGCTCAGCCGCTCCGCCTCTCTGTAATAGCTTTGTCCCAGTTCCTTCAATGTCATTGTCATCACCTCAAAACCACATTTCGTGTACTATTGTATCACACGAAATGTGGTTTTGTCAACACTTTTTTCTTGCATTTTTTCACAAAGCGTGGTATACTGGCAAAAAGGAGGGGTGGACATGAAGCTGAAGCTCCAACAGCTCCGGCAGGAGCGCGGCATGACCCAGGCGGAGCTTGCCGCAAAGCTCGGTATTTCGAAAAGTGCTGTCGGAATGTACGAGCAGGGCAGGCGGGAGCCTGATCTGGACACGGTGATCCGGTTGAGCGAGCTGTTTTCGGTCTCGGTGGAGGAAATGCTCGGACTGCGGGAGGAACCGGTCGAGCTGATGACGGCGCTGCGGCAGTATCTGGCAGGGCAGTCTGCCATCTCTTTTCAGGGGAAGCGGCTGACCGAGGAGGAGATCGAAAAGCTGACCCATGCCATCGAGATCAGCGCGGCAATCGCGCTGAAAAACAAGGAGGAATAACCGTCATGTGGGCAAATGACAGTGTATTTTACCAAATCTATCCGCTTGGGCTGTGTGATGCGCCGCGTGAAAATGACGGGGTGACGGTCAACCGGATCGGGCGGGTGACCGAGTGGATCCCCCATATCCAAAGGCTTGGCGCGAACGCGGTGTACTTTGCGCCGGTGTTCCAGTCCGACCGGCACGGGTACGATACCCGCGATTTTTATGAGATCGACTGCCGTCTCGGTACCAATGAGGATTTCCGTGCCGTCTGTGACGCGCTGCATCAGGCGGGGATTCGGGTGGTGCTGGACGGCGTGTTTCACCATGTCGGGCGGGGTTTCTGGGCGTTTCAGGACGTGCTGCGCCGAAAATGGGAATCTCCCTACCGCGACTGGTTTTACCTCAATTTCGACGGTGACTCCGGCTATCACGACGGCTTTTGGTACGAGGGCTGGGAGGGGCATTACGAGCTTGTGAAGCTCAACCTGCAAAATCCGCAGGTGCGCCGCCATATCTTTGACGCGGTGCGGTTTTGGAAAAAGGAGTTCGGGATCGACGGACTGCGGCTCGATGTGGCGTACTGCCTTGATCTTAACTTTCTGTCCGAGCTGCGGCAACAGTTTGGCAACGACCTTTGGCTGATGGGGGAGCTGCTCCACGGCGATTACAACCGCTGGGTGAATGACGGCATGCTCCATTCCGCCACCAACTACGAGTGCTACAAGGGGCTTTACTCCAGCTGCAACAGCGAGAACCTGTTTGAGATCGTCCATTCACTGCTGCGGCAGTTTGGTCCCGAAAGCTGGACGCTTTATAAGGGGAAGCACCTGTTTTGCTTTGTGGACAATCATGATGTGACCCGTGCGGCAAGCATTTTGCAAAATCCGCGTCACCTGCCCCTGCTCTATGCGCTTTTGTTCGGTATGCCGGGGATCCCCTGCATCTATTACGGGAGCGAATGGGGTCTGACCGGCAGGAAGGAGGAAGGGGACGACGCGCTTCGTCCCGCCCTCCAAAAGCCGCAGGAGAACGACCTGACGAAGTGGATTGCGTCGCTGATTCGGGCGCATCGGGGGAGCGAGGCGCTCTGCCACGGCGCTTTCCGGTCGGTACTGCTGCAAAACAAGCAGTGCATTGTCGAACGGAAAAGCGAGCAGGAGCGGGTGCTGGTCGCGGTGAATATCGACAGCTCTCCTTTTCCCGCCCACTTTGACGCGGGCTGCGGGCAGGCGGTCGATCTGATCACCGGTGAGCCGCACGATTTCGGGGGCGGCAGCATACTTCCGCCCTACTCCGCCTATTTCTGGAAGTGTGAAAGATGATGGAGCTGATTGATTTTCATACTCATGTATATCCCGACAAGATCGCCGAAAAGGCGACCGACGCCACCTGCCGCTTTTACGGGATTCACACCGACCTGACCGGCAGGGTGGACACCCTGCTGAAAAAGGGAAAAGAAGCGGGGATCACCCGTTTTGTGCTGCTGCCGGTGGCGGAGCGTCCCGATCAGGTGCGGCATATCAATGAGTTTGTCGCAGGCGCGGTCAGGGCGCAGAGCGTGTGCTACGGCTTCGGGACGGTACACGCCGGTATGGAAGGGCTGATCGAAGAAGCGGCGTCACTCTCCGATATCGGGCTGCGGGGGATCAAGCTCCACCCCGATGTGCAGGGGTTTGCGATTGACGATGAGCGGCTTTTTCCGCTTTATGATTACCTGCGGGACGGTATGCCGGTGCTGTTTCATTGCGGCGATCCGCGGCATGATTTTTCTCACCCTCGTCGGCTGCGGCGGGTATTGGAGCTTTTTCCGCAGCTGCGGGTGATCGCGGCGCATCTGGGCGGCTGGTCGCTGTTTGAGGAGGCGTACGCCTGCCTGCGGGACACCGATTGCTTTTTGGATCTGTCCAGCTGCTTTCGGTATCTGTCGCCGGAGGAAATGCGCCGGTATATTGACGGCTACGGCGCGGAGCGGATTTTGTTCGGAACCGATTT
>CANQKY010000018.1 GCA_947624575.1 uncultured Clostridia bacterium
CGCCTTTTCTTGATACCCTTATTATACCAGCTTTTCGTTGTCGTGCAAATTGTGATTAAATCAGCGGTTCCTTATATGACAATATTGACGTTTTATAGCCTGTCGTCTGAAGCACGCCACGAAAAAGGTGAATACAAAAAACCGCTTCACGCAGAGCGCGATTTTAGCGCGCATGGAAGCGACGGTTTAAACGCCTTATTTTCCTTTTGAAAATCCATGAATGCGCGGATTTTGGGCTTGATTCTTTGAATCCATTTCCCGCAGCACGCGCTCCAGCTCTACCCGGTTTTTCTCCAGGTGCTGGCGCATCCTGCGCTCTGCCTCTGCCGCATCGTGACGGCAGATGGCGTCGGTAATGGCCCGGTGATCGACGATGGTCTCAGACCTCAGCGCGTACTCCGTCATCGTGCCAAACAGACCCACCGAGAAGGTGATGATGGGGATCAGGCTGGGCACGACCATATTCTGGGTGCATTGCGCTACGGCAATATGAAATTCCTTGTCGTTGGGAAGGTGATCCTTCCCTTCAAGGATGTCCCTTTCCACCACGAGGCACTTGTCCCGCAGAATCTCCATATCGCTCTGGGTCGCCCGCTCGGCGGCAGTGGCTGCCACCCAAGGCTCCAGGTTCGTGCGGACTTCAAGCAAATCCATGCACAGCCGGGTCTGATCGGGGTAATAGGCAAAGCCCAGCGGATCTTCAATCTGACCGGGACGGTTGGCGATATACGTTCCGATCCCCCGGCGAATCACCAGCACGTTGCGGGATACCAGCAATTTGACCGCCTCACGGATCGTCCCGCGCCCCACATGGAGTTGTTCCGCCAATTCAAACTCGTTAGGAAGCTTGTCGCCGCCGGAGAGCTGCCGCTCTACGATCAGCCGGGAAATCTGATCCGCCACCCGTTCCGGGAGAGAGTTCTCCTTCGGCTGCACGTTTTCAAAAAAGGACGTATCCAAACCGCTCATCCTCTCAGATGCAAGTTTTAAGCAACAGGGCGGACATCGGATGACCGCCGTCATCCATTATAGTATACCCGCATCCGAAATGCAAGGGATACACGGAGAGGGCCGCCGTATTCCGAGCGGGGAAACGGCGACCCATGGGATGGACGTCTCAGCTGTTCACATGAGTCCAGGCAGATAGCCTTGGAACAGGCTGAGCACGCAGGTGAAAATCAGAATCGAGACGCCTGCTACGAATCCGCCCAGAGTCCAGCCGCGAATCGTATCCACCTCGTTTAGGTGGAAGAAACAGGAGATGGCCCAGAAGCCGGAATCGTTGGGCAGAGACAGACCGATGCCGCCAGCGCAAACCGCAATCGCGCACAGAATCGGGGACACGCTGGAAGCGGCGGCCGCGGTGGAAACGATCGCGGCCGTGGTGGTCAGCGCGACCGTGGTGGAACCGGTGGCGATGCGCAGCACCTGCGCGATCACAAAGCACATGATGAGGATGGGCATATGGAAGCTCTGGAGACCGCCGGTGATGACGGAGGCGATCCCGCAGGCCTTGAGAACGCCGCCGTATGCGCCGCCTGCACCGGTGATCAGGAGGATGAGGCCCACCTTGTCGGCGCCCTCGGTCATGATCTCCGTGATGGAGCGGTTCAAATACGGCCGGGAGATAAAAGCGCCGTAAAGCACGCCGATGGTCATGGACACGTTCTTATCGCCCAGGAAAGCCAGAATGCGCAGGAGGCGGCTGTCCGGGGCAGCAGGAAGGCGGAGAAGGAACCCAGAAGGATCAGAACGATGGGCACCAGGAGAATGGACATGGCCTTCATCGCGCCCATCTTGGGCTTGTCGGAAGCCTTGCCGGCATCCTCGGCCGACTCGTTGTCCAGGTCGGAGAAGTCCCAGCTCCTTCCCGCCTTTTGATTCAGCTTATTCACAAAGCCGCCGTACACGATGCAGCCCATGAACATTCCCACAAAGGCGGCGATGAGCGCGTAGAAGAAGATGCCCACATTGATGTCCATGGCGGAGGCCACGGCAAGAGGAGGCGCGGTCGGCAAAACCAGAGCGAACGTACAGGTGGTGGCAACGGCAATGGCGCAGCCGTATGCGGCCATGGAATACTTGGTCTTCCGCGAAAGAACCCGGAGCATGGGCGCAAACATGATGTACACGACGTCGCCGAACACCGGGATGCCGGTGATAAAGCCGGCCACCGACACGGCGTACTGCGAGCGCTTGGGGCCCACGGCCTTCAGCACCTTGTCTATAATGTTGTCAATGCCGCCGGATTCATACATGAACATGCCAAGCATGACGCCCAGACCGGTGACGATGCCGATCGAACCCCGCGTCGAGCCGAAGTTGTTGGTGATGGTGGCGACCACGTCCGAAATGGAGGCGAAGCCCTCCGGCGCAACGCCGCCGGCGTAGGTCGCAAGGGCCATGAGGCCGGTGCCGTAGGCGCAGACGAGCAACGCAACAAAGGGATTCAGCTTGAGCTTGATGATGCAGAACAGCAAAATCGCAATGGAGATCAGAAAGACGAGCAATAGCATGGGCGAACCTCCTTTATTTGGTGTAAAGCCGCTCCGTGACGGGGGCGGCCGGGTTGTGCCGCTCCCATACGGCAACCTGGCCTCTTCACACCGCAATCATATTACGTCATACGTCCTATGCCAAATGATTTCGGAAAAATCCGGTGATATTTGTCACTTTTTATGGATATGCTACTGCACGCTTATACAAAACGCGGGGTTGACACATATGACGTATGATGTTATGATAGACTTATCAAGGCTCCCATAGCCTCCCTCTTCACAGATTCATGTCCCATCAATTGACGTAAAGGAATGGTACACAGTATGCTGATCAGCCAAAAAATGCGTGAGCTCGCGCCCGAGCTGGATCCCCTGCGCCTGGGTACCGGCTGGAAACCGGAGGATCTGTCCAAGCCGCAGATCTTTGTGGAGAGCACCTTTGGAGACAGCCATCCCGGCTCCGGCCACCTGGACAAGCTGGCGGAAGCCGCCTGCCGCGGCATTGCCGACGCCGGCGGGCATGGCGCACGGTATTTCTGCACCGATATGTGCGACGGCGAGAGCCAGGGAACGGACGGCATCAATTTCTCTCTGGCCAGCCGGGAGATGATCGCCAATATGATCGAGATTCAGGCGAACGCCACCCCCTTTGACGGCGGCGTCTTCCTGGCGAGCTGCGACAAGGGCCTGCCCGGCAACCTGATGGGCATGGCCCGGGTGAACATCCCCTCGGTCATGGTCACAGGCGGCACGATGGCCGCCGGCCCCGAGCTGCTCACATTGGAGCAGCTGGGGATGTATTCCGCAAAATACGAGCGGGGCGAGATCGATGAAGAAAAGCTGAACTGGGCAAAGTGCAACGCCTGCCCCAGCTGCGGAGCCTGTTCCTTCATCGGTACGGCCTCCACCATGCAGATCATGGCCGAGGCCATGGGGCTCACGCTTCCCGGCTCTGCGCTTCTGCCCGCCACCAGCCCCGACCTGCTTGACTACGCCTATCGGGCCGGAAAACAATCGGTAGCGTTGGCCCTCAAGGGGCTTAAGCCCTCCGATATCGTCACCATGGACAGCCTGGAGAACGCCATCATGGTGCATGCGGCGATTTCCGGCTCCACAAACACGCTGCTTCACCTGCCCGCCATCGCGCATGAGTTTGGTCTTCAGATCGACGGCGACACCTTTGACAGGCTCCATCGCGGCGCGCATTATCTGCTGGATCTGCGGCCTGCAGGCCGCTGGCCCGCGGAGTTCTTCTACTATGCCGGCGGCGTGCCCGCCATCATGGAGGAGATCAAGGACGTCCTTCATCTGGACGTGATGACCGTCACTGGAAAAACCTTGCGCGAGAATCTGGCCGAGCTCAGGGAAAACGGCTTCTATGAGCGCTGCCAGAAATGGCTGGAGGAGGCCAACGCCAGGTATGGCATCCACCTGACAAAAGCGGATATCATTCGCCCCTATGACCAGGCCATCGGCACGGACGGTTCCGTGGCCATTTTGAAGGGCAATCTGGCCCCCGAGGGCGCCGTCATCAAGCACACCGCCTGCCCGAAGGAGATGTTCTCCGCCGTCCTCAGCGCCCGCCCCTTTGACAGCGAAGAGGACTGCATCGACGCGGTGCTCCATCACAAGGTGAAGCCCGGCGATGCGGTGTTTATCCGCTACGAAGGCCCGCAAGGCTCCGGCATGCCCGAAATGTTCTACACCTCGGAGGCTATCTCCTCCGACAAAGAGCTGGGACGGAGCATCGCGCTGATCACCGACGGCCGCTTCTCGGGCGCATCCACCGGCCCGGTCATCGGCCATTGCTCCCCGGAAGCGCAGGCCGGCGGCCCCATCGCCCTGGTGGAAGACGGCGATCTGATCGAATTGGATGTGAAAAAGCGCATCCTGGCCATCGTGGGCGTCAAGGGAGAACGTAAGACACCCGAGGAAATAGACGCCATTCTGGCCGAGCGCAAAAAGGCATGGAAGCCCAAGCCCAGAAAATACAAGCGCGGCACGCTGCGCCTTTTCAGCGAACACGCCGCGTCTCCCATGAAGGGCGCATACCTCGAATTTGACGACTAAATCCTGACGGGGAGGCCCTGCCAGGGACAGACGAAGGAAAGGAGCTGTCAAGCTAACGAAATTGTTAGCTCGACAGCCCCTTTTTGACAACCCGGTGGCCTCTCCCCGCGGCCCGCTGACCAGTTCAATGCCGGTCACTTTTTGTTCTCTTTGTCGTACACAACGACGTCCTCTTCGACTTCCTTCTTCGCTTTCTCGTCGATGCTGGGCTTGCTCTGCAGCTTCTTTTTCGCCTTGCGCCAGTAGATGCCGGCCGCCGCCATCGTGGGTCGCTTCCGCTCTCGTCGATTGCTTCTCCTCTCATCACATCCACGGCGGTTTGTTTCAGTTGAGATGAGCACGCCCCAAGTTTCCAAAGATTTTCCGTTTGATCTTCCAGAGGAAAACAATCTGCCGGTTGCTTCCCCAGACATATTTGGAAATGAGCAGTTTCAAGGAATATCTGGGTCTCCACTTTTTGCACAGCTCCGAATAGGACAGTTTCTTCAGGTCTTCCATAAATTCGTCGCGCTTGGGATTTGCCGGGGCAGACGACCTCATGGGGCTTTGATATCTGAGCGCGTCTTCATAGCGCAGGTCATGGCCAAACAGATATTTTTTCGTCTCCTGCAAGACCTTCTTCCCCTTTGGAGAGCTGGCGACAACCAGAGAACATCCCTTATTTTCTCCGTATAGTTCCGGGCAGTATTTCTGTACGCCCCACAAATCGCCCAGTGTGATATCCGCCGTTCTGTCCGGCGTCCGGAACTCACAGTCCGCACAGGATGGGCGGCTCATCAGCCCTTTCAACCAGAATATCCAGAATGGGCTGAACCAACGATCGACCTTTTTGCTCCTGCCGTCTGCAAAGTCGATCTTCATCACCTGAAAATCCCACTTGTCCTTGTCCTTATATCGGTAATCGAGCGCGGTCACCTTGCTGCCGCGCTTCTCTTCGAGCTCCTCGACATATTTGCGCATCAGGATCGGGCTGGGGAATCCCTCGCAGACCACCTCGACCGTCAACAGCTTCTCCGTCGGACAGTCCGTTCCGATATACTTCATCAATCCGGCGATCTGGCACGGTGTTCCCGAATAGAGTACCCTTTTCCCCGCGAGCAGGTGCTCTTTTGCCTTTTGAAAGGCCTGCTTTCCCCCGGTGCTCTGACTGTACTTTGATTTTTGAAATTTTCCCAATTCCCGTTTATCTGTAATGCAGCTGTGGCGAATCTCCAGCCCTTTGGCCTCCGCCCCAAAGATCGCGCAGTCTTCGTCGCACCAGACCTCCGCCAATGCGGCGAAGACGCCGCCCGACGTGCTCTTGTCGCGCACCTCGTCATCCCGGTTGTATCCGCCAAAAACCAAGGGAGCGCCCGCATTTTTGGGCACTCCCTTTTCCATCGGGCAGGCCCTCACACAGGTGCCGCAATGCACGCACGCCCCCTCGTCAACCGTCGGGTAGCGAAAGCCTTCATCATCCTCCGCAAACCCAATCGCGGACACGGGGCAAACCGCCGCGCACGTTTCGCAAGCTGTGCAGCGACTTTTTTGATGATTCGTCAGATAACCGCCCATCGTATTCCACTCCGTTTCGTTGTGATCTTGCCCGTGCCGTAAGCGCCCTTCGCAAAACTCCGATGAAACAGCGCGGAAACAATCTCGCTGTGATCGGGATTACAGGCCGCAATTCTGATCATATCTCCTTGCAATCCGTCCGGCGATAAAAGTCCTCGATCACGCCGCTGATCGCCTTGGAAACGCTCTGCTCGATGTAAGAGCCGTTTTTCCCCGTTTCAATGCTCTTGCAGAAGGCGAGCAGCTCGTAACGGATGCCCTCGCCGTCAAGCTGATAGAAATACCGCTTGTTTTGCGTCTGATCTTCATAGCGAACTTCAAAATAATCCGTCTTCCACCATGGGGCCGGGACATAGATATAGCCCTTCGTTCCGGAGATAATCCGCTCTCCTTCCGACTTAACCGCCTTGCCCACCTTGACGGAGGCAACGGCATGATCGTAAACGAAGCTGATCCGAGTAAACTTGTCGTAACCATCCTTTTCGAGATACGATACGATCTCTTTAGAGCGGTATTCGCATCCCAGGATCTGAAACACCGGCAGCAAAGCCGTCGGACCCCACGCGCAAATGCTGTTCCAAGAATCGCTGTTTGGCTTCTGCAAGCTGGTGCACGTTGCGTCAACTGAATAGACAGCCCCTATCTTTCCGCCCTTGACCAGCAGCAGCAGACGCGAGTACGCCGTTGCATACGCCGTTTTGATGGATTCCATCAAAACGCATCCTTGCTCCCGAGCCACTGTAAAGAGCTCCTCGTTTTTTGCGGCGCTCAGCGCAACAGGCGATTCGCACAGCACGCTCTTCCCCTTTTGCAGCGCCTTCAAGACGTCGGCATCATGCTGCCGCGGCAGCGACACAATATAAACGGCGTCTGAGCGATCCATCAGCTCCTCATAGTCATCCGTTACATAAATGCTTTTGTCCTTTACGATCTCTTTTCTTGCACAAACGCCGGCGATCTCGATCCCGTTTACGTAGCGGCTTTCGCGAATAAATTTATCGATCATTGGGGAGCTGCCCATGAAGCCGAGGCGAATCTTCTGCTTCTTCTCTCGTATGTTCGAGCTGGAGATCCCCTGCGTTCTATCCAGATAGACGACCTTACAATACGCCTTCAGATAATCAAATTTCCCCACCCAGTCTGAACCGACCGTAAAGATGTCGATCTCATAACGCCGTATGTCATCGATCTTCTGGCCCTCGTATTCCTCGATGATGATTTCGTCCGCAAGCCCTGTCTCACGCACGGCCTCCACGCGCTCCATCAGCGACTGCTGGACGTTGATCTTGCCGCGCGACTTGTCAAAGTCGTCGGCCGTCACGCCGACGATCAGGTAATCGCCCAGCGCCTTTGCCCGCTCGAGTAGGCGGACATGCCCATAGTGAAGAAGATCAAACGTTCCGTAGGTGATGACCTTTATCATACGCGCGCACTCCTAATGAAATCTAGAGAATCCCTCTTCGCCGCATGTCGTCAAACGCCTCGAAGAGCCGGTCGTAATCTTCCCTGTGCAGGAAGCCAATATGGCCGATGCGAAACACCTCGTCCGCCATTTCGCCGCCGTTCGGGCAGGCCCATATGCCGTAATCTTCCTTTAAAATGCGGACGATCTCCTTCGCCCCGCGCGTCAACGGGCGCAGCGCGGTCACGGCGTTGGATCGATCCCGCGTGATCATCTCGAACGGATAATCCCGCACACGTCCGCGGAAATACGCCGCCAGGCCGGCGACCTTTTCCCTCTCCTCATCGATTCCGCCGGCCTCGTCAATCGACCTCAGCCGGCCGTTGATTTGCAGCAACGTCGTCACGGCGGGCGTAAAAGGCGTCTGTCCGCGCTCCATGTTTTTGAGCGCCTGCTTCAGGCTCAGATACATGCAGCGTTCGGGGTTGCGCTTCACTCTTTCCAGCGCCGCAGGGGCCAGCGCGACGACGGACACTCCCGGCTGCACCGCCAGGGCTTTCTGCGATCCGGTGATCACCGCCGCCGCGCCGAGCTTTTTCATGTCAAGCTCGTCCGCAATAAAGGCGCTGATCGCATCAACGATCAGCAGGATTCCGTTTTCCCTGCAAAACGCCGCGATCATGTCCATGTCATAGAGGACGCCCGAAGACGTTTCATCCATATTGACGAGCAGCGCCGTGTAGCCCCGCCCGGCCAACGCCTCCAGCTGTTCGCGCTCCACCTGACGGCCGAACGCGCAGCGCACCTGCGCTGCCTCAATCCCGTGCAGCTCACACAGCTCGGCGAATCTCTGCCCGAACGTGCCCCCGTTGATGACGATGGCGCGATCCTTGTCGCTTAACACGTTCATGACGCAGGCTTCCATCGCGCCCGTACCGGACGCAGTCAAAAACACGCACCGGCTCCCGGACGGCGCATGCAGAAAGCGGAGCATCAGCCTCTCGTTCTCGAGCATCACTTCCGAGAATTCCGGGGTTCTGAAGTAGGGAGACCCCCCCCCTGGCGATTTTCAGCGTCGCCGGATCGCTTTGCACCGGCCCCACCGTAAAGTTCAGCATAGCCCTGTTCCTCCTCTGTCGCCGCGGGCGACTTCTTCTGATCCAGTTCCAGCAGCGCGTCCATAAAGATCCGCATGTAGCGTTCCTCGCCCATCGTCACGCGCAGGCAGTTTCCAAGCTTTCCGATGCCGTCATACGATTTGATCAGGATGTTCTTCTCCGATTTCATCCTTTCGACAAGCCGACATGCGTCGGATTTGGGCTGTATGAAGATGAAATTGCCCGCTTTTCCCTCGTACTTATAGCCATGCTCCCTTAAAGCCGCCTCCAGATAGGCCCGTCCGGCCGCATGCTTTGCGATGAGCGCATCGATCATTCCCGGCTCCCGGATGATTCTTTCCGCAAACAGCTCGGCAAAGGCATTGACGTTGTGCGGCGTACAGAGCTTTTGTACCATTCGAATGCCTTCCGGCCATCCGGCGACATAGCCCAGCCGTGCGCCCGCCATGGAAAACAGCTTTGAGAACGTGCGAGTCACAAAAACATGCTCCTGCGTCAACGCATATCGGATGAAGGATTCCGGGTAGAAATAATGGTACGCCTCGTCGATCAGGACGGTGATTTCCCGCTCTGCCGCCCTCTTTAAGATCTGGCGGATCTCTTCCTGCGAATAGGTATTGCCCATCGGATTATTGGGGTTGACGAGGATCAGCAGCTGCACGTCGCGGCCCATCTTCGCCAGGATGTTTTCAACCGGCATTTGTAGCTCCTGCGTGTACGGCACAGAAATAAACTGCCTTCCATACATTTTGCAGTACACTTCAAACATCGCATAGGTCGGCGTCACGCCGACGATTTTCCCATTCGGCCCCGTAAACGCCTCAATGATATACCGTATCCCTTCCGAAGAGCCGTTGACCAGACAGAGGTGTTCGATATCCGTGTCCAGGTACTGCGCGAGCGTCCGGGTGAAGGCCAGCGTTTCCGGATACTGTGAAACGAATTCGGGCGTGACGCCGCTCAATACGTCGCGGATAAACTCCTGCGGCAAGCCGCCCGGATTTTCGTTTAGATCCAGACGCAAATAGCCCTCCCGCCTGTTCTGATCGAATATCCTGTCCAGCGCTTTTACTTTTTCATCGAGATAATACACGGATTGCTCCTTTCCCGCTTCTCCTCAAAAACAGGCCGCTGCGATCGGCCCGGCGAAACCTCTCTCTTTGCTCTCTTCCGGTGTGAGGCAAACATCTCATCGCTGTACCAGCAAATCATCTCGGAACGTTCGTCCGTCCAGCTTTGATCGTATTCAAGCCGCTCAGAGCAACATGTTTCCTGTTCATCGTGGCGCTTCCTCTTTTTCCAGCTTCGACAGCCGCCCAAGCGCATCCAGAAGAAACGCGCGCGACACCGCCCGTTCCCGTTCAATCGCGTCCTTTACCGCGCCGTAATCAATCGGCTGTGGCCGCTCCTCGCCAGAGACCATGCGTCTGTCCGCAAGGCCGAGCCACGAGAGCAGCTCCCCAATCTTCGTATCGCTCTGTTCCCTGCAGAAGACCGCGAACTCCCGCTGAAACTGCACGCTGAAGATCAAAGCGTGATAGGAATTGGTGACCACGTAGCGCGCATGCCGCACCAACGAAAGGAACTCCTCGACACCGGCGTCATAGCGCATCCTGTGGCCCATTTCGGCGTTTGTCGCCCGCAGGCTGATCTCAACCACGCGCCAGCCGTTTTCTCTGGCCAGCCTTCGGGCATATGCCTCCATCGCGGTGTTGTAGCGCCGAGCATAGAGGAGGAGATAGGGCTCCTGCTCCTGAGGCCCCTCCGTGATGGGCTCGTAGTCCGTTTCGCTCAGCAGCAACGTGGGGTCGATGACCCGTTTCACCGGCGCCTGCGTGCGTTCGCGCACATACGCAAGCATGGAGCTCTCCCGCAGGCCGATGGCCAGGAAATTTTTCAGCCGGTTGTCAAGCGCGGGCAGCATCTCTCGCGTAAAATGCGGGTCTCCGAAACTGGCCGCATACGCAATAGAGCGGTTTTTCATTGCGTTGTAATTCGCGAAATACCCGTCGTCGATGCCAAACTCATCCGGGCAAAAAATTGTATCGCTCCCGCATATATAGCCGCTCAGGCCTTCGTCCTGCTGTATATCCGCAAAGTTGGACGCGATGTATTTCTTCCGCGTTCTCACAAAACGTTCGCGGTAAAACCGGTCAAACTTTGCGGCGTTTTCCCGAATCGCGGGCATGGAGAGGCGGCACATGCGCTGCGATTCTTCGTCCTGATCCCACATGGCCTTGAATGGGTTGAGCACGTCCTTATCCACGAGGATTTCCGGGCAATAATCGACCAGCACGGCCTGCCACCGGCCGCCGCCCAGCCGGTTAACGGCCTGATGCAGCGCCCATGTTTGCAGCGCCGATCCATAATTGGTAAAGTTACCGTACAGATTGTAGCTCACCGTTCCAAAGCGCATGACTAACCTCCTTATCCCGGTCAGATGTATTTCAAATACTCTTCCTTACCGTCCTCGATGCGCTGAATCGCCTCAAGGATGTACGCGCCGCCGGCTTCGCCGCTGTGACCCAAGTTAAAGACTTCCCTCTCTCGAATCACGGCGATCTTTTGCGCATAGTCGTCCGCATGCTCGATAAAGTCGCGCACGATCTCCTCGATGCCGTTCAGCTTATGCGGCTCGACGTCCATGCCGATTTGCTTGCGCAGGCGCAGGTCAATCGGCGTGATGCCGATTTGTTGCCATTCCGGATTGACCGCCGACATCGGCGTGTTGACAAACAGCGTGGGTTTCAGCGTTGCGAAGGAATACTCAAACGAAATGCCCGACCAGTCCGTGATGAGCACGTCGGCGTTGAAGACCGTCTCGTTAGAGGAGAAATCCCTTTCCATCACAAAATTCGCATGCGATGCGTACTTCTTTTCCAATTCGTTGATTCGGTCCAGCGCATAGCGCAGGTATTGCGGATGCGGGCGCAGAATCACCGTATACGGCATGTTCAAGAGCCTGTCAAGCAGCTCCTCCACGCACAGGTCGATGAGGTTGTCCTCCTTCCAGGAAGGCGCGATCAAGATCGTCTTTGTCCCCTTCGTTATGCCCTCGATCCGCATCTGCTCATATTGCCGACACATATTGTCGATCACACCGGAACCGTAGGGCACGAAGTTTTTTTCCTTGGTCCCATGCAGTTTTTCAATCGCTCGTTGCTCCTCCACCGTATTCGGGCCGGGTGCAAGCACCGTATCGAAATAGTCCAGCGCTCCCTTCCTCAGGAAGGCATTGCCGCTGTTGATGCCGTGCGGCATATAGATATATTCCACATCCTTGCGCACCAGCGACCGCTTGATCTGATATTTTTCCAGATCCGGCGTGGTCATCACCACCACGTCCGCGTCCATCTTCATCATGAACGAGATGATCGCCTTGGGGCCGATGTAATACGTGCGGAAGCGCTCGCTCGTGAGGCCAAATACGGCGTCCTTCGGGTCGTTGGTCACGTAGTCGATCGGGATGTCCGAATTTTTCAGAATATACTCGATAACGTTCTGGAAGTACTTGTAAAACCCGTTTTTCTCCGAGTAGAAGACGAGCTTCTTGTCCCGCAGCTTGTAAAACGCCTTATAGTCCTGCTTTTCTTTTTTGCGATACGGGTCGCGCTCAAAGAGCTTTTTGTTTGCCTTCGCCCGGCGCGAGACCTTCGCCAGCGCCTGCTTGCTCTTCTCCAGCTGCTCGTAGTCGATGTACTTCTTCGGGCTGATTACCGCGTTGAGCAGATACATCTGCAGGATAGCCGTCAGGTTGCCGTACATCCAGTACACGCCCACGCCCGCCGGCACAAAGAAACCGAGATAGAGCGACAAGCCCACGGAGAGCAGCATCGTGCCGATTTTGTTGACCTTCCCCTGCTCGGACTGGAGGACGTTCGACCGGTCCTGCGCCACGCACAGCAGCCACGCGCAGAACGCCGCCAACAGCGGCACGAGGACGAACATACCGCCCGCCTCGCTCGGAATCTTGGCGAGGTTGAGCCCGAAGAAGCTCATGTGAAAGCTCTGCAGCCGCGCGATCGTGTCCGCGCCGAGGACGCCGGTGAGCGCTTCGACGAACTGCCCGTTCTTCACCGCGTCCACGATGGCGATCTGCACGGAGCGCGCCTGCGGCGAGAGGCCCGTCAGATCGCAAAAGAGCGTGATCGCCGCGGCGATCTGCTCCGCCGGGATGCGTAGGATATGCTTCATGGGCTTATAGATCACGTCGATGACACCCATCAGCAGAATCAGCTGCGTCGCGAGCGGCACGAGGCCCAGCATCGGATGATAGTTGTACTTTTTGTACAGCTTCATCTGCTCCTCGCCGATCTGATCCGTTGCGCCGAAGTTCTGCGCCTTGATGAAGTTGAGCTCCGGCTGCATCTTCACCATCTTGATGGAGTTCTTGTGCAGCATCACGGACACCGGCAGCAGGATGACCTTCGCCAGCACCGTGAACAGCAGAATCGCGATCCCGTAATTGGGCACCACATCATAACACAGCTTCATCAGGACGCCCAGCACGTCGCCCAGAAAGCTTACAATCGCATCCAACAATGGACTCCCTCTCTTTTCTCCCGGGTTTTGCGCCGCGGATTATTTTTCCTTCTTCTCTGCGGCGCGCTCTTTCTCGTTCTTCTTGGCGATGCGGCCGTAGTACCACTTGCGCCAAGCGGCCACGATCTTGTGCCGCATGATCGTGAACGTCGCGCCGACCGCAATCAGCACGCCCGCCACCGCCTGAATGATGTACGTCGTCGTGGACGGGTCGATGTACGCGCACGCCGTCGCGCTAAACAGCAGCAGGCAGCAGACGAAGTAGTACGCGAGAGACATGGTTTTTGTGATGATCCTTTTCATGACTGGTTTCCTCCCTGTTCATTTAGGTGTTTGGTAAAGGATTGTATCCGCGCTACGCGGTCACGGCGTCTGTTCGCAAGCGTCGCCCAGAGCGCAGGCGCTCCAGACGCCGGCGGTTTCCTGCGCGAATCCGCACAGACGCCGCTCGCCGGTCAGGCCTCATTTCATCTGATGCGTACGCATCAGATGAAGCAGGGCGCCCTGCTTCGGGATTTTGACCGGCGGCCCACCCTGCATCGGCATGGAAAGCAAGAGCAACTCGACGCCTTTTTGAAGTCTGTCTTCGTCGTTATGCTCCTTCGCTTAAAAGGCGCTTTACGGCTTCGTTCAGTCCCGTTTCTCCGTCTAGGCGCACCGTCCTGCATCCGGCCGCCTCGCCCGCCAGCATGTCGCTCTGCGAATCCCCGATCATCCAGCTCTCCGACAGACCGATGTTGTATTTCTCCGCCGCCCGCAGCAGAAGCCCCGGCTTTGGCTTGCGGCAGCCACACTCGATCTTGTACTCCGGTCGCTCTCCCTCAAAGCCCTTATGCGGATGATGCGGACAGATGAAGATGTCGTCCACATACGCGCCCTCGCGCCCAAGCAGCGTCTCGAGCTTCCAGTGGATCTCGCGCAGATCGTCCCATGTTGCCTCGCCGCGCGCGATGACCGGCTGGTTCGTCACGACGATCGCCAGATAACCGCTTTGGTTGATCCTGCGGATCGCCTCCGCCGCGCCGGGCAGCAGTTCAATCTCTTCCGGCCTTCTCACGAACCCGGCGTACCGATTGATCGTCCCGTCCCGGTCGAGAAACACAGCGCGCTGTGTCCGACGGAGGTTTTTCGCCTGCACACGGCCCGACGCAATATCCTGCTCCACCTCGCGGATGCGCTCCGGAGTGCCCATATCCTTGATGTATTCCGGCGTCTTATAGCAAAAAACTCTCCCGGACGGCAACGACGGTTTGAGCAACTCGCGGTCAAGATCCGTCTTTCTCCGCCCTGTTAGAGAGCGCAGCAGTTCAGGGGACAGCGCATGGATCCCTGCGTTCACGCAGTTGGGTACCCAGCCGCGTTCCTCTTCCTTTGTCAGCCAGCGGCGCACGCATCCGTCTTCGTCAGCAACGATGACGCCGCTATCCTGTGGATGATCGTTGGGATGAACGAGCAGCGTCGCCAGCGCGCCGCGCGCCTTGTGGAACGCCATGAAATGATGCAGATCGACGTCAAAAATCAAATCGCCGTTGATCAGCAGGAAGTCCTCTATCAAACGTCCCTTTAAATCGTACAACGCGCCCGCCGTGCCTAGCGGCACATCCTCGCGCACGTATTCTACCGTCACGCCAAAGCGGCTTCCGTCGCCAAAGTGCCGTTCGATCTGTTCCCCTAAATAGCCGATGGTCATCACGATATGCGTGATATTCTGCCGCTTTAGGCACTCAAGCTGCCACTCCAGCACAGGCTTTCCCTTCACGGGCAACAGCGGTTTAGGCAACGCTTCGTTCACCGATGCCACGCGCGTTCCCTTTCCTCCCGCCATGATGACCGCAATCATCTCACTCACCCCAAAATTCATTTTCCAACGCCGCGCACAGAATGTGATAAAACGTCGAATGGATGTCCTGTATATCCTCCGTCGCATCGGCCTCGGCGCAAAGCAGCAAGTCGAACGTTTCCCGCATTTTTCCGCCCGTTCGCCCCGTGAGGCCGACAGTTTTCATGCCCATCGCTTTTGCCGTCTCGGCTGCATACAGCACGTTCTTTGAGTTCCCGGACGTGCTGATGCCCAGCAGCACGTCGCCGGGCCTGCCGTAGCTAATCACCTGCTGCGCGTAGACATAGTCCGCGCCTACGTCGTTGATCAGCGCCGTCACCAGCGAAGCGTGCGCGCCGAGGTTAATTGCAGGCAATCCCGCTTCCAGCTTGTCCGCCAATTCGAGCCGACCTGCCAGCTTCGTTTTTGTCGCTTCATCCAACGGACGGCGAATCCGAAACGATTTCACTAGCTCGCCGACGATGTGATCCGCGTCCGCGCAGCTTCCGCCGTTGCCGCAGACGAGCAGTTTACCTCCTGCCCGGCATGCATCCGCCAGCAGCACAATCGCCGCATGAACATCCTGTTCTGCAGCCCTCACCGACGCGCTTCTCTTCGCATAGCCGCTCAGAAGCCTTTCCGTACTCGTTTTCATGCGTCTCTCACCTTTTTTTGCGCCGGATTGTACATCTCCGGCACATAGTAGAGAATGCGACTGCCGCCCGTCTCAAATCGGAAGGGGATCTCCATCAGCTCGCCCAGCGCCGCACGCACGCGCATAGGTCAGTAGGAAACCGCCGCCGCCTGCGCCCAGCAGCTTACCGCCCAACGCGCCCGCCTTCAGCGCCCGTTCGTAGTACCCGTCAATAACCGGCGCTGAAACCTTGTCGTTGATCTCCCGCTTGAGCCGCCATTCCACATCGAGCAGCCGTCCAAAATCGTCCACGCGTCCTTCGACCAGCGCGCGTTCCGCCTCGTCCACCAGTTCCTTCATGCACAGCAGCTGTGCGTTCTTGCGTTCTAGATTCTTCTCCTGCTCGACCTGAATCGTCGAGGAAAAGCGCGACATGCCCGTAAAGAACAGCAGCAAATTATCGTTGAGCGCGTCTCGCTTTTCGCCGTTGATGACGACGGGATGCACTTCAAAACCGTCCTGGCCAAAGGTGATCTTGTTCAGACCGCCGTAAGCCGCCGCGATCTGATCCTGTACACCACCGCTTTCGCCGCACAGAACACGCTCCAAATAGATCGCTTCCTCGGCCAGTCGCCGCTTATCTACGTACTTCCCCTTGAGCGAGTAGAAGGCGGACAACATCCCGACTGCAAACGAGCTGCTCGTTCCAAGCCCCGTACGCGCGGGCAAATCGGCGTCATAGATAACAGCCAGTTCATGCATATCCAGCCACTTCATCGCCTCGCGCACTGCCGGATGCTCGATCTCAGATACATGCTGCGTCCGCTCAATCTTTGAATATACAATGTAGTTCGCACAATCGAAAAATGGCGGCAGGTGACGCACTGTCACATAACAGTATTTGTCGATGCTGGTCGAGAGCACCTGTCCGCCGTGCTTCTCGTAAAACCCAGGAAAATCCGTCCCGCCGCCGAAGAAAGAGATGCGAAACGGCGTCTGTGTGATGACCATACGTCACTCTCCTCACCGTGTCAGGAACTGCTCGCCCCGACCGACGCGCTCGCGCCAGTAGTCCAGCAGATCGTGCATCGTCTTTTCGTAGGAAATCTTCGGCTGCCAGCCGGTGTGCCGTTTGAACTTTGCGCAGTCCGGCACCTGCAAATCCGCATCGATGGGCCGCAGCCTCTCCGGGTCAACCTCAACACAAATGCGTTCCTTATGCGTCGAATAGGAAATGAGCGTATTCAGCGTGTCTCCCACGGTGCAGGTATAGCTGCCGCCGATGTTGTAGTACTCGCCGGGAACCGGGTTGACCGTCACCAGCATGTAATAGGCGCGCACCGCATCACGCACGTCGGCGTACGTCCGAAGCGATTTCAGATTACCCACTTTGACGACCGGCTCAATAAGTTCCCGTTCGATCATGGCGATCTGCTTGGCGAACGTCGATTCGTGGAACACGTCACCGCGCCTCGGTCCCGTGTGCGTGAACATGCGGGTGGTCATCACCTTCATGCCGTATGCCTCAGCGTAGTACCGGCCCAGTAGGTCAGTTCCGACCTTGGAAATCGCATATGGCGATGCGGGATGGAATGGGCACTCCTCGTGGATACCTGTCTTCGGCTTCTTCTCCGGCGGGATCTTGCCAAACACCTCCGAGGAAGCGCAAACGTGCACGACCGGGTCAATCCCCGTAATGCGCACGGCCTCCAGCAGACGGCATGTGCCGAGAATATTGGTGTTCAGCGTATCAATGGGCGAGTCGAAGCTCGTCTGCGGGTAGCTCTGCGCCGCAAGATGGAAGATGTAATCCGGCTTCACCTTCTCCATCAGGCGCACGAGCGAAACCTCGTCGTTCAGATCCGCGTACTCGAAGAACACGCGGTCTCTTTGATTCACTCGCTCAATAAGATGCGACACGTTGTCCAGCGGACTGCGCCAACGGCAGGCTCCGTAGACGTCCCAGTCCGTGTGCGCAAGCAGAAAATCGGCCAGATGTGAACCAACCATGCCGGTGATGCCGGTGATGAGTGCGCGCATATGTACTCTCCTCCTTTTGTTCGGAATGCCTGTCACTGCTACTCTTCAATCGGATATAAGTCTTTTCTGCCGTCAGATTCTTCAACACCCAAGTCATACAGTCCCAGCAAAGTAGTGTCCTCATGATATCGAAAAATGTGGCCTGTGCCTGGTTCTATGCAGAAAAAATCGCCTGCAACAAACTTATTCTTTTCACGTTTTCCATCTCTTACAAATGTTACTTCACAGGCTCCATTGATCACGTAAAACGCTTCCTTGTTTTTTTTGTGATAATGACCCCCGCGGAGCACGCCTGCTCTTGATGTAATTACATTGACCTGCCGATAGCCTTCATGAACAAGCTGAACGAGTTTGCCTCTGTTGTCCTCATGAAGAAAATCGGGAGTCAATAATATAAACATGCTTTCTCCCATCCTACTCAAACCTCGCTGCAACTTCAAATGCGTCCTGCATACACATATCCATGTTCTTATAGTTCCATGTCGAAAACCTGCCGAGCAAATGAAAACTCGGCACCGCATCAAAGTAATCAAAAACTTTTTTTGTGTTCACACGATAGTTCTTATCATGAATAACATAGGCATATTGGGTGAATTCCCAATCAATTACCTCATGGAGATTTAGCGCATCAGGCACCACGTCCTGTTTTGAAAGAATTTTGCGGTCAACATCAAAACGTTCGCCAATGATTTCAAATGCACCGCTGCCAGTGCCTTCAGGCGCTGCCGCTGGCGTCAACGCACTCTGATATCCGATGCGATGCGTTTTATACCGTTTATCGGGTATATACAACCAGCTTATGTCCGTCTGCGGACACGAACAGAGCACAGTCGTCAGACTGTTATATTTCAAATCTGCGATTGTCCTGTTGATTTCGCAAGGCAGTTCCATAGCGCGCGACAATTCTGGAAGCGGGATCGTTGAAATCACAGCGTCGAATGCCTCTTCTCCATTGATCAGCCAACGCTTTTCCGCTCTTTGAATCGACGTAACCGGATCGCCAAGGCGTAAATCCAATCCCTGCGCAATTCTGTCTATCATTGTCTGGATTCCGCCATATGTGGGATAATAGAAGGTAGAGTGCGGCATTTTTCTCTCGCTGGGATCCTTGAGAAGAACGGATCGAAGCATCTCGCGCTTTGTGGGCAACGGCATTTTGCCCTGCATCCACTTCGTCTCCATCTCCTCAAGCGGATAAGCCCAAATTTTACGGTTATAAGGCAGCATGTACCTCTGCGCAATCCCCGCGCCGAAATTCCAGATCAGCCAATCGCGATAATTATTCGGCTCTTCGCCCTGCTGCGCCATCAAAAAATCATAGGTGCAGTCAAGCGCGTCATCCGGCTCAAGCTCGCATAGGGAAAGCTCAAACGGATAGGAAATATACTTGTCGCCAAAGAGAATCTTGGCATTGCGCACATGAAACTGCCAGTTCTCCTTAGGCAACAACGAAAACACCCAATCGACAATGTCCTGATTCTTGGAGTTAAAAATGTGTCCGCCGTGCGGATCGTAAACATAACCGTCAACGATTCGGCTTTTTGCCAGACCGCCCGCCTTGCCTTCCCGTTCGTAAACCGTGACGTCGTAGCCTTTTGCCTTCAATCGCCTGGCAGCCGTTAATCCCGATACGCCTGCGCCTAAAACCGCGATCTTCATCGTAGCGTGATGTCTCCCTTCTTGTTTATTTTCGGTATCGCTCCGCGTTCATCAGATAATCTGCATAAACCCTTGAGAGGCCCGCTTTCAGCCCGATCCTTGGCCGCCAGCCCATTGAAAACAGCTTGGATGAATCCAGCAGCTTGCGCGGCGTGCCGTCCGGCATGCTCGGATCGTAGACAATCTCTCCCTCATAGTGGACGACTTCTTTTACCATCTGGGCCAGCTCTGCAATCGTGATGTCTTCGCCGCATCCGACATTGATCCAACCGTTGCCGTCGTAATGCTCCATCAGGAAAACGCAGGCATCCGCCACGTCGTCAACATGCAGGAACTCCCGCATCGCCTTTCCGGTTCCCCAAAGCGTAACGCTTGGCATGCGGCGGACTTTTGCCTCATGGAATTTCCGGATCAGTGCAGGCACGACATGAGAAGTGTCAAGATTGTAATTGTCGCCTTCGCCATACAGGTTGCAGGGCATCGTGGAAATAAAGTTCGTCCCATACTGTTTGTTGTAGTATTCGCAGAGCTTCAACCCCGAAATCTTCGCCAACGCATACGCTTCGTTTGTCTTTTCCAATTCCCCCGTCAAGAGGTATTCCTCTTTGATCGGCTGCGGCGGTATACGCGGATAGATACAGCCGCTGCCCAGCAGCATCAGCTTTTTGACGCCATACTGATATGCCGCATGAATGACGTTGCACTCAATCATGAGATTGATGTAGATGAACTCCGCCGGATGCGTGTTGTTTACGTGTATTCCCCCGACCTTCGCTGCGGATAAAAACACATATTCCGGGCGTTCGCTCTCAAAAAACGCCTGCGTCTGCAATTGGTTGGTCAGGTCCAGCTCTGCTGAACGCTTTCCGACGACGTTTTGATAGCCTTTGCTCTTCAGGCTGCGCACGATTGCGGAGCCTACAAGACCCGCGTGACCCGCCACATAGATTTTTGCATTTTTCTGCATGTTCATCTCTGCCTTTCGCAAAAATTGATTTTTTCAAATCATATTCGATCAAGGCAGAGATTTCTTCGCTTTTACAGGCTGGGCTCGATGCTGTCTATGCCCAGCAATGATTTGACCGCTGTGTTGTCCATAAGCGTGCTGCTTGCCCGCTTTGCCTCAAATATGCCGCCGCTTTCCCGAATGGATATGGGATGGATATATTTCTCATCCGCGCCGATCCTGCGCGCAATCCTGATCCCGACGTCATATTTGGACATCGCGCTGTCGCTGCAAATATTGAGCGTCTGCGGTCTGTCTCTTGCTTTGCTCTCTATGATCTGAATCAGCAAATTTGCGGCAGTGTCAAAATCCAGCACATTGTGATAGGAATCCTGAAACATATCGATCGTCTTCTCGCTTGTGATCGTTTCGGCAATCTCGTCGTAAAAATGCTTTCTGCCCGGCACAAGGCTTGGCCCAATCAAAAACGGAAAACGAACCACTTGATAGCCATAGCCGGTAACCAGCTTTTCGGCGACGCTTTTCTGTACGCCGTAACGGTTCACCGGATGAAGCGCATCCGTCTCCTTAAATCGATATCCGCCGACGCTTTCCCCATAGACGCTTTCAGTCGACGCATAATAGAGGCAGGAAACGTTTGCAAGCTGATTCAGAAACCTTGAAAGAGACGTGATATTGACGTCCCAGGCAAATCCAGGATTTCTATCCACCAGATCCGGATGATGATACGCCACTAAATAAACGACCTTAAGCGCACCCCCCCCCGCCGCTTTTTGGGCGCAAATCTCATTCAGCCGAGCGACGTCCTGCGCCTTTGTCACATCGCAGGCGGCCCACTGAAGCCTTTTTTCTGTGCTTTCCCGAGGCACTCTGGCTGTAGCCAGGACAGTATCGTCCGTGCTTTCAAGAATATGCCTGAGAATATAGGAGCCTAAATATCCGCTTGCTCCAATGACGGCATACATGCGACGGCCTCCCTTCATGAATTGTGTGACGACGGATGCTCAGTGATCTTCTCTTTCGGCATAAAGCGAACGTGCCAGGCTGTTTTAAAGTACCTGAAGTTTGCGAAGAAGGAATTCTGAGAGACGCCTTCCGTTCTCGCTTCCCACTGTGCCGGTATCTCCTCAAAGCGCACGCCAAGGCGAATCGGCTTGAGCGCGGTCTCCAAAAAGAAGGGATGCTTGTACTCTTCCCACCGGATACTTTTGACAAGCTGCGCCGGAAAACACCTGTAGCCGTATGTCAGATCCGTCAGTTTTACGCCGAAAAGCAGCGCAATCGCCTTTTCAAAAATGCAGTTGCAGACAAGCTTCACCTTGTTATAATTGTGAAAGCCTCCCCCGGAAATCCAGCGCGAGGCCGTGATCACCTCTTCCGGGTCATGCCTGGCCAGCTCGATAAAGCGCCGCACGAGGTTGGGGTCCGTCTCCAAATCGGCGGACATCATGAGCACATGGCTGCCCACAGCCAGCCTGAAGCCTTCCTGTACGGCGCCTCCGGCAAACGGGAGCGTCTGATCGTGGATATAGATCGGCGTTTTATCCTGATACTGTGCGACAAGCCTTTCGGCGGTCTGCCTGCACGCCGCGCTCGTCCTCTCACACAGCACAATGATAAACTCTGCGATGTCTTCCGTTTTGCAGGTTTCAAAGACGGTTCTGACTGTCTGTTCCAAGGAATACGTTTCGTCCATTGCCGGAATGATAATCGACATATTATGGAATTCCATTATGAACCCTCCGTTCACGATGTGCAGAGATCTATGACTGGGTTTCTTCTTTGGCTTCTTTACTCTAAATCTTCTATCGCTGCTGTATCACTCACCTGCCAGGCTCTCCGAATCAGAGATTTCAATTGATAGAATCGCAGCTACGTAGTAACTCTTGCTATCGGCAGAAAGCACAGTCAATTCGACATCATGCTTCCCCGGCTCTAAATCCTTCATGGGGATCCAACTCTCAATGCCAGAATATGAATACGCCTCATTACCGTAAGCAACGGCAACGTCTTCACGTTTAATCGTTGTGACACTATAATATGTGTCATCCACCGTAATATATACGGCGGCAGGGCAAGCCTCATGCGTCTCGTCTAGGGCCCAGCCCAAAATGTGCATCCAGTCACTTTTGCCGAGAACAATGGACATGCCGTCCTCGTATTCTTTGTCATTGACCATATCCACATGATAGTTGCCGGGTTCTGTTCTTTGAGAAGGCAACACAATCTCCTCTTGTATGTTGTTAATATAGTCATTATATGGGTATTGATAATCTTTCTCATGTTTGAACAAGAAAAGTCGGTTCTCCTTTAACCAGTCCACCAGTTCAGTCATTGTATTGTTATTTAGTTTTGAAAAGGGAAATACATATGTTGTTTTCGCAATATCCGGGGCTCCATCCCAATGCTGCACAATATACGCATCTGCCTGCATGCGCGTAAGAAAGTCTTCTGCTATCGTATACTTGTCTAAAGAAACAGATAATAGCGCTGCATAGATTGCCGCCGGGACAACCGCTTTACAAAAGCCGGTCAACTTGCACTGGAATTGAAAATTCGCAAGCACTCCCTGTGCAAGCAGCAGATATACCCCGACCAAAGCCCAAGCAGGAGTGGTTGCATACTGAGACGCGCTTGCAACCAAATGCCCGTTCAATTCGGAAGAACCTCTTCCATATGCGATGACAATCATAGAGCCAAAGAAAAACATGAGCATGAGCAACGGAAACGCATACTCCGTAACCCGCTTCTTTAAGCAAACTGTAACAATCATTGCGCACGCGCATATCAGGATCGCTAGCCCAACCCAATATGCAGTCTGCGTATCCTGAATCTCGAAGAAAGGATTTGCAATAAAGCGAATGAACGTGTTGATAAACGCATATACACTTTCTGTATGCAAGTTTGCCAAAGCGAGCTTTGACCAGCCTTGAAAAAACAGCCACCACGTCACAACCCCAACAGCCAAGACAAATACGTTATCTGCTCGTAAAAGTTTTTTCTTTTCAAATAGTTTTTGCGCTACAAACAACGCAAGATATGCTAACCAAATCAAAATACCATTCGCTGACGAAAACGCCGCAAAAACGGCATTCAGCATCGATAAAACAAGCGATATTCTCTTCCCGTTTTGAATGAACTTCTGATAACAATAGAAAGACAGCACGCTGAAAAGAACAAGCGTCCACCATTGTATCGACATTCCCCACACCTGAAGCATGCCGAGTTTAAAGGAGAATACGATCACCGAAACGGGAAGCAATGCGATCATTGGAAGCTTCTTTTTATACCAATACAGCACAATTATTCCGAAAGCGAGAAGCACGATCATCTGATCGACAATCAATTCTACTATCCCATTACAGCCCGATAAGGACCAAATCATTGTTCTAAGAATTACAGGAACAATGATTCGATGCTCATTGGCCCGCATATTCAGTAAATCATGAAGATTGAATCCATTTTCTACCGTATTTTTGTAATACTCGACCGTCCACCAATCGTCCCACTGTGGAACGCTGATTCCCTCGCAAATAAGCGTTTTTACAACAATCGCAAACGGTAGTAGCAGCAATACAGCTGTCAAAGCTACAGTTGCTATGCGCCTTTTCATCGATATCCGCCTTTCCCTTCCCGTTGTGCGTCATGGCGCAGGATTTGTCGATTTCGTGCCCTGCGCAACTGCCAAAGCTCAAGCCTGCTTTTACCGGATCAGATTTATCAGATCTCCCTTTTTCTCAAAACGATATTGCGTTTTTACGAGCCCATAATTCTCTTCGTTTTCTTTGCAGTACACGTATACATCGTACGCTCCATCCCTCATGAGCGCGGCTGAGAACTCGCCCACAATGCCCACGCGATCGTTGGGAATGGGCAGGTCGGGGAACGCCATCAGGACATCCGGTCTTGCGATAAAGCTGTTTTCCTCCCTCGGCTGTTTCGGATCGACAACCGTGAGCTTATATCGATCCCATCCTCGGACAAAATAGAGGGTAACCTCACGATTTGCGTTTTCCCCCTCGGTCGGTGTGAAAACCCATCCCTGATAGTCCATCACTTTGAACTGTTTCAGGGTGCCCACCGGCTCAAAGACAATGTCGTAGTACACATCGTTCTTATTGAGCGCCTCCAGATTGTCGCTCGTCTTTTCGGCTGCTGTCATTTGCCTGTTCTTTAAAAACCACCCCGTTGAAAAGGACACCCACGAAAGCACAAGCAGCATCCCCATGACATACAGGAACAGCTTTATTTTTCTTTCCATGCTTCCACCTCTTTCTCATCAAGGTAGCGTTTTGTATGGCGATACACTGACCACTCGGGTACGGGCAATATCTCGAAATCTGTCCCAAACGCGCGGTTGAGAACCGTGCGCAATGTATTCAGCGAAGATAATCCCTCTATATCCAGTTCTTCGCCCTTGTAGTAAACGGCGTTGAGCGGATTCGTTATCACCTCAAACGGTACATAGAACCAGTTCACTCCATCCCGACGAAGCCCGGCTCTCGCCCCGTGATCAGACCAGAGCAGAATGATGCTTTCCGGATCATGATCGATAATGTTCTGGCAGATTTTTATCATCAATTTCGTGGCGTATTTGTATTGTCCCAAATACCATTTTTTGTTGACCCAGTCGGTGGAATAGGCCGTGGATATATCGACGCCATTTTCATCGACAACGAATGGCTGATGCGGAAAGTTGAAATAAACCCAGGTGAATGTGCTCTCGTTCTTCACATGATCCGCATCGCTCATATAGTCTGCAACCTTCAGTATTTCTTCCAATCTTTCAGAGGCATTGACGCGGTATAGCGGATAAAGAATCGATTGCTCAAGGCATAGATCCGTCAGGCTCTCCCCGCTCATGGTCTTTCCCTTTGTTTCCGTATTGTTCTCTATAGGCGAGGGCAGATCAAAAACCGGTTCGTCCTGCACGCCCTGCACATAGTAGCCATGCTCACGCAAAAAATCGAATAACACGCCGCTGTTTAATGCCGCGGTAATCTCACTCAAGTGACTATCGCTGTCAGACGTAATGACGTAATCCAGGCTTACGACGTCCCCTAATACTACCCTTGTTTGAATGCCTTCGTTTTGGCTCGTATACGAGATGTTAAAGTGGTTCTCTTCCAAGAAGTCCTTTAAGACCGCATTGTCATAGTGATAGTATTCCTGCATCTGACGAAAGCCCGCATACTCGTCGAATAGAATCATGTAAATGTTGGGCTTGGCGGACGCATCGGCAGTTAAAGTTTCGTTTTTTGACGTGTTTTCTTTCAATTCGCGTTGTAAGCTCGCACGGCTGATCATGCCCGGCGCCGCCATGATCACATTAAATGCAATCAGGAGGCTGAAAACCAGGCCAATCGTCTTTGAAACGGTTTCAACCGCCTCATCGGACAAACGGCGGGATACGAACCACGCGACATGCATCTGAATGACGATCAGGATCGGAACGGTCTGCCAGTATTCCAAATCGAAAAATATCTTGATGCCTTTTTCAAGATACGCAAAATTCGTCAGCAACAATACGAATGTCGTTGCGACGACCGACGCGGTATATGCCTTATGCAGGATCAGGCGGCAGAGGAGATACGACGCCAGAGCGAGAGCGGCCGATATGGCGATCGCGGGAAGGATCTCTTTAAACGCCGCTTCTTCGGCGTTATTGCAATACAGAAATACCGCCGGGAAAACCGCAGTCAGCACAACCGCAAGTACGGAAATAAACGCTGCCTTTCTCTTTTTCATCCGATAGAATCCTCTTTTCCTCTGAATCGTCGGTTCAGATGCAATAAAGGTCACCTGACCGAAAAGTCCTCTTTTTCGATCGTCAGATTCGGGTTATAGGCCGGATCGCCCGCCTCCATCTCCTGCACCCAACGGCTTTGCAGCCGCAACAGCTCGCCTTCAAAACGCGCCCTTTTTTCGGGCGTATCGTCCATGCCGCGGCTCTTTGACTCATAGTGGTAGAGCTCGGCGAAGGGTGTCCAGACAATCCGATAGCCCTTCTTGCAGATGCGTAGGCACAGATCGACGTCGTTGTAGGCCACAGCGAAGGTCTCGTCCAGTCCGCCGACCTCACGCCACACGTCCCGCCTAATCATTATGCAGGCCGCGGTTACCGCCGAGTAATTCTGCGCAATGGCGAGCCGTCCCATGTAGCCGACTTCTCCCCGGCCGTAGTTGCGGTGGCCGTGCCCCGCCGCGTTTCCAAGTCCGATGATGACGCCCGCATGTTGCACCGTATCGTCCGGATAGTAGAGCATCGCGCCGACCCCGCCGACATCCTTCCTTTGGCTGAACATCAGCATCTGCTCGATCCAGTCTGGTGTGATGACCTCCGTGTCATTGTTGAGTAGCAGGATCTGCTCGCCATGGGCGAACTGTTCGCCGAAATTGTTGATCGCCGAATAGTTAAACTCCCGATTCCACCGAACCACGCGGATGCGCGCATCCTTCTGCAGCTCGCGGTAGCAGTCAAAGGTCGCCTCGTCCACGCTGTTGTTTTCGATGACGACAATCTCCCAGTTGTCATAGGTCGTCTTCTGCTGGATTGAGCGCACGCATTGGGTCAGCTCTGCGGCGTGATCCTTGTTGGGAATCAAAATGGAGACGAGCGGATGACCTTCCAAATCATAGTCGATGCGGCAGGTTCCGGGAAGCTTCGCGCCCGTCACCCTGCCCGAAAGGCCTACCCTCACAAGGTGCTCCTGCACCGCAAGCTCTGTCGCATTTTGATCTTCCTGCCTCTGCATTGATTTGCGGCTATAATAGAGCACCCGCGGAATATGCGCGATGCACTTCGCTTTTTCAGACAGCCGCAGGATCAAATCGTATTCCTGCGCGCTGCCAAAGCGCTCTCTGAGCCCCCCGCCGCTCTCCTGCGCCAGCTTGCGGGAAAACACGCAGAACCGACCGATATAGTTGACGCTGCGCAGCGTGTCCGGCGCGTAATCCGGTTTGAATCGCAGCGCCTCCGTTTTGTTGGGCGTTTCGTCAAACACGGCCTCGTCCGTGTAGATCATGTCGGCGCCTTCGGCGCATATCCTTCTCATCGTTTCGTAAAGCGCCGCCGGATGCAGCAGGTCGCCTTCCCCAATTAATCCGATGTATTCGCCTGGCGTTGGATTCTCGTTGTCCGCGTCCTCCTGCCGCATGTAGACGATGCGAGCATCTTCTTTGCCGTACTGTGCGCATACGCTGCCTACATACGCATGCTCGGCGTCGCTTTCGTCAAGCAGATGCAATTCCCAGTTCGTATAGGTTTGAGACTGCACGCTTTTGATCATTTCCTGCAATACACCTTGAGGCGTATTGCATAGCCTCGCCTCAATTCCGATGCGGATATGCCGCGGAAAATCCGTTCTGCGCTGTTCCTTCAGTTCGCGTGTACTGTAGGCGATATACCCATGCTTATGAAAGAGCCGGTTGAACGTCTTGACTACACCATCTCTTTTAATCCGCCTGAAAACGCCATAGACGCGCTTGTTTGACTTAATAAGCTTTTTACATCCGTCTGTCAGCATGCGCAATGGTTTGATTGCTTTCCACCATAACGAGCCTGCAACGTTCGCATAGGCAGTCTCCAAAACCTGAAGGCGTTCGTTTTGCCTGCGGATCACCTTTTCATATTCCTTGAGCATGTTATCTTGGGCGGCAATCCGATCCCGCATGCGATTCTGCTCGTTCAGACCGTGCAGCTCCTGCTGCATGCTCAGCAGCGTGTCAAGAAATTCGGACGATTCTTGCTTGTTCACCGCGTCAGCCTCCCATAGAGCTGCCGCGCAGCGCGCCCAGTCGTCCGCCTTCGCATGCGTGAGCACATAAAACGCCCGATAGCAGTTTTCCGAAATGTCCCGCGGATAGATATTCCGGTTGTAATACCCGTCGATGGCGCTGTGATAGGCCCTCCCCGTTCCGGAAAACTCGTTGACAAACGCGCCGTACCACATCTTCTCCCACACACGTATGTCTCCATGGAAGAAGTGAAACTCGTAGCCCCCCCCCGCAGCTAGACGGGCATCTATTTCAGCGGGATCCGGCAGAGAATTCTCCATATGCTCCTTGAGCCATATGAAGTCCTTTCCCGTGACCGCTTTGTAATAGGCGTTGACTCGCCTCTCCGCCTGCAACACATAGGGCGCGTTATGCGGAAACGAGAGGATCGCTCCGACTCTGGACACCCTGAGCGCCTCGGAAACGAATCGCTTGCGGCGCGCTCGCGGGACGTGTTCAAAAACGTCCGCCGCGACGACAAAGTCGAAGCTACCATCCTCAAAGGGCAGATCGCTTCCATCCGCCTGTGTGAAATCCGGATCATTCTTCATCGCTTCTGTCAGTGTTATATCTGTGAAGAGAATCTGATCTTCCGGCAAAAACAGGCGAAGATCCTTGTGCTCGTTTGAACCGAGCTCAAGTATTTTGAATATCTGGTCTTCCTCTCGCCTTTGAAAGCAAATCAGCCTGGCAATCGTCTCGTAGCGTTGATACTGGTCGAATACGATGTCGGTCTTCTCCATACCGTTCCCCCAAGATTGCTTTATACTTCTACGCCTTGTTCCCGCGCATCATCGCCCTGACGCGCCGCAGCGGAGCGGTCAGCTTCCACGACAGCGTTTCGCGCATATTTTCAAGCTCCGTCTCGGCATGATCCCTTTCAGCCAGCGCGCCCGATAGCAACTCGCACAGCTCGCAGAGCCATCTTTCCTCCCCAAGCGGAACAATGCCCGTTTCGACGGTCAACTCCTTCCCCCCGCGCCATGGGTAAACGATCATCTGCGGGTCGAGGGTTCCATAAAGCGTCATGCCCCCCCCCCGACAGTTTTACGCCGTTTACGACGTCGGCCTTCACCGCCTGGCCATCCACCGTCGTCACCGTGTGTTCCAGCAGGCAGCATTGCCCTTCCAAGGGGTCATAACGGACGGCCTCACATCCCTGCGGCAGCGGAACCTGATAGACGACCCGCCCGTCCTCTTTTCTCTTTCCTATAATCTCTGCCTTCTCAGCTTCCGTAAAACCCTTCCCATAGCAATCAAAGTAAAATCTCGACCTGACCTCGCCCTGCCCGCTCAGCGCCTTTTCGACATCGGACAGCGTCTGCGTCTCCCTCGTAGAAAGCCTGAAAACGAACTGATACGCTTCCTTCGTCGCGTGGTCACGGATGATCTGCTTCAATTCATCCCTGCGGCTTTCCGGGATAAACGGCCCCTGTTCCGTGTGAAACAGCGGCGCGTACGTCGCGCCTTCGTACGCCGCGTAATAGCCCGCCCTGCGGATCATCTCACGAATGGATTCCAGCGCAAACAGATGAATATGTTCCGGCGCCAGCAGGCCCGGCGTCAGGTAATTAAACTGATCGCAAAGCAGATTCATGAGGACATCGCCATGCGCGACATTTGGCACAGAAAGCAACGCAGAGCCGTCTTCCTTGAGGAATCGCCTCATTTTCATCAGGACGGCCAACGGATCATGCAGGTGCTCCAGAACGTCCGCATAGAGGATATAGTCAAAGGACGCATGCTCAAAGCGCTCAAGCCAGCCGTCGTCCTCCAGACTGGCGCACACGCCTCCGTCCGCATAGGCCGACGCCTTTTGAAAGCACTGCGGATCGATCTCGACAATGTATACCTGGCAGCCCAATTCTTCCTTGAGATACCGCGTCATGATACCGTTCTGAGGCCCGCACTCGAGCACTCTGGATCCCGGCCTCACCATGCCAAGCAGCTTCGCATGCGAGCTTTCCCCGCGCTCCACTTCTTCGCGCGTAAGCTTGTCCGTGCGGATGCCGTCCTCGATTGTCATCGGTTCTTTTCTCCCTTTCCCGTCCCCAAAATGGCCATGGCGGTTCTGCTTGCAAACGCCTTGGTCGCTCTGAGCGGTTTCGTCAATCTCCATGCTCTGCTGGTCTTGATCCCGTCGATCTCCTCTTGAAGCTGTCTTACCTGTTCCTGCGCCGTCCGCAGCGCGGTTTCGCTCTGCAGCCTTTTCATTGTCATGTGGCGGTACCATTGCGGTACAGGCGGGTGCAATGCGATGAGCCGACTTTGGCCCGACGCAATGCACGCTTCGCATTCCTGATACGCTTCTCTACGTGCGAGAAGCCTCCGTGGGGCGTCCTCAAACAGATTCCCAAGCCGCTCGTTTGTCGTCAGCCGGCAGCACGGAACCAAGTTGAATTCATGATCAAAGACGATGTCGTTCCACAGCGGGCACGCATATTCCCCTTCCTCTTCCTCTCCTTCTTTTCCTTCCCCATAAAAGTCCATAAACAGTTGAGACGATGCATCGTATAAATCCTGAGGATCAAGCTCCCTGCGCAAATACTGCTGGCAGAGCTTGTAATCCGCGAAGTACGCCGTATTCGTGAGAAACTCCGCCCCCCCCCCGC
>CANQKY010000019.1 GCA_947624575.1 uncultured Clostridia bacterium
CCGGCTTCAGCTGGTGGGAGACGACCTCTTTGTTACAAAGACCGAACGGCTGCGGCAGGGAATCGAAAGCGACTGCGCGAACGCCATTCTCATCAAGCCGAACCAGGTGGGGACGCTCAGCGAAACGCTGGCAGCCGTCTCGCTGGCGCAGGAAAAGGGGTATCGGGTCATACTCTCCCACCGCTCGGGCGAGACGGAGGACACCTTCCTAGCCGATCTCGCGGTGGCAACCTGTGCCGGACAGATCAAGACCGGCGCGCCCTGCAGAGGTGAGCGCACCGCCAAATACAACCGGCTGTTGCGGATCGCCTCGGTCAACTTCGGCGGGCATCTCGCCGCCCCTTTTCCCTGCTGAAACGCTCCGCAAAAAAAGTAAAAAATTACAGTTGACAATGCCTCCTTTCTGTGATAAACTGTAACGTATAGAGTTATCTTCAATTAATAGGAGGCTAAAACTATGAAAAAGCTGTTGACAGCCGCTTTGGCTGCGTTTATGATCGTTGTTGCGCTGCCTTTTTCCGCGTTCGCAGTGGACAGCCCCTCTGTCGGACCGAACGAGCATGTAACCGGTGTGGCAGTCCCGCCGAATGACGGCACTGTTACCGTGACCCAAATCGATGAGGACACCTACCGTCTTACCGCAACCCCTTCTTCCGGTTATGAGTTTGACAAGTGGGTGATCGATTCAGATGGTTCTTATACCTTCGTAGAAGGCGATCTCAACAGCTCCACTATCGTGATTAAGACGGTCGGCAATGTGAATGCTCAGGCTCATTTCAAGGCAATCGGTTCGTCGGGCGGATCGTCCGGCGGTTCCACCGGCGGCAGCACCTCCCCCACTTCGCCGGCTACCGGTGATCATGCGGCGCCTTTGTTTGCAATCTCGGCTGTTGCTCTCGTCGGCGCGGTACTGGTCGGCAAAAAGATTCTTGCCTGATCGCAGAATGTAAACCAAAACAAAAGCCTATCCTTCCGCCGCAAGGCTTCAAGGATAGGTTTTGTTTTTCGAGGAGGATTTGATATGCCGGAGGATACCCGCCGCTCCCGCAAAAAGTGGCTGCTTCCGATCATCATTGTATTGGTGGTGCTGTTGATCGGAGGTGTGCTGTGGTTTTATTTCCGCAGCTTTGATCCCACCCCCTATAAGGTGGAATCCTCCGTCGCCACCACCTCAGAGCCGGAGCCGCTTCCCCTCAACCCGATCGACTTTGCCGCGCTCCGAGCGGAAAACCCCGACGTCTGCGGCTGGATCACGGTGCCGAACACCAAGGTGGATTATCCGATCCTCCAAAGCTCGAAGGAGAGCGACGATTTCTACCTTGACCACGGCATAGACGGCAATTACAACATCAACGGTTCGATCTATATCCAGCGGCTGAACAACAATCAGTTTCTGGATCGAAACACGGTGATCTACGGGCACAATATGCTCAACGGCAGTATGTTCCGCACCCTCCACCAGTTCCGCGATCCAGACTTTTTCGCGGCAAACGAGTATTTCACCATCTATATTCCCCACCATATCCTGACCTACCGCATCTTCTCGGCTTACCGCTATGACGACCGGCACATTCTCAATTCCTTTGATTTCGCGGACACCGAGGTGTATCGGGAATATCTCGATTACGCCACCAATCCGACCAGCATGATCCGAAATGTGCGGGAGGGCGTTACCGTCACCACCGATGACCGGATCGTCACACTCAGCACCTGCACCGACAACAACGCTTACCGCTATCTGGTACAAGGAGTGTTGATCCATGACCAAATCACGTCATAAGAAAATGGCGCTTTGGAAGAAAGTGCTGCTGATCATCGGCGCGATCCTGCTCTGCCTGATCCTGATAGCGGGCGCCACCCTCGGCACCCTCTGGCTGCGGGGCAGGCAGGCGCTTTTGACCGGCGAGACCGCCTCCCTTGAACCTCCGAACGAGCTGGAGGTCACGGTGGAGGACGACCAGACCGTGGTATACAACGGCAAACGGTATGTCTACAACAAAAACATGACCGCGATCCTCTGCATGGGGGTGGACCAGACCGCGCAGGAAAGCGCGTACACCACCGGCAACGGGCAGGCGGACACGCTGTTTTTGCTGTCGATCGACACCGAGACCGGCAAGACCACCGTGCTCAACATCTCCCGCGATATTATGGCGGAAGTCGGCATATACAATGAAAGCGGCGTCTTTACCGGCATTGAAACCAAGCAAATCTGCCTTGCCTACGCCTACGGCGACGGCGCCGAGGGCAGCTGTGAGAATACCGCGCTGGCTGTTTCGCGCCTGCTGTACGGGATTCCGGTCAACACCTATTTCTGCGTCAACTGGTCGGCTATCCCGCTTCTGACCGACGCCATCGGCGGCGTGACCGTACCCGCCTATGACGAGGACTGGAACCCGACCGGCGGGACGGTCTACCTGTCGGGCAGCAATGCGGAAAGCTATCTGCGGGGACGGCGGCATGATACTGTGACCGCCAACAACAACCGCATGGAGCGGCAGATCGCCTATCTCAACGCCTATGCCGCCAAGGTGATCGAGCGCACCCGCGCCAATCCCTCCTTCCCGCTGGGGCTGTTCCGCACGATCGGCGAGCAGTCGATCAACACCGTGGACGCGAGCCGAATCACCTATTTGAGCTCGGTGTTCCTTGCAAACGGCGCACAGCTCGACTTCCGCTCGATAGAGGGCGAAGTGAAAATGGGCGAGGAGTTCGCGGAAATGTATGTGGATCAGCAGGCACTGTTTGAATTGGTGCTGGAGCTGTTCTATCAGGAAGAAAACTAACACTAAAAGAGATACCGCTTGCCGATTCCCAAAGCAAGCGGTATCTCTTTTTCCTTGTTATATTGCCATCAAGATTGTGTACTGTGATGTTATCTGGATTCGACCAGGAAGGACATGGCTGTGCGCTCCTCCCCATTGATCGACACATTGTCGAACGAGGGGATACAGATGAGGTCTGCCTCATCTTTGAGATAGCCTCTTGCAATCGCGATCGCTTTGATCGCCTGATTGGCAGCGCCGGCACCTACTGCCTGCAGCTCTACCCTTCCCTTTTCCCGTACCACGCCTGCTATTGCGCCCGCCACAGCATTTGGCACCGAACGAGATGATACCTTTAAGATATCCATGACTATCCTCCCTTTGACGCAAGGTACTGGTTAAAGGATACCATATTTTTTCGCAGTTTTCAAGAGTATTTTGCAAAATTCACGAATCTTTCAAAAAAACGCGACATATTTGCAGACAACGACCCGTTTTTTCGTCCAAATCCAGCCAAACGCCCTGCAAAACGGGCGGGGTATTGGCAAAATGAAAGCGGGTGGGTAGATGATCCCGCATGCGGCTGATGGTGCAGGCGGGGTCGATCCCCAGCACCGAACAGAAGGGTCCCGTCATACCCAGGTCGCTGATATAGCCCGTCCCCTGCGGGAGAATCTGTTCATCTGCGGTCAGCACATGGGTGTGAGTGCCGACAATGGCGGACACCCGACCGTCAAAGGCGTGAGCAAGGGTCAGCTTTTCGCCGGTGGACTCGGCATGGAAATCCACCAGCACAAGGGGAGTCGTGATCTGCCGCAGCAGCCGCTCCAGCACGGCAAAGGGCGAATCGGGCGGATTGGTGAAAAACACCTGCCCCATCAGGCTGATGACGGCAAGCCGGACAGAGCCGAAATCCAGCTCATACACGCCGCCGCCCGAACAGCTTTCGGGTAGATTGGCGGGTCGCAGAAGCTGCGAATGTTCACTGAGGTATGGCAAGATCTCCCGCCGTTGCAGGGTGTGATTCCCGCCGGTCACCACATCGGCGCCCACAGCGAACAGCGCCTCGGCGTCCGCCGGCAGAAGCCCGTTCCCCACCGACGCATTCTCTCCGTTTACAATGGTCGCCTGCACGCCGAGCTCCGCCTTCAACCTTGGAAGCTTCCGCCGCAAAAACGAAATCCCCGCCGGACTGACCACATCACCGATACAAAGTACCCTCATGACGGCTCGATCCGGTTCGGTTGATCGTCCTGTTTGGCAGCACTGCGCTCCGCCAGACGATCCCGTACAAAATCGCAAAACAGCGAATAAATGACCGAAAAGACCGGCACGGCGACAAACATACCCACAATGCCGCCGATCCCGCCGCCGACCAGAATGGCAAAGATCACCCAGAAGGGCGACAGGTCGGTTGCCTCGCCCAAAATCTTCGGACCGAGGATATTCCCGTCAAAGGTTTGCAGCAGCAGGATAAAGATCAGGAAAAACAGCGCGTGCATGGGGTTTGCCAGCAAAAGAATAATCAAACAGGGGACCGCGCCGATGACCGGTCCGAAAAACGGAATGATATTGAACACGCCGATCACCACGCTGATCAGCACCGGATACTCCCAGCGGAACAGCGCCATGACGATAAAGCAGATCAGCCCGATGATGAGCGAATCCAGCAGCTTGCCCGACAAAAATCCGCCAAACGTCTCGTTGGTGGTGCGGGTGATCTTCAGCGTTTGCTGACAGACGCGATCGGGCAAAAATGCATAGAGCAGCTTTTTTGCCTGCGCGGCGAATTTCTCCCGTGACGCCATGACATAGACCGATACGATGATCCCAATCACAAAATCGGTGAAGCCGCTGACGAAATCCACCACCCCCACGGTGAGCTGACCGATCCAGTCGTTGAGCCGCGGGGAGAGCTGCGCCGAGATGGTGGCAAGTGCTTCCTCCAAAAAGGAAAAGCCGTTCTGGAGAAGCGATTTGAACGCCGGATTGTTGATGACATTCTCATTCAAAAGCCGCTCGGCATTGCTGATATAATCGGGCAGAGCCGCCAGAATGCCCCGCACGCTGTAAAGCACCTGCGGAATGATGAGCCAAAGCAGCCCCGCAACGATCAAAAGCATGACAAAAAGGGTGGCGGCGATCGAAAATCCGGTCACCAGCTTGGGACGCGGCTTTTTCCATTTGATTTTGCCAAACACCCGATGCTCGAAAAAGCGGAGAACCGGATTGAGCAGGTAGGCGATCACAAGCCCCCAGATGATCGGCATCAGGATATGAAGCAGCTTCCCGATGATGCCGAGAATAAAATCAAAATTCGTCAACAGCAGATAAAACAAAATGGCGCAGACGATCACCACAAAGGCGACAAGCCCCATGGAAATATGATGTTTGTCGATCCGAAATTTCATGTGGCACCTCCTCATGCTCCTTATTTACCATTATAAAGAAGATTTGCCTATTCGTCAAGGCGCAAAAGCCGCCTGCTGTGTGTTCTTTTGATATTGGTACGGTAATAGGAAGCACCGTGCTTTGAACCGAGAGAATCCCACCACCATGCTACCGCATGGTCCCCCTCCCTTTGACAAGGGAGGCACTGGCGATCAAATAGGTTTTACCGAAAATATAAACAAGGAAGGCTGACAAAAGCTTTCCTTGTTTATTTTAACCGCAAAAGCCAAATGCTGTTGTCAAAACCTCCCTTGTCAAAGGGAGGGGGACCGCGCTTTGCGCGGTGGAGGGATTCCATACCATAAAAGCAAAATAGACCATGTGTCCTGTGGGTGTTGCAGTACCATTGCCGCCTGACCTTTTTCGTTGATGGCTGCTGTTGACAGACTAAGCCGCCCGCTGTCTATCAAGGCAGCGGGCGGCTGAAAAAGAACAAACAGGATCAATTTGGTTCCTGTGCTAACGGAATAGAAGAATCGCTGACAATACCGTGATCAATGACTGTTTCAGTAAATCTCACTGTTTCCTCGCCGGGGGCGGTATAAAGAAGAATGCAAACGGCGATCAGCCAAATCAATACCGCCGCCGCACAGGCGGACAGCACGATCAGCACCACCCGCTTTTTCACATTCACCGCGGACTTCAGCTCTCCGGCGTCCAGCGCCGATAAGTAGGACTCCGACAATGCCGCCGGTTCCCCAAACCGCTCTGTTAAATCCGCCAAAGAAGCGTTGGGGTGTTCCTCCAGATAGGCGTCGATATCCGAACGCAGACCGTCCAGCATGCGCTTTTTCAGCTTTCGCGGGCAGGTGAGGCTGCGGCGAACCTTTTGCAAATACTTTTTGGCGGCTCGGTTATCCCGATCCACTGTCGTCATTCTCCTCAATCCTTTTTCCCAAAATTTTTCAGTGCGTCTTTTTTATTTTGCTCCGTCCTCCGACTGCTCAACAATACCGTTATCGGTGACTGTATATACCCGAACAGCAACTTGTGATTGCCGGTTTTCCAAAATCATAATATAAAAAGTCACGATAAAGCCCAGCAATACCAATATGCTGACGACCACAATGACCCACCGTGTGCGTTTTGCCGCATGAACCGCTTTTGCCAGTTCCCCGGCGTCCAGCGCCGATAGGTAGGATTCCGACAATGCCGCCGGTTCCCCGAACCGCTCCGTTAAATCCGCCGGAGAAGCGTTGGGGTGTTCCTCCAGATAGGTATCGATATCCGAACGCAAACCGTCCAGCATTCGTTTTTTCAGCTTTCGCGGGCAGGTGAGGCTGCGGCGAACCTTTTGCAGATATTTTTTTGCGGCTCGGTTATTCCGGTTCACTGTCGTCATTCTCCTCAATCCTTTTCCCCAAAATTTCCAGCACGCCGCCCACGGTGGAAAGGTATACCTCCCGTGCTTCCTCCAGATAGGAAAGCCCCGCCGCTTCGATATGATAATAGACCCGAAACCGGCGCCGACCCACCAGCTCACGGCGATCGCTGATATACCCCTTATCGATCATACGGTAAAGGATCGGATACATCGAGCTTTCCAGCAGCTGGTATCTTCCGCTGCTTCTCTGCAGCAGCTCCTGCGAAAGCTGATAGCCGTACATATCCTTTTCCTGAAGCAGGGTAAGCAGCAAAAGCTCCACAGAGCCGCGCTTTAAATTGTCCATCAATGACATAGCCTTACACTCCTGCACTATCTCCTATCCTTATTTTACAAAAGAAGCGACACTATGTCAAACAAAGTATGATTCCTCTTTGCCTGCTTTGATGATAACACAATACTATATTTCCGTCAATACTATTCACGAAAATATATATTGACAAAGAAAAGACAAAGTGGTATCATAATCATGACAAGCTGTCGTTTCCCTGTGATATCGGAAGCGGCAATCAAATACAAAGGAGGAATTTTGCATGAAGAAAAAGCTGACAGCCGGTTTCCTGGCAGCTATGCTGCTGCTTGGCAGTATGTCCTTTGCCGTATCTGCCGAGGAAAGCGATATTTCCGAGGACGATCTGCGGGCGCACAGTGAGATCACCGAAATGGGCGACTGGAACCATGACGGCTCCGTTACCGCAGCAGACGCCCTGATGCTGCTTCGGTACGCCGTGGGGTTGGAGTCCGCTCTCCCCTTCTCGATCCCGTCACAGTTCACCGGCAACGAAGATCCGGCGTTTTATGTCGATCTGGACGGGAACGGCTCCGTGAATGTTGCCGATGCGCTGGAAGCGCTTCGCTGCTCGGTCGGGCTGGACGCTGTCACCGATGTGTACCAGGTGCTTGAGGTGAGCGATTTTTCCTCTGCCGTTACAAGGTACACGACCGACAATTTCCCGTCCGAGTCGTACTACTATTACCCCACCCCTGCTTTATACACCTCCACAGAAGGTGCGCCGGAGGGATATGACGCGGCATTCTTTGACGAGCATGATCTCATCAGCTTCCAAACCTTCTCCACCTCTGTCTCCGCCCCGAAAGTAGAGCAGGTCGCCTATACCGACGGATATGTTTATCTGCGGTACCGGAATGAAGAAGCGGAAGCGGCTTATAACGCCGTTTCGGTTTATGTCACCATTCCGAAAGGCTTTGCGGACGGCAGGAAGATCACCGTCTCACAGGCAGAATCTCTGGTGCCGACGAGTACCGAGTTTTACTATCTGGAAGGCGAGTTGACCGGACAGTTCTTAAATGCGACCACCCTCTGGGCGGACAGCCGAGAATCGCTTCATGCGCTGGTCGCCACGCTGGAAGCCGAAACCGGCATGAATCCCGCGTTTGGCGAGTGGCTCAACCAACGCGACACCGAAGAATATTTTAAGCAGAATGTTTTGGTGATGGATATCCATAACGGCACCTGTGCGCATCAGTATCAGCATGAGTTCACAAAAGTCGAGGTAAACGGCGATACCGCCACCCTCTATCTCCGGTATGTAGGCTTCGATCACACGGACGAGAGCGGCGAACCGCTCACGGATATGTATCCTGCCACCGCCGCATACTGCCTTGATATTCCGAAATCGCAGGTCACGGGCTGTACCGAATTTGCGATAACAAACGAAAACTGACACTTCGGGCGGAAGCGAAAGCTTCCGCCCGATTTTTATTGACACCCGCTTTACAATGTGGTATTTTATACATACCGAAAAATGCGGAGGGAATCAAGCATGGCAACACTTTTATTTGAAGACAACTTTGAGGGGACGGTATTAGACCCCGCCAAGTGGCAGCGCTGTCCGGAACAGGTGCGGTGTGACGGCACCTCTTACTGGAGCGACAGTATGTCCTGCTTAAGCGGCGACGGCAGACTGCTGCTCAAAGCCGAATGGGACGCGGAAAACGAACGGATCAACACCGGCGCGGTGCGGACAAAGGGTCTGTTTGAAGCGGGCTTCGGCTATTACGAGGCGTCCATTCGCTTCCCCGTCGTGACGGGCGTGTGGGGCGCGTTTTGGCTGATGGCGGGCGATGTGGACAAGGTGGACGGCACCAGTACCACCGGTGTGGAGATCGACATTCTCGAAAGCATTCACAGCGAGCGGGGACAGTGGAATCAGGCGCTGCATTGGGACGGCTATGGCGACAAGGCGCAGACCGACTCCAACATCACCACCACCGGCGTGGACATCTATGACGGGAAATTCCACACCTTCGCGGTTTGGCGGAGAGAGACCGATTATATCTTCTACATCGACGACCGCGAGGTATGGCGTTCCGCCGGAAAGGGCGCTTGCCCGCTGGACGGCTATATCAAGCTCACTGTGGAGTCCGCCAAGTGGCCCGGCGGCGGCTCGGAGGAGTGCCTGAAGGCTCTGCCCGCCGCGATGGAGATCGACTTTGTCCGCGTCTGGACGGAGAATCCGCATCAGGCTTAAAACCTTTTTCCCGCAGCATAAAATAGCTTGACATTTGAAATCGGTCATGTTATGGTGGACTTATAAGACAACCGAGTATCTTGCAGAGATGGAAATCAACGGTTTTTCAAAGGCAAAAGGAGTGTACAGTATGAAACGTCGGTTTGGTTCTCTCTGTCTGGCTGTTATGCTATCCATAAGCTGCGGCATAACCACTTTAGCAGAGGACACAGGAGATCATCAAATGCTTGACACAAATCAGTTTACCGTAAAAGTATGGCGAGATGATTTTGACGGCGAAAGCCTGAATCAGGACGTCTGGGGGTATGAGCTCGGCAATGTGCGCGGCGTGGAGCAGCAGCACTATGTGGACAACCCCGAAAATGTCTATCTGGAGGACGGCAATCTGGTGCTTCAGGTGACCGACCGTGAATGGGAGGATCAATACATCAATCCGCGCGGCAAACGCTGGGTCATCTACAATTCGGGCAGCGTCCGCACGGTGGGCAAGATGGAATTTCTCTACGGCAAGCTGGAGATCAGGGCGAAGCTCCCCGAAGGCAAGGGCGCATTCCCCGCGTTCTGGACCCTGGGCGCGGATTTCACGCTCAACCGCGACATCAATTTAACGCAGGGATACGACTGGCCCATGTGCGGCGAGCTGGACATTATGGAAATGGTCGGCGCACCGACGGAACACAGGGCTTCCCTCGGTGAAACGATGACCAAAGGCACCAGCAATCAAACCGTTTACGGGACGCCGCACTGGTATGTGGCGGGCGTTCCAGACGGAGACGCCAGCTATGCTCCCACCCGCTCCGGCGCCAGCATCACGCTGCCAAATAATTTGAGCGAGGACTACCACACCTACGGCATCAACTGGTCGCCCGATAAGGTCGAGTGGTATGTGGACAATGAAATTTACAACTCCATCGACCTGACCAGAACCGACGAGGACGGTCGTTGGGCGGCTGCGGCAGCGGCGTTCTGCCGTCCGCAGTATATCCAGCTCAACCTGGCGGCAGGCGGCAACTGGGCAGGCGACGCGGGCTTAAGTCTGGGCACGGACAACACCCGCTTTATCGTTGACTATGTCAGCTGGGAGCAAACCCCCGAACAGCACGCCGCCATGGAAGAATATTACAAAACACAGCCGGTGATCGACGGTGTGGAGGATATCACCATGGTAAAGGGTGCCGGAACCACGGCAGCGGATCTGGTGAAAAACCTGACGGTCGGCAATGTCCCCGAGGACGCCGATTACACGGTCGATTTCTCGATCGAGGACGAGTATTCCTTCACCTGCAGCGGCGGGCAGACCAATACCACCTGCCTGCATACCGGACTGACCGACACGAAAAGCCTTGACGATCTGGCGTGCGGCTTATATAACATCTACTACACGGCAATGCCGCAGGCGTTTCTCGACGCCAAGGGTGGACAGAATGTCAATGTCGGAAAGCTGCAATCGGCAAGCGAGTACAAGCTGGCGCGCCGTCAGGCGCTGCTGGTGGTGCTTCCCGAGGAACTGACCGGTGTGATGGGACACCCCCTGTCCTCCATCGCGTTGCCCGAGGGCTTCAGTTGGGCGGATCCCACCGCTCCCATCACCGGAGATAAGGCAGAGGTGATCTACACCAAAACGGACGGCTTTAGGCAGACGCCTGCGACCGTGACCATCAAGACGGTGGATTTTGAACCGGGCGATGTGGATCAAAGCGGTAAAGTTACGGTAGCAGATGCGCTGGAAGCACTTCGCACGGCGGTCGGACTGCAAACGCAGGACGCGGTGAAGTACGCATTGGCGGACATGGATCGGGACGGCACGGTGTCTGTACCAGATGCGCTTCAGATCCTGCGGATCGCGGTAGGACTGGCGTAAATACAGCGGCTCAGGAACGGGCAAATTCTTTGCCCGTTTGCACGTGGCGATTTCATCGCCACGCTTCGAGGGACAAACAAAATCACTGCGGCTCGTTTTACTCGCCTTGCTCTTTGTTTTTCCCCCGATTCCCCCTTTTCATCGAAAACCGGCTAGGCTTGACGCCAATTCTGACGCCGCCTTCGCCGGTTTTCTCTTAGGGTGTCACGGAAGGCGGCACATGTCCGCCTCCGTGACGAATGATCAATATTCCGTGGATATTGCTGTTTTCGACAGACAAGAATGGGAAAATTCTTTGTCTGTTGCGCTTGTTCTATATTCTGTTTTCATAAGTCGGTTTGGGATACCGGCTTTATCATAAGCACACACCGAAAGACAAAAGGAGGAACATGATGAGAAAAAAATGGTGCAGCCTGCTGCTTGCCGCAGTGATGCTGCTGTCGGTTCTGTCGCCCCTGTCCGCGGCGGCGGCAGGCACGGTCACGCTGACCGACACCTGTACGACCAGAGTGACCCCCGTTTCGGTCACCGGACAAAATCAGCTGCAAAAGCCGGTTTACAGCATCGACTACAACGCGGCTGCCGGCAACGCCACCTTCACCTTTGCACAGGACTTCTCGACCTGGACGGGGCAATGGTGGCAGGACAAGATGTTTTTTGAGACAAACGGCGGCGCATTTGCCGGTGCGGACGGGCTTACCTTTTTGGTGACCGCCTCTTCGCCGGAGGTCGCGGAGAAAGCCGCTGCAAAGCTTTCGATCGCTTTTCGGGCGGGGACCGGTCAGAACGACTTTACCTCGATCAACAGCACGGCTAAGCCGGAAATCTGCACGGCGGTGAGCGAAAACGCCTGCCTTTACCGGATTCCCTTCTCCGAGATGAGCGGCGGTTCTCCAGAAGGTCACGAAACCGCCTTTATGACCGTCACCTTTGACGCATCGAACCTCACAGACATTCCCTCCCTCGGTGAATCACTGACCTTCTCGCAGCTGGGCGTTTACACCGCCGCCGAGACAGAGGTGGAAGCAGAGGAAGCGGACATTCTGGCAATCACGGTCAACACCTCGGGCGGCGGCTCGGTAGACGCCGCACTGGACGGCGAGCGGCAGTATGACGGCATCATCGACGCTTCGGTGCAAACGGTGAAAGGCTCCGTGCTGACGCTGACGGCAAAGGAGACAGACCGCAGGCTGTTTGACTGCTGGCAGAAAAACGGTGAGACCGTTTCGCAGGAGATGACCCTCACGGTGACCGATGCGGCGGACCATGATGTATATACCGCCGTATGGGTCGATCCGCCCACCGAAGCGGAGCTCCGTGCGGGGTCTGCGATCACCGCGCTGGGCGATTGGGACAAGGACGGTGAGATCACCGTGACCGACGCGCTGGAAGCACTCCGGTACGGTGTGGGGCTGGTCGGCACGCTGCCTTTCCCTGCGGACGGCTATGAAAATCCCCTGTTTTACGCCGATCTGGACGGCAACCAAGATGTGACCGTTTCCGATGCGCTGATCTCTTTGCGGATTGCGGTCGGGCTGAATGAGCAGAGTTTGCTCTACCAGACACTGACGGTGCAGGAGTTTTCCTCTGCCGTGATCCCGTCCGAAGAAGGGAGCGACGAGCCTGCTTTAATCACCGATTCCGAACAGGCTCCGACCGGCTATGACGAGAGCTTTTTTGCGGAGCATGATCTTGTTTGCTTCTCCGTTTCCGCCGTTCACCCGTCTGCCGATCAGGTCATTTCCCGTGCCGGCTATCTGATGGTGCGGTGCTGGAATGACGGGCTGGACGAGGAGATTGAACCGGTTCGTCTGGCAGTCGCGATCCCGAAAGGGTATGCGGACGAAAAAAGTCTCTGCGTATCGGTTCTCGAACCCACGGTGAACCTGCTGTTTGACGACGAGTTCTCGGGTGACACCCTCAACGACGCCAAATGGGAGCGGTGTCCGGAGCAGTCACGGGGCGGTGGCGGCTCCTACTGGAGACAGAGACTTTCTAACTTAAGCGGAGACGGGCGGCTGCTCCTGCAGGCGGAATGGGACGCGGCAAACAATCGGGTGGACGCCGGTGCGGTGCGGACAAGAGGTCGCTTTGAGGCGGGCTTCGGCTATTATGAAGCGTCGATCCGGTTTCCGGTCGCCACAGGCGTTTGGGGCGCATTCTGGTTAATGGTCGGCAGTGTGAACAATGTGGACGACTCCAGTGTCGACGGCGTTGAGATCGACGTTGTGGAGACCGCTCACAATGAGCTGAACCGCTGCAATCAGGCGCTTCACTGGGACGGCTACGGCGCCAATCACGGCGTTGTCTCCAAAACCGAAACGATCCCCGAAATCTATGACGGCGAGTTCCATAAATTCGGGCTGTGGCGCTCCGAAACGGCGTACATCTTCTATGTGGACGACCGCGAGGTATGGCGCTCCACCGGTAAGGGCATCTGCCCGCTCGACGGCTACATGAAGCTGTCGGTGGAGTCCGCCAAATGGGCGGGCGGCGGCACTGCGGCTTGTATCGAGGCACTTCCCACTGCGATGGAAGTGGACTATGTACGGGTCTGGGAGACAAACCCCTATCAGTCATAACGAAAAATGCTCTCATTTGCCAATGGCAAATGAGAGCATTTTTTATGCGTTTGGATCAGGCGGACCCTTTTTCAACTGGCGAAGGATATTCCCGCCGATCAGCACCGATGCGAGGAAGGAGAACAGGTCCGCCACCGCCTGACTGATCTCCACCCCGATCAGCCCAAACAGCGCGGAGAGGATAAACAGGCAGGGAACGAAAAACAGCACCTGACGGGAAAGGGCGAGCACCGTTGCCCGAAACGCCATGCCGATCGTCTGTGCCATCATGTTGCAGAGTACGATAAAGCCGGTAAGCGGAAAGGTGATGCACTGCAGGCGAAGCGCCGTTTTGCCGATCTCGATCACGGCAGGATCGTCCCGAAAGAAGGCGATGAGCTGCGGCGCGAACACGCCGCCCAGCACACCGATCATCAGCAGCACCAAAAAGGAAGTTTTGATGCAGAACCAAAACGCCTCCCGCACCCGATCATACCGTCCCGCGCCGTAATTATAGCCGCAGACCGGCTGGAAGCCCTGCCCGTAGCCAATCATGGCGGAATAGGCAAACATCATGATCCGGTTGACCACCGACATGGCGGCGATCGCCGCGTCCGCGCCGTACAGCCCCGCCATATGGTTGAGGCAGATGGTCGCCACACTCGCACAGCTCTGCCGCGCCAGCGAGGGCAGACCGCCGCGCACGATCTCTTTTAAGTAGTAAAGGCTCGGCTTTGCGTTTTTGAGCCGAACGGGGATTCCCTTTTTATGGTGGAAATAAAACAGCAGGCAAAAGCTGACCGCCTGACTGATGATGGTTGCCAGCGCCGCGCCAGCCACCCCCATATCAAAGCCGAAGATAAAGACCGGATCGAGTATGATATTGAGGATACCGCCCGATACGATCCCGATCATGCCATACAGCGCGTTCCCCTGAAACCGAAGCTGGTTATTGAGCACCAGCGAAGCGGTCATAAACGGCGCGCCAACGGCAATGATCCGAAGATAGCCGACCGCGTGCGGCAGGATTGTTTCGGTCGCGCCCAGCAGCCGCACCAGAGGGGTTGCAAAGCACAGCCCGATCACGGCGATCACCAAGCCGCCCGCCAGCGCGGAGAAAAAGCCGACGGCGGTCATACGTCCCGCTTCCTCCAGCTTCTGCTCCCCCAACCGGCGGGAGACAAAGTTGCCGGAGCCGTGCCCGAAGAAAAAGCCGACCGCCTGCAAAATCGCCATAAACGACAGCACGATCCCGACCGCGCCGGTCGCGCTGGTGCCGATCTTCCCGACAAAGTAGGTGTCCACCATGTTATAAAACGAGGTAATCAGCATACTGATGATGGTGGGGATCGCAAGGCGGAGGATCAGCTTATCCACCCGCGTTTCGGTCATTTTTTCAAATTGCTGTTTGGTATCCATTCGGTCACACTCCCATGAAAAACCGCAAGCTGCGCTTGCGGTCTGAGCGTGTCGATTTTATCGCCACGCTTCGAGGGACAAAAAACGATTTACGCCAAAACAATCGTCTTTGTCAAAACCTCCCTTGTCAAAGGGAGGGGGACCATGCGTCAGCATGGTGGTGGGATTCAAAACCGCAATTTCCCTCTTGCGGTTATCCTATATGTCATTGCGGTACATATCCGAAAAGCTCTCGCCCCGCACGATCAGGCGCGGGACAGCGTCCTTCACCATCACCACCGGCGGGCGCGGAACCCGATTATAGTTAGACGCCATCGAATAATTATACGCGCCGGTCGCAAGCACCGCGAGGATATCCCCCGTCTCCGCCTCCTGAAGCGGCAGATGCTCACCAAGCAGGTCGCCGCTTTCACAGCATCTGCCCGCCACCGTAACGGTCGCCGTTTTCGGCTCGGTCGCTTTATTGGCGATCACAAACTCATATCGGGACTGATAGAGGATATACCGCGGATTATCCGTCATGCCGCCGTCCACCGACAGATAGGTGCGGATATTCGGAATCTCTTTCAGCGCGCCGACGGTGTAAAGGGTGACGCCGGCAGGTGCCACAATGGCACGTCCCGGCTCGATCAGGATAAACGGCACCGGAAGACCCAATTCCGCCGCCTTCGCCCGCACCGTCTGCGACACCGCCTCCATATAATCCTGATAGGGCGGCGCATCGTCCTCCTCGGTGTACCGAATCCCGAAGCCGCCGCCGAGATTCAGGTCGGAAAGCGTATACCCCGTTTCCCGTTTCACCTGAGCCATAAAGCCGAGCATCACCTCGGCAGTATGGACAAACGGCTCGATGTCCAAAATCTGGGAGCCGATATGGCAGTGCAAGCCGCAAAGGGTCAGCCCCGGTGTAGCAAGCGCCGCTTTCACGGCAGCAAGCGCCTCCCCCGTTTCCAGCGCGAAGCCGAATTTTGAGTCGATCTGTCCGGTTCGGACAAAATCGTGGGTGTGCGCGTCCACCCCCGGCTTGATCCGCAGCATGACCCGTGCGGTCACGCCCAGCTTTGCCGCCAGCGCGCCGATCATTTGCAGTTCTCCGATATGATCCGCCACGATCCGCCCTACACCGGCATTCAGCGCCATGGTGAGTTCCTCGGTCGTTTTATTATTTCCGTGAAAGCAGATACGATCGGCGGGAAAATCCACCGACAGCGCGGTGGCAAGCTCACCGCCCGACACCACATCGGCGCCAAGCCCCTCCTCCTTCACGATCCGATAAATCTCCTTGCAGGAAAACGCCTTGCTCGCGTAGCACACAAGCCCGTTCCCGTCATAATACCGGTCGATCGAGTCTTTGAAATCCCGACAGTTCTGCCGCAGAACCGTTTCGTCCATCAAGTAAAGCGGCGTGCCGTATTCCCGCGCCAGCGACACGGCGTCCGCGCCGCCGAGTGTTAAATGTCCGGCTTCGTTTACCGAAATGCCATTTCCGAATACTTCCATGATTTTTCTCCTATGTCAGTCCTCTGTAACTTCCTCCAAAATCTCCCGCAGCCGGTCGATCCCCTCCCCCGTTTTTGCCGAAACGGGCAACAGGGTGAGCTGATCGGCATAGGGCAATTCCTGCCCGAATGCCGCCAGCCGGTTTTCCCGCTCGGTCGCCGACAGCTTATCCGCCTTGGTCAGCACCGGCAGAAAAGGAAGCTCGGCTTCGATCAAAAATGCGATCATATCCAGATCCAGTCGGGTCGGCGAATGCCGCATATCCAAAAGCTGCACCACCAGCGCCGGACTGCGGCTATCCGAAAAATAGCCGCTCATCAGCCGGTTCCAGCGTTCCTTCTCCGCCTTGGACACCTTTGCATAGCCGTAGCCGGGCAGATCAATGAGATGAATGCGATCTCCCACCCGAAAGAAATTCACCGTTGCGGTTTTCCCCGGCACACTGCTCACCTTTGCGATCTGCTTTCGTCCCACCAGCCGGTTGAGCAGGGAGGATTTCCCCACATTCGACCGCCCCGAAAAGACGATCTCGGGCAGTGTTTCGGGCGGAATTTGATCCGCCGTGCCGTAGGACGCCAGAAAAACGGCGTTGTTCCAGTTCATCTTGCTTCTCCGCAGACCACCGGACGCTCGGTGTGCTTGACCGGTGGCAGTGTATGTGTCCGCTTTGCTTCCGGCTTTAGGGGAACGGCAGGGCGGACCAGCGCGGTGTGAAGCGCGTCCGCCGCCTCGTCCATCGGCAGGAAGGTGAGCGTCTCCCGCACCGAATCGGGCAGTTCCTCCAGATCGGGAAGATTATCCCGTGGGATCAGCACCGTTTTCGCACCGGCGCGATAGGCGGCGATCGCCTTTTCCTTTAACCCGCCGATCGCCAGCACCTTGCCACGCAGCGTGATCTCACCGGTCATGGCGATCTCCCGCCGCACCGGAAATCCGCCCAGCGCGGAGGTGAGCGCCACCGCCAGCGCAACGCCCGCCGAAGGTCCGTCCTTCGGCACCGCGCCCTCCGGCGCGTGGATATGGATATCCTTTTTCTGATAGAAATCGGGTGAAATGCCGTATTCTGCCGCCACGCCGCGGACATAGCTCACCGCCGCCTGTGCCGACTCCTTCATCACATCGCCGAGATTGCCGGTCAAAAGCAGCTTCCCGCTTCCCTCCAGCACCGACACCTCGATTGGCAGCAGCTCGCCGCCCACCGACGTCCAGGCAAGCCCGTTGACCAGACCCACCTCGTTTTGCGCCGGTATCTGTTCGGGACGGTACTTTTTGGGTCCGAGCATGACTTCAAGCTGTCTGCCCGAGACAGAAACCCCGCTCTGCTCCCCCGAAACGATCACCTTCGCCGCCTTTCGGCAGACCGACGCGATCTCCTGCTCCAGCTTCCGCACGCCCGCTTCTCTGGTATAATAGTCGATCATGGCATAGAGCGCCGCGTCCGAAATGCGGCACTGTCTGGCGGTCAGACCGTGCGCCGCCCGCTGTTTTTTCACCAGATGCCGTTTTGCGATCTCGAACTTTTCCTCACGGGTATAGGAGGACAGGTAGATCACCTCCATTCGGTCGAGCAATGCCGCCGGAATGGTATCGGCAGTATTCGCGGTGGCGATAAAGAACACATCGCTCAAGTCAAACGGAATCTCGACATAATGATCCCGAAACGCGACATTCTGCTCCCGATCCAGCACCTCCAGCAGTGCCGATGCGGGATCGCCGCGAAAATCGTTCCCCAGCTTATCCACCTCGTCCAGCAAGAAAAGCGGATTGCGGCTGCCCGCCTGCCGCATGGCGTCGATAATCCGCCCCGGCATGGCGGCAACATAGGTTTTCCGATGACCGCGAATATCCGATTCGTCCCGCACGCCGCCGAGTGACACCCGCACATATTTCCGTCCGAGGCTCTCTGCGACCGAACGGGCGATCGAGGTTTTGCCCACGCCGGGCGGTCCCACCAGACAGAGGATATTCCCCTTCCCGTTGGGATAAAGCTGACGCACCGCCAGCGTTTCCAGAATACGCTCCTTCACCTTCACAAGCCCGTAATGATCCCGATCCAATATCTCCCGCGCGCGATTGATGTCCACCCGCTCGGGGTCCACTTGATCGAAGGGCAGTTCCAGCACCGTCTCCAGATAGGTGCGGATCACCGCCGCCTCCTGACTGTTTGCCGGAAGCTGGGTATACCGTTTGCACTCCTGCAGCAGCTTTTTGCGGCTGTCGTCGCTGATATGCTCGATCGCCTCGATCTGCTCCCGAAATGCGTCCGCCTCCGCCTGAGGCTCCTCCTCGCCCAGCTCCTCCGAGATCACCCGCATCTGCTCCCGCAGAAAGTAATCCCGCTGCTGGTTATCCATATTCTCATGCACCTGGGACAATATCTGCTGCTCGGTTTCCAAAAGCCCCGTTTCCTCATGCAAAATCTGAGCCAGCCGCGACAACCCGTCCAGCAGGCTATCCTTCTCCAAAAGCTGCTGCTTTTCCTCATACCCGAAGGGCAGGTTATGTACCATCAGCTCATAGAGCTTGGCGGGGTGCTTTTCGTCCATCACCCGTTCCCGCAGGTTACTCGGCATATGCGGCGCCGCCTCGCAATAGCCGCGAAACAGCTCCTTACAGATCCGCGCATAGGCGACCACCTGCATATCCTCGGGATCACCGGTCATGCCCGCTTCCGGCTGAATACGGCAGAGCAGGTAGCTGCGCCCCTCAGCACAGCTCAGCACGCGGGCGCGGTACAAGCCCTCCACCTGCACCCGAACGGCGTCCTCCGCCACCCGAAGCAGCTGCCGCACCTTGGCGACCACGCCGATCTCATACAGATCCTCCGCCCCGGGCTGCTCCTTTTGCAGATCGCGCTGGGCGACCAGAAAGATGGTGCCGTCCTCCTCCATGGCGGCGGTCAGCGCCTCGATGGAGGCGGGACGCCCTACATCAAAATAAATGGTCATATGCGGGAAAACCACCAGCCCCCGCATCGCCAAAGCGGGCAGTATCAACGGACTCCCGCGTTTTCTTCTCACAGTCATCGTGGTAATTCCTTTCTCGGCGCCTTCTGCCGAAAACACAGTTTGAAAAGCTGTCCCCCGTCCTACCGGCGGACAAGCCGGCTTCATAGCCGCTTGCAAATATTATAGCTGAAAATGAGGTATTTTGCAAGTCTGCCAAGGCAGTTGGAAATCATTTCTTTTACCCCGTCCTATTCTATGCGCTTGACCGGCAGTTTGCCAGCCTTGTCTTGCATCTCGGCGTGGGCTATGTTACAATAAAACCTGAACGGACGGTGGTTTTATGAAGCAAAGTGAGCTTGGCTCCCGCGTGCGGCGGCACCCGATGATCCTGCTTATCGCAGTCTGCCTGCTTGCCGCGGCGACATTGGATCAAACAAAAGCGGATATCCTCTCGCTGCCCGCTGCCGCTGCGATCAGCATTCTTTTGCTGGTTTGCTCGGCGGCTTATATCCTGCTGGCCCGCCCGCACGCCCCTAAAGTGTGGCTGCGTCAGGCAGTGGTCGCGGTCCTCCTTTCGGGGACGCCCCTTTTCCTTTACTATCTCATGCAGCACAGCGACAATCCCGCCATGACCCTTATGAGCTTCGGGATTGCCCTTTTGACCTTCACGGCGTTTTATCTGCTGTGGGTCTATGACAAAATCACCGAGCCGCAGCTGCTCTGCCTGATTCTGGCGGCGGGCTTCCTGCTTCGGCTGGGGTATCTGCTCTACACCGGCATCAATGAGCGGCAGCATGACTTTCACTCCTTCACATCGAAAAACGGTCATGCGATCTACATCAAATACCTGCTCGACCATCATCACCTGCCCGATTTCGACCCCCGCACGGTATTCCAGTTCTACCACCCGCCGCTTTATCACACGGTCGCGGCGCTTTGGATCAAGGGGTGTCAGCTGGTCGGTATGAGCTGGAATCGGGCGACCGAAGCCCTTCAGTTTCTCACCCTGTTCTGCTCGATGACCTGCCTTCTGACCGTCTGCCGGATCGGGCAGGCGCTGGGGCTGAAAAAGGCGGGCGTACGGATCGCCACCCTGCTTGCCGCCTGTCACCCTGTTTTCTTCTTTTTGACCGGCAGTGTCAACAACGATATCATGTCCATCGCCTTTGCACTCGGCGCCATTCTCTGGACGATCCGGTGGTATCAGGCGCCGTCCTTCCGGCGTATTTTGGCGATTGCCCTTTGCATTGGGCTCGGCATGATGACAAAGCTGTCGGTCGCCATGGTCGCCCCCGCTATTGCGCTGGTATTTCTCGCAAAGCTCTTGGAGGAACGGAAAAAGCCCGCACACACCTTGGCGCAGTACGGCGTATTTGCCGCCGTTTGCTGCCCGCTGGGGCTGTGGTGGAGTATCCGCAATCTGGTTTTATATCATATGCCGATCAGCTATATACCCGATCTGGGCGGTGCTTCCAGCTACCAGTACAACGGCGATCACTCGGTTTTTGCCCGTCTGTTCGGCTGGGATTTCGGCAGCGTGTTCGTCCGTTGGGGAAAGCCCTATTACGATTACCGCCCGATCCCCGGACTGCTCAAAACCGCGCTGTTTGACGAAAAGAATCTCACCGACTACTCCAAAGCCGTGCAGGTCCCCTGCGTGATATTATTCTACCTCAGTGCATTGCTTGCCGTTTTGACGGTCGTCTCGCTGATCCGGTTTATCTGCCGCAAAAAGGACGGGCAGCCTCTCCCGATCCGCGTGCTGTTCTGCGGGCTGTATCTGCTATTGTTTTTCTCATATTTGCAGCTTTGCTTCCAATACCCCTACACCTGCACCATGAACGCACGGTATGTCGTGCCGCTGATTGCGCTGGGCTGTGTGCTGATCGGTGATCTGGTCGACCGGCTGATCGCCAGAAAGACCAAACCCGCCTATACCGGCGCCACCCTCACCATCGGCTCGGTCTGTCTGTTCTGCCTGATGTCGGCGTATATATTTATCAAAATATCCGGCGGTGCATAAGCGAAGCGCAAAAAGCCTGCTTGTTATAGAGAAAATCTCACTACGGTAGATTTGCGGTTTTGAATCCCTCCACCGCGCAAAGCGCGGTCCCCCTCCCTTTGACAAGGGAGGTTTTGACAAGGACGGCGGAATTACAGTGCATTTTCTTTGTCTCTTGAGGTGCGGCAAACAGAGCGAAACGCAAAAAGCCACCCGCTTTCGCGGGTGGCTTTTTTTGTGTATTGGTTTATGCTTCGGTGAGTTCTTCCGCCATACCGGAGGTGTATTCGCCCGCGGTCGGGACCGCGTCCACATCTTCGTACCGGAACATACCGGTGCCGGCAGGCACCAGCTTGCCGATGATGACATTCTCCTTCAGTCCAAGCAGCGGGTCTACCTTCCCCTTGATCGCCGCTTCGGTCAGCACTCTGGTCGTCTCCTGGAAGGAGGCGGCGGACAGGAAGCTGTCGGTCGCAAGCGACGCCTTGGTGATACCCAGCAGCACCGGCTCATAAACGGCGAGCTTCAAGTCCTCACCGGCGGCAATCCGCTCGGCAAGCGCGGCGTTGATCTGCTCCATCTCGGTACGGTCGATGAGACTTCCGTCCAGCAATCCGCTGTCGCCGCTTTCGTCTACCCGCACCTTCCGCATCATCTGACGGACGATGACCTCGATATGCTTATCGTTGATATCAACACCCTGATTCCGATAGGTCTTTTGCACCTCGGCGATCAGGTAGTTCTGCACGGCTTCCTCGCCCAGCACGGTCAGCACATCGCCCGGGTTGAGCGCGCCTTCGGTGAGCGCCTCGCCCTTTTGCACCGTGTCGCCTTCCCGCACCTTCTGGTGATAGCCGTAGGGGATCGGGTAGGCGCGCTCCTCGCCGTCGTCGGCGGTGATGATGACATTGTTGATCCGCTTGATCTCCTGCATTCTTGCCACGCCGGAAATCTCACTGATGATCGCGGCGTTCTTCGGACGGCGGGCTTCAAACAGCTCCTCCACGCGGGGCAGACCCTGTGTGATATCGTCCGCCGACGCGATACCGCCGGTGTGGAAGGTACGCATGGTAAGCTGGGTACCCGGCTCACCGATCGACTGCGCCGCAATGATACCAACCGCTTCGCCGACCGCGACCTGCTTCTTATTGGCAAGGTTGCTGCCGTAGCAGTGCGCGCAAACGCCCTTCTCGGCATGGCAGGTGAGGATCGAACGAATCCGCACATGCTCGGCACCGGCGCCGATGATGAGATCGGCGTCCTGTGCCGTCATCATCTTATCCTTCGATACCAGCACATTGCCGTTTTCATCGGTGAAATCCTCCACCAGATACCGACCCTGCAGCCGCTCGTGGAGCGATTCAATCATGCCGTTGCCGTCCATGATCGAGCTGATCTCCAGACCCTCGGTGGTGCCGCAGTCCTTCTCCCGAATGATGACCTCCTGCGAAACATCGACCAGACGACGGGTCAGATAACCCGAGTCGGCGGTACGCAGCGCGGTATCGGCAAGACCCTTCCGCGCGCCGCGGGAGGAAATGAAGTATTCCAGAACATTCAGACCCTCACGGTAGTTGGCGCGGATCGGCATTTCGATAACCGCACCGGAGGTGTTGGCGATCAGTCCGCGCATACCGGCAAGCTGCCTGATCTGGTTGATGCTGCCGCGCGCGCCCGAATCCGCCATCATGAAGATGGGGTTATCCTTGCCGAGATTGGCGGTCAGGGCATCGGCGACCTTCTCGGTCGTATCGTCCCAGACATCTTTCACCAGACGGGCACGCTCCTCATTGGAAATTTCACCCATCTCGTACTGCTCGGTCACTTCGTCGATCCGGCTGTCCGCCAGCGCCAGAAGCTCCTTCTTCTGCGGCGGGATCACCGCATCGCAGACCGCCACGGTGATAGCGCCCTTGGTGGAGTACTTAAAGCCCTGCGCCTTGATCCGATCCAGTACCTCTGCCGCCGTAGCGGTGCCGTGTACCTGAATGCAGCGATCCACGATCTTCCCAAGACCCTTGCTGTCCACTAAGAAGTTGATCTCCAGATCGTTCTGATGTGCGGGATCGGTACGATCCACAAAGCCGAGGTCCTGCGGGATATACTCATTGAAGATGAATCTGCCGACTGTGGACTCCAGCAGGTGGGAAACCGTTTGATCCCCGATCTGGCGGGTGACCCGCACCTTGACCTTGGCATGGAGGGTGACAAGCCCCTCGCTGTAAGCCATGAACGCCTCGTTGAAATCGCGGAAAATCTTCCCTTCGCCCGGGTCGCCCTCCTTCATCAGGGTGAGGTAGTAGGAGCCGAGCACCATATCCTGCGTCGGCACCGTGACCGGACGTCCGTCGGACGGCTTTAACAGATTGTTTGCCGCCAGCATCAAAAATCGTGCTTCCGCCTGCGCTTCCGCCGAAAGCGGCACATGAACCGCCATCTGGTCGCCGTCAAAGTCGGCATTATAAGCGGTACAAACCAGCGGGTGGAGCTTTAGCGCCTTACCCTCGACCAGCACCGGCTCAAACGCCTGAATACCCAGACGGTGGAGGGTCGGCGCGCGGTTTAAGAGTACGGGGTGCCCCTTGATGACCGTCTCCAGCGCGTCCCACACCTCGGGACGGGCGCGATCCACCATCTTCCGTGCGCTCTTGATATTGTTGGAAGCGCCGGTTTCGACCAGCCGCTTCATCACAAAGGGCTTAAACAGCTCCAGTGCCATCTCCTTCGGCAGACCGCACTGGTACATTTTCAGGTCAGGTCCGACCACGATGACCGAACGTCCCGAATAATCCACCCGCTTACCGAGCAGATTCTGGCGGAACCGTCCCTGCTTACCTTTGAGCATATCGGACAGCGATTTGAGCGGACGGTTGTTCGGTCCCGTCACCGGTCTGCCCCGTCTGCCGTTGTCGATCAGCGCGTCCACCGCTTCCTGCAGCATACGCTTCTCGTTCCGAACGATGATGTCCGGCGCATTGAGCTCCAGCAACCGCTGCAGCCGGTTATTCCGATTGATGACGCGGCGGTAGAGATCATTCAAGTCGGAGGTCGCAAACCGACCGCCGTCCAACTGTGCCATCGGGCGCAGGTCGGGCGGAATGACCGGCAGGACTTCCAGAATCATCCATTCGGGGCGGTTCCCCGACTGGCGGAATGCCTCCACCACCTCCAGCCGTTTGAGCAGCCGAACCCGCTTCTGACCGGTGGCGCCTTCCAGCTCCTCCCGCATCTCTGCCGACATCTGATCCAAATCCAGCTCTTTTAAAAGCTCCCGAATCGCCTCCGCGCCCATGCCGGCGCGGAAATCGTCCTCATACTTCTCCCGCATATCCAGATATTCCTGCTCGGTGAGAAGCTGGCACTTATCCATACCGGTATCGCCCGGGTCGATCACGATATATTTTGCAAAATAAAGCACTTCCTCCAGCCGTCTGGGTGTGATATCCAGAAGCAGACCCATACGGGAGGGAATCCCCTTGAAATACCAGATATGAGACACCGGCGCCGCCAGCTCGATATGCCCCATACGCTCACGGCGCACCTTGGCACGGGTGACCTCCACGCCGCAGCGTTCGCAGATCTTGCCCTTATACCGAAGCCGCTTATACTTGCCGCAGTGACACTCCCAGTCCTTCTGCGGTCCAAAGATACGCTCGCAGAACAGGCCGTCCCGCTCCGGCTTTAAGGTGCGGTAATTGATCGTCTCCGGCTTTTTGACCTCTCCGTAGGACCACTCCCGAATCTGCTCCGGTGAAGCGAGGCCGATTTTGATCGATTCAAAGGTGTTAAATTCCATCATGCGAACTCCCTTCCCTTAGTCTATCGGCTCGTCGTCCGATTCAAACGCATCGCCCAAATCCAGCTGGAAGTCGCCGTACTCGTCCTCGTCCTCCGGCTGATCCTCCTCCGGCTCATCGTCCGGGTGGGCAACGGTAAATCCGTCCGACAGCTCATCTTCCACCTCAACCGAGCGTTCGTCAAAGACAGGCTCCTCCTCGGCGCGGCGGAACGAAATATCCTCATCGTCAAACGACTGCACCAGATCGATTTCCTCATTGTTCTGATCCAGCACCTTGACGTCCAGTCCCAGCGACTGCAACTCCTTAATCAGCACCTTGAAGGACTCCGGCACGCCCGGCTCGGGGACATTCTGCCCCTTGACGATCGCCTCATAGGTCTTGACACGACCTACCACATCGTCCGACTTGACGGTCAAAATCTCCTGCAGGGTGTAGGCGGCGCCATAGGCTTCCAGCGCCCAGACCTCCATTTCACCGAACCGCTGACCGCCGAACTGCGCTTTACCGCCCAGCGGCTGCTGGGTGACCAGCGAATAGGGACCGGTGGAACGGGCGTGAATCTTATCGTCCACCAGATGATGCAGCTTGAGATAGTACATGATGCCGACGGTGACGGGGTTATCGAACGGCTCACCGGTACGCCCGTCGATCAGGGTGGTCTTGCCGTTCTCATCATAGCCCGCCATCTTCAGGCACTCACGAATATCCTCCTCATGCGCGCCGTCGAACACCGGCGTCATGATCTTCCAGCCCAGCGCCTTACAGGCATAGCCGAGATGCACCTCCAGCACCTGCCCGATATTCATACGGGACGGCACGCCCAGCGGGTTGAGCACGATATCAAGCGGTGTGCCGTCCGGCAGAAACGGCATATCCTCCTGCGGCAGGATACGGGATACCACGCCCTTGTTGCCGTGGCGACCCGCCATCTTATCGCCGACGCTGATCTTCCGCTTCTGGGCGATATAGCACCGCACCACCATATTCACGCCGGGATTTAACTCGTCAAAGTTCTCGCGGGTGAACACCTTGACGTCTACGATCGTACCGTACTCGCCGTGCGGCACGCGCAGCGAGGTGTCCCGCACCTCCCGCGCCTTCTCACCGAAGATCGCACGGAGCAGCCGTTCCTCGGCAGTCAGCTCGGTTTCGCCCTTCGGGGTGACCTTGCCGACCAGAATATCACCGGCACGCACCTCGGCGCCGATCCGAATGATGCCCCGTTCGTCCAGGTCTTTCAGTGCGTCGTCCCCCACATTGGGGATATCGCGGGTGATTTCCTCACTGCCGAGCTTGGTATCTCTCGCTTCCAGCTCGTACTCCTCGATATGGATCGAGGTGAACACATCGTCCCGCACGACCTTTTCGTTGATCAAAACGGCGTCCTCGTAGTTATAGCCTTCCCATGTCATGAACCCGATCAGGGCGTTCTTGCCGAGGCTGATCTCGCCGTTGCAGGTGGCGGGTCCGTCCGCGATGACCTCGCCCTTCTCCACCTTATCGCCCACATTCACGATCGGGCGCTGGTTGCAGCAGGTGCTGGAGTTGGAGCGGAGGAACTTGATCAGATGATAGGGGTGCAGCTCGCCCGCATCGTCCCGAATCACGATCTCGTCCGCGCTGACCCGCTCCACCGTGCCGGATTGCTCCGCCAATACGGTAACGCCGCAGTCCACCGCCGCCTTATACTCGATACCGGTGCCAACGATCGGCGCCTCGGTTTTCATCAGCGGCACCGCCTGCCGCTGCATGTTCGCGCCCATCAGCGCGCGGTTCGCGTCGTCGTTCTCCAAGAACGGAATCATGGCGGTCGCCACCGACACCATCATCTTCGGCGACACGTCCATATAGTCCACCTTGTCCCGATCAATCTCCAAAATCTCGTCCCGATAGCGGGCGTTGACACGGTTGCGGGCAAAGGTATTCCGATCGGTCAGCGGCTCGTTCGCCTGCGCGACCACGAAGTTATCCTCCATATCAGCGGTCATGTAATGGACCTCGTCCAGCACGCGACCGGTCTTTTTATCCACCTTCCGATAGGGCGCTTCGATAAAACCGTACTCATTGATCCGCGCAAAGGAGGCAAGATAGGAGATCAGTCCGATGTTCGGACCTTCCGGCGTCTCGATCGGGCACATTCTGCCGTAATGGCTGTAATGCACGTCGCGCACCTCAAATCCGGCGCGGTCACGGGACAGACCGCCCGGACCCAGCGCAGACAGGCGGCGCTTATGGGTCAGCTCCGCCAGCGGATTCGTCTGATCCATGAACTGGCTGAGGGGCGAGGAGCCGAAGAACTCCTTGATCGCCGCCACCACCGGACGGATATTGATCAGCGCCTGCGGGGTGATGACGTCCATATCCTGCGCCTGCAGCGTCATACGCTCCCGAATCACCCGCTCCATGCGGGAAAAGCCGATCCGGAACTGATTTTGCAGCAGCTCGCCGACCGAACGGATCCGGCGGTTGCCGAGGTGGTCGATGTCGTCCACCTGACCCACGCCATAGGCGAGATTGTTCATATAATTGACCGAAGCAAGAATATCGTCCTTGGTGATATGACGGGGCGCCAGCTCACGGGCGCGGGCGATCACCTGCTCCTTCACCTTTTCGGGCGAATCGGCATGATCCAGAATGTCCTTGAGCACCGAGAAGCGCACCCGCTCCTTCAAGCCGTACTCCGCCGCGTCGATGTCGATATAATCGTTGATATCGACCATGCCGTTGGAGAACACCTTGATCTCTCGCTCGTCAACCGTCAGGTAAACGGTGTCCACGCCGGCGCGCTCGATCTGATCCGCCAGCGCACGGGTGATCATCTCGCCCGATTCCGCCATCACCTCGCCGGTCAGCGGATTGACCACCGGCTGCGACAGGGTATATCCCGCAATACGGGCGCCGATCGCCAGCTTTTTGTTGTACTTATATCTGCCGACCCTCGACAGGTCGTACCGATAATCATCGAAGAACAGGTTCCGCAGGTGGGTGGCAGACCCCTCCACCGTCGGCGGCTCGCCGGGGCGGAGCTTCCGGTAGACCTCCAGCAGTGCCTCCTCCCCGTTTTGGGTGCTATCCTTATTCTGTATGGTGGAGATGATCCGCTCGTCCTCGCCGAAGATGGCAAGAAGATCACTGTCCACACCACGCACATCGGTCAGCATATTCTCGTCGTCACCCAGCGCATCGTCCCGCAGGCAGAGCAGCGCCCGCAGAAAAACGGTGATGGGAATCTTCCGGTTTTTATCGATTCGGACATAGAAGGTGTCGCTCGAATCGGTCTCATACTCCAGCCACGCGCCGCGGTTGGGGATCACGGTCGAGGTGAACAGCTTTTTGCCGGTCTTATCATAGCTCTCGTCATAATACACGCCCGGGGAACGCACCAGCTGGGAGACGATGACCCGCTCCGCGCCGTTGATGACAAAGGTGCCGCTGGGCGTCATCAGCGGAAAATCGCCCATGAAAATCTCCTGCTCCTTGACCTCGCCGGTCTCCTTATTGAGCAGACGGGCGGTCACCCGAAGCGGTGCGGCATAGGTCACGTCCCGCGACTTGCACTCCTCCACCGAATACTTCGGCTCGTCGTCCAGCCGGTAGTCGATGAAATCCAGCACCAGATTGGCGTTGTAATCGGTGATGCCGGACACCTCCTCCAGCACCTCCTTAAGCCCATGCTTCAGAAACCAGTCGTAAGACTGCTTCTGCACCTCGATGAGGTTGGGCATCTCCAAAACCTCGTCGATCTTCGAGAAGCTCTTCCGCACCACTTTTCCGAGCTTGACTTCTTTTACATTCATCAGCCAGATCACTCCCGTTCTGCAATTTTATGCAATCCTACGAAATGCAGAGGAAAGCCAAAGATTTGATTGTGCATTCCGTGCAAAAACTGCTTCATTTTTTGCTATCATGGGGGAAATTTGCCCTGTTTTGAGGGCACATTCACCCATTATGATACATAATAAATCTTAGCACAAATCCGGCTTGGAAGTCAAGGGCGAGTTCAAAATCCGTTCCATTTTCTGTATTTTGTCCAAAAAAGAAAAAAAGCCGCCCCAAATTTCGGCGAACAGAACAAAAACACGCTTCCGAACACTCGGAAGCGTGTGGAGCAAAAGCGATGAAATCAACTGTAAAAGGTTGATTTTTTGATGCCCTTTATAAAGACCAATTGTTAGTATTTGAAATCCTCTTAATCATAAAATTTTTTAATTCCTTCAATATCAAAAATTTCTTTTACAAATTGACTTATATTAGCAAGCCCCGCCAACTCTTTATTATGAAAATCTAAAGCAAATGAAATATCTTTCCATTCGTATATTCCTTCATAATTTGGCTTTACAGAAACCTCATCTACAAAATCATATAAAACACTTAATGTTGTTTCTTCCTTCATTTCATTTGTTTTATGATAAATACATGTTATAAATAATTTGGGATTATGTAATTTTATTCCTGTTTCCTCATAGCATTCTCTTATTGCAGCTTGTATTTCAGTTTCATTTTCCTCTATTTTCCCACCAATTCCATTCCAACAATCTTTATAAGGCGGTTTATTTCTTTTAATCATTAGCACTTTTTTATAATCTTTTGCAAATAAGAATATAACAACATATTTTTTCATTTCTTTTCAATTCCTCTATAATTATGTTTTTGAATATTATATCATTCTTTTATAAAATGGCACGAAAAATTTATTTTAATAAAAAATATACTTTTTGAAAGTGGTGTGCTTTATTTCTGTTTTGCACTGTGCTGCATACAGGCACGCTTCCGGTTCCCACCGCGATACCAGCAACCGAACGTTTTTCTAAAGAGAGCCAAGAGAGGAAAATCTTTTTCTGAAAAAGACTTTCCTCTCTTGTGGGTCGTTACCGTGCTTTCGGGTTCAACAAAGAAAGAGCGTCTGCTGTAAGACAGTGGTTTTCAGGAAGCAAGTTTTTTGAATCCCTCCACCGCGCTTTGCGCGGTCCCCCTCCCTTTAACAAGGGAGGTTTTGACAAAGACGGCGGTTTATGGGTTTGAAATAAGGTAAAGGAAGGCTTTTGCCAGCCTTCCTTTTTCCATATTTTCGGTAAAATTCATTTGGTCGCCAGTGCCTCCCTTGTCAAAGGGAGGGGG